>JBHEPF010000071.1:0-5514 GCA_046260445.1 Dermatophilaceae bacterium | reverse complement strand
GACTGCCGACCGGCCCTGCGGCCCTTCATTCCTCACGCAAGATCGACATCTCGACGAGATCTGCATACCGGCGCCCGGTCCAGAATGCCTGACGAGGTCGTCCCTCCTCGACGAAGCCGCAACCCAAATAGCGTCGAATGGCTCGCGGGCTCGCCTCGTGAGCACCTGGACCGAGTCTGGCCGGACACCGGTCCTACCCGCAATCATCAAGTAGTCGGGAGTCGACCCACCGCTGGCGTCCGACGAATGTCGCGGCGAACGGAGGGGAATTCCCTGCTGCCGGCCGGTGCTGACACCTACTACTGACATGCTCAGCTCTGCTCCTGAAGGAACTCACTGATGCCGATCATCGAGGCTCACGGCCTCACCAAGACCTACGCGATGAGGTCGCAGACGGTGCACGCACTGACAGGTCTCGACCTGGCTGTGCCCGAAGGCACCGTCAAGGCCCTCCTGGGGCCCAACGGAGCAGGCAAGACCACGACGGTCAAGGTGCTCAACACCCTCCTACGTCCCGATTCCGGCACCGCCGTCATCGATGGAATCGACGTCCTCGCGGACCCCCAGGGGGTGCGCCGGGTGATAGGTGCATCTGGCCAGTACGCCGCCGTGGACGAGAACCTGACCGGCCTGCAGAACCTCGAGATGGTCGGCCGGCTCTACCACCTGGGCACCCGGCAGGCCAGGGTGCGTGCGCGCGAGCTCATCGAGGCCTTCGACCTCACCGAGGCGGGCAACCGTCCGGTGAAGGGTTTCTCGGGCGGCATGCGCCGGCGCATCGACCTCGCCGGTGCCCTGGTCAACAACCCCCGCATCCTCTTCCTGGATGAGCCCACCACCGGCCTGGACCCACGCAGTCGGGTGGCGCTGTGGGAGACCATCAGCGACCTCGTCAAGGGCGGCACGACGCTCCTGCTCACGACGCAGTACCTCGAGGAGGCCGACTACCTCGCCGACCACATCTCAGTGATCGACCACGGCAGGGTTATCGCCGAGGGCACTTCCGACGAGCTCAAGGCCCAGGTCGGCGGTCACCGGGTCGTCGTCACCATCGTCGAGGAGGCCGACGCCCCGACGGCCCGCGAGGTGCTGGCGCGGCTCGGCAACGGCGAGCCGTCCGTCAGTGACAACGGTCGCGAGTTCGACGTCGCGGTCGACCAGGGGCCGCAGGCGCTGCAGCATGTCCTTGCGGAGCTCGGCTCCCAGGGCGTGCGCCTCCATGACGCTGGTATGCGGCGCCCCACCCTGGACGACGTCTTCCTGACGTTGACCGGACACCACGCGGCGCCGGAGTTTGACGGGTCCGCACCGCACCTGCAGGAGGAAGCCCGATGAGTATCGCCACCCCCACCTCGACCGCCGGGACCCGCGCAGCGACCCCGCCGCTGCAGCCGCAGGTCACGGGAGCCCTCAACACCTGGTTCGCCGACGGATGGACCGTCACCTGGCGCAACCTCAACAAGATCAAGCGCTCGCCTGACATGCTGCTCTTCGCCGTGCTGCAGCCGATCATGTTCGTCGTGCTCTTCTCCCAGGTGTTCGGCGGAGCCATCGACGTCGGGGGTGACCTCGACTACACCAGTTTCCTCATGGCCGGCATCTTCGCCCAGACGGTCGTGTTCGGGTCGACGTTCTCCGGCGCGGCCATGGCTCAGGACCTCAAGGAGGGTCTGATCGACCGCTTCCGCACCCTCCCGATGAATCCTTCAGCGGTGCTGGTGGGCCGCACCAACTCCGACCTCGTGCTCAACGCAATCTCGATGGTGATCATGATCGCCACCGCCTGGGTGCTCGGCTGGCGCTTCACCAACGGCGTCCCCTCGTTCCTGGCCGGGGTGGGACTGCTCCTGCTGTTCTCCTACGCCTTCAGCTGGGTGATGGCGCTGCTCGGGATGATGGTGCGCACCCCCGAGACGATCAACAACGCCGCGTTCATGGTCCTCTTCCCGCTGACCTTCATCTCCAACGCCTTCGTTCAGGCCGCGAGCCTGCCGGGTCCGCTGGAGTTCATCGCCAACTGGAACCCCGTCTCGGCGCTGGTTCAGGCCGCCCGGGAGCTGTTCGGCAACACCGGCGGTGTGCCGGCGCCCGACACCTGGCCCATGCAACACCCCGTCCTCACTGTCATCCTGGGTGCCGGAGTCATGCTGGCTGCCTTCGTACCTCTGGCAGTACGTCAGTTCGGTCGCACCAGCACGCGCTGAGCCGTGGGGTCGCTTGCCTCCAGAGAGAGCACAGGTCAGGCGAGTTCTGGACCGAGCCTGGCCGGATACCGGCTCCCCACGATCGTCGAGCAGCCGGAAGCCGACCGGGATGATGATCGGGTCGAAGTCCCCGGGTCGATGCCGATGACGGTCCGGACCGCACGGCGCCAGCTCAGTACTGCAGGAACTGTGCTGGGTCGAACTCTTCGATGGGGATGATCCGCACGCGTGGGAGCTGCGTGTTGAACGCCTTGACGTCGTACTCGAGGTCGAAGAACTCGAGGCCCTGCTTCACGAGCTGTGAGAATGTGTTGCTGCGGAACTCGAGGAAGCCGACGACGCCTACCCGTCGGCTATCGAGGAGATCACCCACCTGCTCGACGAAGTCCCCATCATGGCTGACGAGCATGACATCGGCGTCGCGCCGACCCAGTTCGACCAGCGTCCTCTGAATGGCGATGTCGACCACCTTCTCGTTGGCGCTACCGGATAGCGGGATCGGTCGCCAGCCCATCGCCAACAGAGCTTGGACGAACGGCATCGGCAGGTCGTTGTTCGCGGCGAGAAAGAAGAGGCCGATGGCCGGCTGCCCCCACTGCTCGCTCGCGAACTGCAGCAGCCGTTCCCACCGGGGTCGCTCCTCAGGACGGGGGCGGCGCCCCAGAACCGATGTACCGAGGGTGGCGTCGATGTTCTCGCCGTCGACGAGGACGTATGTGACGCGCGACGGCTGATCCATAACGATCAGCGTAGAGCGGTATTGCGCCCTCGGCCCCGTCGAACAGCCGCCCCTCAAGTCGCGATCCGATCGGAAGCGTCATGGGGTGGTGATCAACCTGGAGACCGCGTCACTGAAAGAACCGGCTTCTCGGCCCGACGCGAGAGCTACTGTCGGGCGCATGAGCGCCGCCGCGAGAGCCCGTGCCGGTCGACGTCTACGAGCCCGATGGCTATCTACACGGGACGAAGGCTGCTATGGCTGTCGGCGACTTGCTGGTGCTCGGCCGTGAGTCGAACTTCGAGCAGGGCCGGGTGATGAACTACGCCTACTTCACCGCGACCCTCGATGCAGCGATCTGGGGTGCCGAGCTGGCTGCGGGTGACGGCCTTGGGCGGATCTACATCGTCGATCCGATGGGCGAGTTCGAGGATGACCCCAACGTCACGGACAAGAGGTTCCCCGGGAATCCCACCCACTCCTTCCGCACCCGCGCGCCGCTGCGCGTGGTGGATGAGCTCGTCGACTGGGTCGGCCCTCGCCGGAGTGACTACGGGCCATGCGAGAGGGACTCGATGCGTTGAAACGGCAGGGCACCGCAGCTCTAGGACTGAGCCTGGCAAGGCGTTCTCATCCGGCAAGCACACTCTGTTCTTTGTGGCCACGGTCTGTGAAGAGCGAGAGCGGCGCACGCGGTTGAGGTGCGTCACAACGCCGCCTATCGGCCGCGCTGCATCGTGACTATGGGCTGGCCGAGCTGAGCGCTCTCCTGGTCAGGATCGAGCCGCGCTCTGCGTGAGGGCGGCGAGCCGGTGGAGTGTCTCTTCCATTCCGCGTCGCAGATCTCCTCGGCGGTCCTTGTTTCCGTAGAGGCCGCCGATGATCAACCACCCGAGCGTTGTCACCGGCGTGGTCACTTCATAGGACTCGGTAACGCGGGTGCCCTGTGCCTCGGGCGTGAACAGGTATCGCCACACGTGGTGCCGGCAAACTACTCGGTGCGGGAGAAGGCGAACTCGTGGCCGCGGTCGGCAACGGTGATGACGGGGGTGTTGTGCCAGTCCGGGCCTCGACCGGCGTGGTTCTTGGCCCGGAACTGCGCGCCGACGGCTGGTCCGGTGGCGCCGTTGATCCACTCACAGGAGACGATCTCCGGGGAGAGCTCGGGCATGCGGGTGACGTCGGCAATGATGTCGTACAGAGCCTGGGGGGGGCGTCGATGTGGCGCTCGACGCTGTCGTGGGTGAGTTCCTGTCTCATCGTCGTGCCTTTCCAGGTGGTGGTGAGTGCTGCTGGACGAACATCTCGAGTGCCTGGTCGGTGAGGGAGGTGAAGAGACCGGACTCGTAGGTTGCGTCGGGCTCGTTGGGCAGCTGCTGGGTGCCGAGTCCGGCGCTGATGGAGGTGAAGAGGCGAAAGACCTCGTCGGTGTCAGCATGCGGGCCCAGCTCGCCGTTGCGCACGGCTGTCGTCAGATCCGCGCGGGAACGCTGGAGCAGCTGCTCGGCGAGGGCGTAGGAAGCCGGGCTGGGTTCGAAGCCCGGGATGGGTCGCCAGAACAGCAGCGGCGCCAAGCCGCGGTTGAACATCGACCAGCGCAAGATGGCCCGGGTCGACTCCAGGAGGCGCTCCAGCCCCGGGTCGAGGTCGCGGACTGCGTCCTCGACGTACGCCGCCAAGCGGGCGTTGCCTCGAGCGAAGAGCGCGTCGTAGACGCCATGAAGTGAGGGGAAGTACTTGTACAGCGAGGGGGGGCGCATGCCCATCTGGCGTGCAATCTCGGCGATCGTCAATGCGCCGGCGCCCTGCTCGGCCACGATCTGCTCGGCATGGTCGAGGGCCTCATCGATCGTGACCTGTCGACGAGCAGAAGCCCGATCCAGTCGCCGTTCACTAACGGGCATAGCCATTCGCTATGCCTAGAGCGTGTCTGCTAAAGATCTGCGGGTAGGCCCGGCATCGTGGCCTTCATGCTTCGTGATGGCGTGATAGGTGATGAGTTGTGGGATGTCCTGGGGTCGGTGATGTCGCAGGATGCGGGTCGTCGTGGTCGTCCGTGGATCGACCACCGCACGACGTTGGAGGGGATCATCTGGCGGTTCCGCACCGGTTCGCCCTGGCGGGATCTGCCGGAGGCGTTCGGGCCGTATCAGTCTGTGTGGCAACGACATCGGCTGTGGTCGACCGACGGCACGTACGCGCAGATGCTCGCGGCGGTGCGCGAGCAAGCCAAGCTGGACGGTGATGTGGTGGAGGCGATCCTGTCGATCGACTCCACGATCGTGCGGGCGCACCAGCACGCCGCTGGCGCCCGTCGGGACTCCGTCGTCGGCGACCCTGCGGACCAGACAGGGGGCAGGATCGAATCACACGAATTCGCGGGTCGTGCCTGGGGAGCCGCCTGACCACGCGCTGGGTCGCTCCCGCGGCGGGTTGAGCACCAAGATCCATGCCCTCTCGGACCTGACGTGCACGCCGGTGATCGCGTTGCTGAGCGCTGGCCAGGCCGGGGACAACCCGATGCTCGCCACCTTGGTGAAGGCTCTGGCTGAGGGCGGATACGACGAGGACTTCCGGCTCCTGGCCGACAAG
>JBHEPF010000058.1:0-31805 GCA_046260445.1 Dermatophilaceae bacterium | reverse complement strand
CGGCGCGCTCGTGTGCGGGCACTCCTGCCGCAGGGTCGCGGAAGGTCGCGCCGGTGGCGTGGCTGTACTCGCGGGCGATCCCGCGGATCGAGAAGGCGTAGCCGCGGTCCGGGGTGACGTTGACCTCGACGGTCTCGCGGTCCAGCCCAAGGAGCGGCATCGCGTCGGTGCCGGGCTCCAGGGTGGCGAGCAGGTCCGGCTCGTCGGCGAAGCGGCGGGTGAGGACGATGATCCCGTCGTGGTCGTCCCCCAGCCCGAGCTCGAGCTCGGAGCAGATCATCCCCGCAGAGACGTGTCCATAGGTCTTGCGGGCGCTCACCTCGAGGGGACCCTGCGGCGTGGTGAGGACCCCGCCGGGCAGGATGACCGGCACGAGGTCGCCGCGCTCGAAGTTGTGCGCGCCGCAGACGATGCCCTGCGGCTCGCCGGTGCCGTTCGCAGCACCGACGTCGACGGTGCACCAGTTGATGACCTTGCCGTTCTTCTGCGGCTCCCGGTCCAGGGTGAGGACCCGGCCGACGACGAGCGGACCCGTCACCCCGCTGCCGTGGAAGGCCTCCTCCTCGAGGCCGACCCGGACGAGGTCGGCGGCGACGTCCTGGGCCGTCGCGTCCGCCGGGACGACGACGTGCTCGCGGAGCCAGTCAAGTGGGACTCGCATGGTCAGATCTCCATCCCGAACTGGGCGTTGAAGCGCACGTCTCCCTCGATCATGTCGCGCATGTCGGAGACGCCGGTGCGGAACATCAGGGCCCGGTCGATGCCCATCCCGAAGGCGAAGCCGGAGTAGACGTCGGGGTCGATGCCGCAGGCGCGCAGGACGTTGTGGTTGACCATCCCGCAGCCACCCCACTCGATCCAGCCGTTGCCCTTGCAGGCCCGGCAGGCGGAGTCGGCGCCGCGACAGATGAAGCAGCGCAGGTCCATCTCGGCGCTGGGCTCGGTGAAAGGGAAGTATGAGGGGCGCAGCCGGGTCGTGATGCCCTCGCCGAAGATGTCGGTGGCGAGCCGGTCGAGGGTCCCCTTGAGATGCGCCATCGTCAGGCCCTCGTCGATCGCGAGCCCCTCGACCTGGTGGAACGCCGGCATGTGCGTAGCGTCGAGGTCATCGGTGCGGAACACCCGCCCCGGGCAGGCGATGTAGAGCGGTACGCCTCGCTCCAGGAGCGCCCGCGCCTGGACCGGAGAGGTATGCGTCCGCAGGATGAGCCCGCTCTCCTCACCGCGGTCGTGGGTCGGGTTCTCACCATCCCGAGGCCCGGGCGCCGCGATGTAGAACGTGTCCTGCATCTGGCGGGCCGGGTGGTCGGCGTCGAAGTTGAGGGCGTCGAAGTTGAACCACTCGGCCTCGATCTCCGGCCCCTCGGCGATCTCCCAGCCCATGCCGACGAAGATGTCGGTGATCCGGGTCGCCATGAGCTCGATGGGGTGGCGTCTCCCGAGCGGCCGTCGGCCGGTCGGGAGGGTGACGTCGAGCGCCTCCTCGACGAGGATGCGCGCGTCGCGCTCGGCCTCCAGCTCGGCCCGCCGGGCGGTGAACGCCGCGGCCACCTGACCTCGGGCGGAGCCGACACGCTTGCCGGCATCGGCCTTGGCGCTCGGCGGCAGGGCCCCGATCTCGCGGTTGGCGAGGGCGAGGGGGCTCTTGTCCCCCTGGTGGGCCGTCCGCACCGTCTTGAGATCGTCGAGACTCGAGGCGGCGCCGATGGCGTCCAGCGCTGCGGCGACATTGGCCTCGAGCGCCGCGGGCTCGAGCGCGGCCACCTGGACGGGGTCGAAGTTCGTGTTGGGTCCAGACATGGGTGAGTGTGTCTTCCGGTCAAGGGGTCGGTAGTCGAGTCTTCGGGCAGCCGACGCGCGTGGGCGGCTGCTCACAGCCCCCGGGAGCGCTCAGATGCTGGGACAGCGCGCCCGAAGGCTAGCGAAATCGACGACCACTCATGACCGCCAAGAGTATCGCCTCTAGGGTGTCGACATGACCGTCACCCCGCACACCGAGACACCCACGGAGGCCGGCCGCACTGAGGGCAGCCCCGGCACCGCCAGGCTCACCACGGCCAGGCTGACCAAGGCGACGCTCCCGGAGAGCGAGATCCCGACCCACTGGTACAACCTCCTCGCCGACCTGCCCGAGCCCCTCCCGCCGCACCTGCACCCGGGCACCAGGGAGCCGGTCGGCCCGGACGACCTCGCGCCGCTGTTCCCCTCGGGGCTCATCGCGCAGGAGGTCTCACCTGAGCGGTTCATCGAGATCCCCGAGCCGGTGCGAGAGATCTACAAGCTGTGGCGTCCGTCGCCCCTCTATCGTGCCTACGGCCTCGAGAAGGCGCTCGGGACCCCGGCCCGGATCTACTACAAGTACGAGGGCGTCTCGCCGGTCGGCTCGCACAAGCCGAACACCGCGGTCGCCCAGGCCTACTACAACCACCTCGACGGGGTCACCAAGGTCACGACCGAGACCGGTGCGGGCCAGTGGGGCAGCGCCCTGGCGATGGCGTGCGCGCTGTTCGGGATGACATGTGAGGTCTGGCAGGTCGCGGCCTCGTACGAGTCCAAGCCGTACCGCCGCATGATGATCGAGACCTACGGGTCGACGATCCACTCCTCGCCCTCGGAGCTGACGGAGTCCGGTCGGCAGATGCGCAAGGACTTCCCCGACACGACGGGCTCGCTCGGGATGGCCGTCTCGGAGGCGGTCGAGGCTGCGGCGACCGACCCGGAGGCGCGGTACGCGCTCGGCTCGGTCCTCAACCACGTCATGCTCCACCAGACGGTCATCGGCGAGGAGACCCTCAAGCAGCTTGCGATGTTCGGCGAGGAGCAGGCCGACGTCGTCTTCGGCTGTGCCGGCGGCGGGTCCAACCTCGCGGGGCTCACCTTCCCGATGGTCCGCGAGAACCTCGCCGGCCGGACGACCAGTCGTCTCGTCGCCGTCGAGCCCTCCGCGTGTCCGTCGCTGACCGAGGGACGCTACGAGTACGACCACGGAGACGTCGCCGGACTGACACCGCTGATGAAGATGTACACCCTCGGTCGTGACTTCGTCCCCGACCCGATCCACGCCGGCGGTCTGCGCTACCACGCGATGAGCCCGATGGTCAGCCACGTGGTCCACCTCGGCCTCATGGAGGCGATCGCTGTCGACCAGGACGAGGCCTTCGCGGCCGGCGTTCTCTTCGCCCGTTCCGAAGGACTCATCCCGGCACCGGAGTCGACGCACGCCGTCGCCGGCGCGGTGCGAGAGGCCCGGGCCTGCGCCGAGTCCGGCGAGGAGAAGTCCATCCTCATCGGACTCTCCGGGACCGGCGTGCTCGACCTTCCCGCCTACCAGGACTACCTGGCCGGGCGGGCCGACGACGCGTGACGCCCGCGGCGAGTGGACCGGCGTAGGTCGCACATCCCTACAGTGGGCCCATGTCCGGTCACACGCTCAAGGAATCCGTCGTCGCTGTCGTCGGGGCCAGTGGTGTCCTCGGGTCACTCATCGCCCGTGAGCTCGCGGCACGAGGTGCGCGGGTGGTGCTGGTGGGCCGCGACGAGGACCGCTTGGCTGCCGTGGGCGTCGAGGACGCGCCACGGGTGGTCGCCGACCTCACCGACGCGACCGCCGGCGACCGCATCGTGCAGGCCGCGCGGGACGCATACGGTCGGCTGGACGGGGTCGTCAACGCGGCCGGCGTCGTCGCCTTCGGCCCCCTCGTCGACACCGATGACGCCGTCATCGAGGAGCTGTTCATGACCAACGTGATCGGCCCGTTGTGGATGATCCGCCGGGTCGCCCCGGCGCTGGCCGAGAACGGCGGCTTCGTCTGCAACATCTCCGCGGTCGTCGCCGAGCAGCCGTTGCCCGGCATGAGCCCATATGCCGCGTCGAAGGCGGCCCTCACGGCCGCGGACACCTCGCTGACGCGCGAGCTGCGCCGGCAGAAGGTCACCGTGATCGACGCACGACCACCCCACACCGAGACCGGCCTGGCCACCCGGCCGCTGGCCGGCATCGCGCCGAGACTCTCGCAGGGACTGGACCCCGAGGCGGTCGCGCGCCGCATCGTGCAGGCCATCGAGGACGGCCAGAGCGACCTCCCGGCGGCGGACTTCGGTCCTGTCACGGACCGCTGAGCGCCCCGGTCTGGCCACGACGTCGCGCTGGGCGGGCTGAGTACGCCGACACGGCCCACAGGCTCGCACCGACGACGATCGCGACCGAACCCACGACCAAGAAGCCGGCCTCCCCTCCGGAGCGGTCGATCGCCATCCCGCTCACGGGGGCACCCAGTGCGATGCCGCTCGTCATCGCGGTCGAGTGCCACCCCATCGCCTCACCGCGGGCCGACTCCGGCACCCGGTCGGTGAGGCGTTCGACCGTCCCGGTGATCACGGGCTGGCCGAGGAGACCGGCGACGAGCAGGAGCAGGCCCAGACTGAGCGCGCCGGTCGAGAGGGCCGGCAACAGGGTGACGGCTCCGAGTGCGGCGAGGAGGAGGAACGGGTTGAGCGGACGCTGGATGCCGCCGTAGACCAGTCCGCCGATGAGCGATCCGACCGCCCACAGCGCGAGGACCCACCCGATCGAGGATGCCTTGCCGACCTCGTTGAGGGTGGCTACCGCTGAGAGGTCGGTACCCGCGAAGACGAGCGTGCTGGTCGTCCCGCCGATGAGCAGTGCCAGGACGCCGAGCCCGAACCACGACCGGGTCGGGTGCCGGACGGTGTCTGCGTCCACGGCGCCAGGTCGGTGCAGCGGAAGGTTGACGGCGTAGAGCAGGATGCCGGCCAGGGCGCTGGCCCAGAAGACGCCCGCGAGGACATAGGTGGTGGACCAGGTCGTCGCCGCCCAGACGGCGATCGCCGGCGCCAGTCCCGCCGACAGCTCGAGCACGATCCCGTCCAGCGAGAGGACGGCACGGCGCTGCTCGTCGGGGGCTGCGGCCATGACGGCCTGGCGCAGGATGGCCTGGACGGGGATGAAGAAGAGCCCGGCGACAGCCTGGGCGAGGAGGAACGGGCCGAACTCCAGGAAGGGGGCGGTGAGCGCATACCCGCTCTGCACGACGATCGAGGGGATGAGGACCCGGCGCAGCCCGAACCGGTCGAGGAGCCGACCCCGCCACGGCCCGGAGACCGCGATCGCGAGCACGAGGATCGAGGTGGCCAGCCCTGCCTCGGTGTAGGAGCGCTCGAGGGTGCGCACGACATGGAGGGTGACGATGACACCGGCCCCGAAGAGCGGGAGGCGCGCCAGGAGGCCGACGAGCACCGCGGTGCGGATGGCCGGGAGGGCGAGGACGTCGCGGTACCGGCGGAGCACCGGCTCATCCTAGGGGCAGCCGACCTCCGGGGCGATCCGGCGCACCCGTCGGCAGCAGCACCTCGAGCTCAGCGCCACCGGAGGGCGCCTCCCTCACGCGGACGGTGCCCCCGTGCGCCTCGACGATGCCTCGAACGAGGAACAGCCCGATGCCCGTGCCGGCCTTGGACCCGCCCTGCCAGAAGCGCGAGAAGACGAGCTCGCGGTTGGCTTCGGGGATGCCGTCGCCCTCGTCGGAGACGCAGAGCCGCACAGCGGGCTCCCCAGCGTCGGTGCTCGACGCGACGACCCGCAGGCACACCTCTCCCGCGCCGTGGCGAAGGGCGTTGTCGACGAGGTTGGTCACGACCTGCTCGAGACGATCCGGGTCGGCCCAGAGCTCGGGCAGCTCGGCCTCGACCTCAACGCGGAAGCGCTCCGCAGCCTCGCCGATCCCGACCCGGCGGGCCACCTGCGCGGTGAGGATAGTGCGGACGTCGACCGGTTGGGGCCGTATCGGGAGCGACCGGGCATCGATGCGCGAGATGTCGAGCAGCTCGGTGACGAGCCGGGTGACCCGCTCGGCGTCGGCCTTGATCGTCTCGAGCATGAGCTGCTTGTCCTCCTCGCTGACCCGGTCCCAGTGGCGCAGCAGGCTCGAGGTGAATCCCGTGATGCTCGCCACCGGCGACCTCAGCTCGTGTGCGACGGTCGTGATGACCTCGGCCATCACCCTCTCGGCTCGCAGGCGCTCCATCGCGGTGCGCAGGCCGAGGAGGATGGCGAAGAGACGACCGTCCGGGTGGCGCAGGTACCGCGCGGTGACGAGCACGACCTTGCCGTTCGGCAGGATGAGCATCTTCTCGCGGTGTCCGGTGGTGATGTGCAGAGCGCGGGCGGGGTCGCTGAGCGACCACCAGTCTCGGCCGTGCATGTCCTGGAAGGGCAGAACCTCCCGAAGCTGATGCCCCCGCATCTCTTGAGCCGTCAAACCGCAGGCCAGGGCCGCCCGGCTGTTGACATAGTCGATCGTCTCGTCAGCGAAGACGGCGATCAACCCGTCAGGTAGGAGCTCCGACGCGTCGTCGGCCAGCTCACGCGCATAGCGCTCGGCGATGAACCCATCAAAGTGGTTGGGCGCCTCGTCGGACGGCTCGCGCGACCGCTGGGCTGGGGTCTCGCTCTCCGGCCGCCCCATGGTCATGCCTCTAACCTAGCGGCCGAGTCCGACGGGCATGGGCGCCGGCGGATGCATACATGCAGATTGTTGCGGCCATCGCCAGGTTGAGCGACTCGGCCCGTCCGTAGATCGGGACCCGGACGACCGCGTCACAGGCCGAGCGAAGCGGTGCCGGAAGGCCCCAGGCCTCGTTGCCCATGACCCACGCATGCGGTCCCGTCAGGTCGGCGTCGGGCAAGAGGTCGGTGCCGTGCCCGTCCGCTGCGAGGGTCCGGACACCGTGCTCACGCAGGTGCTCGAGAGTCTCCTCGATCGGCAGGTCCCGAATGATCGGGAGGTGGAAGAGCGATCCGGCGGTGGAGCGGACGACCTTGGGTGCGGTCACGTCGACCGAGGACGCGCTGATGAGCACGGCGTCGGCGCCGGCCGCATCCGCGGCGCGGATGACGGTGCCGAGGTTCCCCGGGTCCCGGACATGGGTGAGGAAGACGAGCAGCCGCGGGCCGGCGGCGAGGATGTCGCCGATTCCGGGCGAGGTGTCCGTCACCACGGCGATGACGCCTTGCGGGCTGTCGGCATCGGCCATCGCCGCGAGGACCTCCTCGCTCACCCCGTGGACGAAGAGCCCGGCGGCGCGCGCGGGTCCGAGGATGTCCTCGGCGTAGCGGTCCGCTGCGGCGGGTGTCGCATACACGTCCACGACCCGATCGGGCGCGTGGCGGACCGCCTCGCGCACTCCTTGTGGGCCCTCGACGACGAAGCGGCCGGTGCGCGTGCGCACCGACCGCTTCGCCAGGGACCGGACCGTCTTGACGCGGTCCGCCCTGGGGTTGCTCAGCACTCTCAGGCGTCGGCCGTGGCCGGGACGTTGGCCCGGGCGATCTCGACGAGCGCGGCGAAGGCCGGCGCGTCGTTGACGGCCATGTCGGCGAGAATGCGGCGGTCGACCTCGACCTCAGCGGCCTTGAGGCCCTGGATGAACCGGTTGTAGGTCATGCCGTTGGCGCGGGCAGCGGCGTTGATCCGCTGGATCCACAGTCGACGGAAGTCGCCCTTGCGGGCGCGCCGGTCACGGTAGGCGTAGCCGAGGGAGTGGGTGACCTGCTCCTTGGCCTTGCGGTACAGCCTCGAGCGCTGACCGCGGTAGCCGCTGGCCTGCTCGAGAACCGTACGGCGCTTCTTCTGGGCGTTGACTGCCCTCTTCACGCGTGCCACGTGAGTACTCCTTTGCTTCTTCTGGGAAAGACTGGGCAGTCGGTCAGCGACCGAGCATCTTCTTGACCTGCTTGGTGTCCGCGGGGCTGACCACGACGTCCTTGGAGAGAGCCCGCGCCTTCTGCGGGGTCTTCTCGTGGAACTTGTGGACCACGCCGGCGCGCTCACGCATGATCTTGCCCGAGCCGGTGACACGGAAGCGCTTCTTGGCGCCGCTGTGGGTCTTGTTCTTCGGCATGGCTGCCGATCTCCTTGATCTCTCGCGCGTCGGCCGGTGAAGCGGACACGTGGGGTGGGTGGTGCTGGAAAAACGTGGATGCGCCGTCAGGACGCGGCGACCTCGTCCTGCGACGTGGTGCTCGCGACCTCGACCTCGGCCGGGGCCTCTGTCTTTGACTCTGGCGAGGCCTCTGCCGGGGCTTCAGTCGTGGTGTCGGTCATGGTCACGGTCTCGGTGGCCTGGGGGCTGTCGCCCTCAGTGACCTCGTGGGACTCGGTACCCTCGGACTTGGCGGCAGCGTCCCGGTCGCGCTTGCGGCGCTGCTCGGCCATGGCCTCGGACTTCTTCTTCGTCGGAGCGATGACCATGACCATGTTGCGGCCGTCCTGCTTGGGCGATGACTCGACGATGCCGAGCTCGCCGATGTCCTCGGCGAGGCGCTGGAGCAGGCGGAACCCGAGCTCGGGACGCGACTGCTCACGGCCCCGGAACATGATCGTCACCTTGACCTTGTCCCCACCCTTGAGGAAGCGCTCGACGTGGCCCTTCTTCGTGCCGTAGTCGTGCGGGTCGATCTTCGGGCGGAGCTTGATCTCCTTGATGACGGTGTTGACCTGGTTCTTGCGAGCCTCCCGGGCCTTCATGGCGGCTTCGTACTTGTACTTGCCGAAGTCCATGAGCTTGGCCACGGGCGGCTTGGCCATCGGGGCCACCTCGACGAGGTCGAGGTCGGCCTCGGCGGCGAGTCGCAGAGCATCCTCGACTCGGACGATGCCGACCTGCTCTCCGTTGGGTCCGACGAGGCGCACCTCGGGGACCCGGATGCGCTCGTTGATGCGTGGCTCGCTGATGTCTGCTCCTTCAGGGTCGTCGGCTCGCGCGGCGACGGGTCCGCCGACGAGAAAAGCGAAAAGGCTCCTTGGCGCGCGCGCAAGAAGCCTTCGAGTCGAACCGGATGGCGGACCGCCCGGGTCGGGTACCTCGTGACCTCGGCACCCTGTACTGAGTGCGACCGAGGTCGCGCGGCGGGTGCCAGGTGGAAGCTCGAGAGCCTCTCTTGCGCTCGGCCCACACGTGAGTGCGGGCGAAGCCGGTCCGGCCAACGATAGCAGCCTGGCGCTGACCCACTCAAAACGCCGGGGGTATGCGCTGGCCGGCGCACGCACGATGGCTCACCCACCGCCCGTGCCCGCGGCCCCGGGACTACCTACCGCGCAGCGAGGATGAAAGAGACACCGTCCACGCGAGCCCGGAACTCGCCGTCCGTCGCAAGGCGCTCCCCCACCCGGGTGGCCAGCGCCTGGATCTCCTCGGTCCGCAGCCCCGTCGGCAGCACGAGCCGGATGCCGAGCACGCCCTGACCGGTGGGCTCGCCCGGGACGAGGTCGTGGTCGACGACGAGCTCCTCCTCGATGAGGGCCCGGGCGACGGACTCCGCGACGAACGGGTCCTCGTGACCGGGGAGCCAGTCCTGAGCCTGCGCGAGCGCCCACACCATGCTCGGTCGCAGGACGAAGGTGTCCGGGCCGGCGACGTCGACGACGATGACGTCGCACTGCTCGGTGATCGCCGCCTGGGCCGCGCGTGCCGCCTCGACGGGGATCGGGCGGGCGCTCTCGTCCCACTCGGTCAGCGCATACGTGCCGGTGAAGACGGGCAGGGCCCGCTGACCGTCCGGTGCGGTGAGGGTCACCATCGCCATGTCGCTCGTCTTCTCCACGAGGCGCCCGTCGATCTCCTCGACCTCGCCCGGCACGGCCAGGACGGGCACGAGGAAGCGCGTCCGACTGACCGCGCGCATCCAGCCGTGCTCGTCCGACGGATCGGAGCGGGCGATGACCAGAGCCTCGTCGGCCGTGCCGTCGTCGTGCTCGAAGCCGGTCGCGTCGAGACTGCGGCCGGCGAAGACCTGCCCTGCCGAGTCGTGCACGCGCGCGCTATCGTCGCCGGGGTGATGGGCGCCGGTCATGGGCGCCCCGCCACGTCGAGGGCGTCGGAAAGGCTGAAGGCGCCCTTGTACAGCGCGGATCCGATGATCGCGCCCTCGACGCCCTCGGGCACAAGGCGGCGAACGGCCTCGATGTCGGCGAGTGTGGAGACGCCACCGCTCGCGACGACCGGACGTTCGGTGCGGGCGCAGACGTCCCGGAGCAGGTCCAGGTTCGGGCCCTGGAGCATCCCGTCCTTGGCGACGTCGGTGACGACGTAGCGGGCGCAGCCCTCGCGGTCGAGCCGCTCGAGGGTCTCCCAGAGGTCGCCTCCCTCTCGAGTCCAGCCGCGCGCCGCCAGTGTCGTGCCGCGGACGTCGAGGCCGATGGCGATGCGGTCGCCGTGCTCGGCGATGGCCTGTGCGGTCCACTCGGGGTGCTCCAGAGCAGCCGTGCCCATGTTGACGCGACGGCACCCCGTCGCCAGCGCCGCGGACAACGACTCGGTGTCCCGGATGCCGCCGCTCATCTCGACCGCGATGTCGAGGCGTCCGACGATCTCGGCGAGCAGGTCGGCGTTGCTGCCGGTCCCGAAAGCCCGGTCGAGGTCGACGAGGTGAAGCCACTCGGCGCCCTGCTCCTGCCAGGCCAGCGCTGCCTGCACGGGATCCCCGAAGTCCCAACCGCTGCCGGCGATACCCTGCTGCAGCTGCACCGCCCGCCCGTCGCGGACGTCGACGGCGGGAAGGAGCTCGAGGCGCGAACGCTCGGTCATCAAGGGTGGTCCTTCGTCGGTCAGAGGGTGGTGAGCCAGTTGCGGAGCAGGCTCAATCCTGCCTCGCCGGACTTCTCCGGGTGGAACTGGGTCGCGCAGAGCGGGCCGTTCTCGACCGCGGCGACGAAGGACCGTCCGTGGGTCGCCGTGGTCACGACGGGGGCCACCGACGCGAAGAACCCTGTGGGGGCCGGCATCACCCACTGCGGCACGGCATAGGAGTGGACGAAGTAGAAGCGCTCCTGCTCGATGCCGGCGAAGAGCCGCGACCCCGATCCCGGTGCCACGGTCGACCAGCCCATGTGCGGGACGACGGGGGCCTGCAGTCGCTCGACCCGGCCGGGCCACTCCCCCAGGCCCTCCACCGGCGCTGCGCTCGGCTCGTCCGATCCGTCGAAGAGCACCTGCATGCCCACACAGATCCCGAGCACCGGTCGGCCGCCCGCGAGACGGCGGTCGATGAGGACTGGCCCGCGCGCGGCGGCGAGCGCGCGCATACAGGAGTGGAAGTTTCCGACGCCGGGGACGAGCAGGCCGTCCGCGGCGAGGACCGCATCGGGGTCGCTCGTCAGCTCCACGGACGCACCGACGTGCTCGAGCGCGCGCACGGCGGAGCGGACGTTGCCGCTGCCGTAGTCGAGGACGACGACGGAGGGCGCTCTCACGATGACGTGTCCTCTCGCAGGTCGTCGGCGGTGAGCGAGGCGAAGGTCTCCACCGACTTCTCCTCGGGCTCGGTGACGGGGACGCCGCGCGGGGCGCCGAGTATGAGGTCGACGGCGGGCAGCCCGAGGGCGAGCATGACCCCGGTGAGCCACTCGTCCACGCTGGTGCGCCGGTCCCGCAGGGCGTCGAGGACGCGCCCCTTGGCCCCGGGCCGGCCGGCCGCGGTGGCCAGGTCGGCGATGCTTGGGGACGGCAAGGGCGGAAGGGTATGCGTCCCGCGCGCCGGCGACCAGGCCAGCCAGGAGGTGCGGGCGCGGACCCGGCCGGACTGCAGGGTGAGAAGGCCCCGCTCCCCCGTGTCGTCCCGGGTCACGAAGAAGCCGATGCCGGGTCGCTGGCTGCGCCGGAGCGGGTGTCCCGCCAGGGCGGGGATGACCTCTCCGTAGGGCTCCGGAGCGCGGGTGCGCGCCTCCGCCGGACAGACACCCACCCAGGTCCCGACCGGGACGACGTGGGCAGCGACGACCCCACGCCGGACCCAGGCCTCCGTCTCCGGAGGCGTGCCCTTGACGAGCAGGACGCCGCGCACGCTCACCCTCTTCGGTTCACTGTCTTCGGTTCACTCTCTGTGGCTCACCCCGGCGCCGCGTCCTAGAGGACGCCCTTGGCGCTCGGGACGCCCTCGACGCGGGAGTCCCGCGCGACGGCGGACCGCAGGGCCCGGGCGATCGCCTTGAACTGGGCCTCGACGATGTGGTGCGGGTCGCGCCCGGAGAGGACCCGGACGTGCAGGGCGATGCCGGCGTGGTGGGCCAGGGTCTCGATGACGTGCCGGGTCAGCGACCCGACGTAGTTGCCGCCGATGACGACGTACTCCTGCCCGGCCGGCTCGCCGGTGTGCACCGCATAGGGTCGTCCGGCGACGTCGACGACGGCTTGGACGAGCGCCTCGTCGAGCGGGACGGTGGCGTCGCCGAACCGGCTGATGCCGCGCTTGTCGCCCAGCGCCTCCTTGAGCGCGTCGCCGAGCAGGATCGCGACGTCCTCGACGGTGTGGTGAGCGTCGACGTCGACGTCACCGGTGGCCTCGACCGTGAGGTCGATGAGGGAGTGCTTGGCGAGGCTGAGCAGCATGTGGTCGTAGAAGCGCACCCCGGTCGAGACCGAGCCCCGGCCGGTGCCGTCGAGGTCGACGGTGACGCTGACCGAGCTCTCCGAGGTGGTCCGCGTCAGGGTGGCCGTGCGGTGTCCCCCGGTGTGGTGGTCGCTCATGCGGACTCCTTCAGTTGCAGGACGTGGGCCAGTGCGTCGAGGAAGCCGGTCGTCTCCTCGGGCGTCCCGGCCGTGACTCGAAGATAGTGGGGAATCCCGACGTCCCGGACCAGGACGCCCCGGTCGAGCAGGGCGCGCCACGTCGCCGCCGCGTCGGGGAGGTGGCCGAAGAGGACGAAGTTGGCATCGCTCGGCACCGGCTCGAGACCCAGCAGGGGCAGGGCCTCGACGATCCGGTCGCGCTGCTCCTTGATCGCTGCGACGGTCGCGAGCATGAGGTCGGTGTGCCCGAGCGCGGCGAGCGCGACCGCCTGGGTCTGGGTGCCGAGGTGGTAGGGCATCCGGACCAGGCGCAGGGCGTCGGTCACGGAGGCGTGGGCGGCGAGGTAGCCGAGCCGGGCGCCGGCGAGCGCGAACGCCTTGCTCATCGTCCGGGTGACGACGAGCCGCGGTCTTCCCGCGAGCAGCGTGAGCGCGGACGGCGTTCCCGGACGGGCGAACTCGGCATACGCCTCGTCGACGACGATGAGCGCCTGCGGGGCCGCCTCGTACACCGCCTCGACCACGTCGAGACCGAGCGCGGTTCCCGTCGGGTTGTTCGGCGAGCAGAGGAAGACGACGTGCGGCTCGTGCTCGCGCACCTGCGCGACGGCCGACCCTGCTGACAGGTCGAACGGACCCTGCCCGGCGACCCCGCGCATACCGTCGACCCAGTCGGTGCCGGTGGTGCGGGTGATGATCGGGTGCATCGAGTAGGCCGGGGTGAAGCCGAGCGCGGTCCGTCCCGGGCCGCCGAAGGCCTGGAGCAGGTGCAGCAGCACCTCGTTGCTCCCATTGCCGGCCCACACCTGGCCCGCCACGGTCGGCGTGCCGGAGCGGGAGAGGTATGCGGCGAGCGCCTCTCGCAGATCGGTGAACTCACGGTCGGGATAGCGGTTGAGGCCGGACGCAGCCGCCCGCACCGCCGCAGTGATCGTCTCGACGACGGTGTCCGGGACGGCGTAGGAGTTCTCGTTGGTGTTGAGGGCGATGGGGACCTCGAGCTGCGGAGCCCCGTAGGGGGACTGGCCTCGCAGGTCCGGCCGCAGCAGTGCCTCGACCTCCGGGAGCAGTCCCGGCGGGGGTGAGCTCACCGGGTCACTCCAGCTCGGGCAGGCGGGCGATGACGGCGTCGCCGTGCCCGGGCAGGTCCTCGGCGCGGGCCAGGGCGACGACGTGGGCACCGACCTCGCGCAGGGCGGCCTCGTCGTACTCGACGACGTGGATGCCGCGAAGGAACGACTGCACCGACAGTCCGCTGCTGTGGATGGCACACCCACCGGTCGGCAGGACGTGGTTGGACCCGGCGCAGTAGTCCCCGAGACTGACCGGCGCCCACGTGCCGACGAAGATCGCGCCGGCGTTGCGGACGCGGGCGGCGACCTCGGCCGCATCCGCAGTGAGGATCTCTAGATGCTCGGCGGCGTAGGCGTCGACGACGGTAAGGCCTGCGTCGAGGTCGTCGACGAGGACCACGCCCGACTGCTGCCCGGTGAGCGCGGTGCTCACCCGCTCGTGGTGCTTGGTGCGGGCGACGCGCTGGGCGAGCGACTCGCGCACGGACTCGGCGAGCTCGGCGCTGTCGGTGACGAGGACCGAGGCGGCGAGCGGGTCGTGCTCGGCCTGGCTGATGAGGTCGGCGGCGACGTGGTCGGGGTCGGCGCTCGCGTCGGCGAGGATCGCGATCTCGGTCGGGCCGGCCTCGGCGTCGATCCCGATGAGCCCCTTGAGGAGTCGCTTCGCCGCGGCGACGTAGATGTTGCCCGGCCCCGTGACGAGCGCGACCGGGTCGCACTCGGCCTCGTCGCCCGTCTCGGGGTCGACGTCGACGAACCCGTAGGCGAAGGCGGCGATCGCCTGGGCGCCGCCCATCGCATACACCTCGTCGATCTCGAGAAGGGCGCACGCGGCGAGGACGGTCGGGTGCGGCCAGCCCGTGAATCCCTGCGGGGCATCCCGCTGCGGCGGGCTCGCCACCGCGATGCTGCCGACCTCGGCGAGCTGGGCGGGGACGACGTTCATCACGACGCTGCTCGGATAGACGGCGAGCCCGCCGGGGACGTAGAGGCCGACCCGGTCGACCGGCACCCACCGCTCGGTGACCGTGCCGCCTGCGCTGACCACTGTCGCGGTGTCGGTGCGTCGTTGGTCGGCGTGGACCAGGCGGGCACGCCGGATCGACTCCTCGAGCGCCTCGCGCACCGTCGGGTCGAGCTGCTCGAGAGCGTCGGTGATGACCTCGCTCGGGACCCGGAGCCGCTCGGGACGGACGCCGTCGAATCGCTCGGCCGCCGCATACAGCGCCTCGGCACCCCGGTCGCGGACGTCGTCGCAGATCGGCCGGACCGTATGGAGCGCCGCCTCGACGTCGAACTCGGCGCGCGGCAGGGCGGCTCGCAGCTCGCGCAGGGTGAGGCTCCGATTGCGCAGATCGAGGACGGACATCATGACCATGAGTCTACGAGCGGTGTGCGGTGTGGCCGCCCCCGTCTCACCAGCCGCCGCGACGTCAGACCACGCCCCACCCCCGCGAGGGACGGAAGTGCGGTGGCTCTTCGGCTCGGTGACCACCGAGGAACCGTCCGTCGCGGGGCGAGAAGGCGGCAGGGGGCCCGTCGCGGGGAGAGGCGCAGCGAGGTCGGTCAGTCGTAGAAGAGGGCCTCGTGGGCGGCGCGGGCGCGGCGCGCATACCGGCGGTAGGTGTCGGTGAGGGTCTCACCCGAGCCGGCCGGCATGCCGAGGATGCGGGCGACACCATCGGCCTCACGGTGGTCGCTCGGCAGCGACTCCAGTCCCCGGGCTCGCAGCAGCACGCCCGCGTTGCGGATCCGGGAGGCGAGCTCCCAGGCCCGCCGCAGGTCGGTGCCGTGCTCGGCGTCGAGGAGACCATCCGTGACGGCGGCGTCGAGCGCGGCGAGGGTCGAGGTGGTCCGCAGGCCCGGGTGGGCGTGAGCGTGCCGCAGCTGGGTGAGCTGGACGACCCACTCGACATCGGAGAGGCCGCCGTGGCCGAGCTTGAGATGGGTCTTTCGGTCGGCACCGCGGGGCAGCCGCTCGGCCTCCATCCGCGCCTTGAGGGTGCGGATCTCGCGCAGCTGGCGCTGCGAGATCCCGTCGGCCGGCCACCGCAGGGGGTCGATGAGCGCGAGGAACCACTGGGCGAGCTCGGCGTCGCCCGCGACCGGGGCCGCGCGCACGAGCGCGTGCAGCTCCCACGGCTGGGCCCACCGCTCGTAGTACTCGGTATAGGACGCCAGGGAGCGCACGAGGGGCCCGTTCTTGCCCTCCGGACGCAGCCCCGGGTCGATCTCGACGACCGGGTCCGGCCCGCGCTGGCCGAGGATGCGGATGAGCTCCTTGACGATCTCGAGCGCCTGCTCCTGAGCCGCCTGCGGATCGGCACCCTCGACTGGGTCGTGGACGAAGAGGACGTCGGCGTCCGAGCCGTAGCTCTGCTCACCACCCCCGAGGCGGCCCATGCCGATGACGAGCATCCGGGTGAGCGAGTCCGCCCCCGACCGCGCGACGATCTCGGCGCTCACCTGCTCCAGGGCGACCTCGAGGAGCGCCGTCGTGACGTCGGTGAGTGCAGCACCGACCTCGACGAGACCGACCTGGCCGGTGAGGTCGGCGACGGCGATGCGGAACAGCTCCGCGCGCCGGATCGTGCGCGCCGCCGCGATCGCGTCCCAGGCGTTGTCCCGCCGGCCGGCAGCAGCGCGCATGGGGCCCAGGCTGTCCTCGCGTGATCGCGGCAGCAACCCGCGCGCCTCCCCGAGGAACTGCACGCACTCGGGAGCCTGCTCGAGGAGGTCACCGGCATACCTCGACCGGGCGAGCGTGTGCGCCAGTCGCTCGGCCGCCGAGCCCTCGTCCCGCAGGAGGCGCAGGTACCACGGGGTGGATCCCAGCTCGTCGGAGATCCTGCGGAAGGCGAGCAGGCCGGCGTCGGGATCGGCCTCGTCGGCGAACCACCCGAGCATGACCGGGAGCAGCTGCCGTTGGAGAGCAGCCCGCCGCGACGGCCCTTCGGTGAGGGCCTCGAGGTGCCGGAAGGCTCCACGAGGGTCGCGGAAACCCAGCGCGGACAGGCGCTCTCGCGCTGCGTCGGGCGAGAGACGGGCCTCGTCACTCGACAGCCGCGCGACGGCGGAGAGGAGCGGCCGGTAGAAGATCCGCTCATGGAGGCGGCGCACCTCGCGCTGCTGAGCCCGCCACCGCGAGACGATCTCCTCGGCGGCCTGCTGCCGCAGCCCCAGCGCGCGGCCGAGGCGGCGCAGGTCCGCATCGCTGCTCGGCATGACGTGGGTGCGGCGCATCCGGTAGAGCTGGATCCGGTGCTCGAGGGTGCGCAGGAAGCGGTAGGCGTCGGCGAGCGTCGCCGCGTCGTCGCGACCGACATATCCGCCGGTCGAAAGGGCGCCGAGCCCGGCGAGGGTGCTCTTCGCACGGAGCGACTCGTCGGAGCGGCCGTGGACGAGCTGGAGCAGCTGGACGGAGAACTCGATGTCCCGCAGGCCACCCGGGCCGAGCTTGATCTGGCGGTCGGCCTCCGCCTTGGGGACGTGCTGCTCGACGCGGCGCCGCATGGACTGGACATCGTCGACGAAGTTCTCCCGGGAGGCGGCCGCCCAGACGAACGGGCTCATCGCATCGATGTAGGCCCGCCCCACCTCGGCGTCTCCGGCGACGGCCCTGGCCTTGAGCAGCGCCTGGAACTCCCACGTCTTGGCCCAGCGCTCGTAGTACAGCCGGTGGGAGGCGACGGTGCGCACGAGCGGGCCCGCCTTGCCCTCGGGCCGCAGCGCCGGGTCGACCTCCCACAACGAGCCCGCGGGGGTATGCGCGCCGCAGATCCGCATGATCCGCGTCGCCAGGTCGGTGGCCACCGCGGTGGACACCGCCTCGTCGACCGGCTCACCGGCCTCCTGCGGAAGAGCCGGCTCGGCGACGAAGATGACGTCGACGTCCGAGATGTAGTTGAGCTCGCGACCGCCGGTCTTTCCCATGGCGATGACGGCCAGGCGGGTCGACTCCGCGGCCGCACCCACCTCGCTGCGGGCGATGGTGAGCGCCGCCTCGAGCGCCGCCGCGGCAAGGTCGGCGAGTGCCTCTCCCGTCGTCTCGAACCGCTCCGTCGGCACCTCTGTCGTGACGTCGAGCGCGGCGATGCCGAGCAGCTGCTCGCGGTAGGCGATCCGCAGCACGTCGATCGGTTCGGCCGTCTCCTCGTCTCGGGCCTGGGCGTCGATGGCGCCCTGGACCGCCCCGACGAGCGCCAGCCTGCGCTCGTCCAGGTCGAGGTCACGCGCGTCGACCGCCGCCCGCCACTGGTCCGGGTGGGCGACGAGGTGGTCGGTCAGTGCGGCTGAGGCACCGACGACGGCGAGGACCCGCTCCCGCGCCGGACCGGGACCGGACAGGGCGGCGGTGACCTCCGCATACAGCTCGGGACGACGCGCCACCGACTCCATGACGCGGACGATGCCGAGGGCGGCGGCATCGGGGTCGACGGTGCGGCTGAGCGCCTCGGCGAGGCCGTGCTCCTCGATCCGGTCGGTCGAGGAGATGAGGTCGGCGACAGCCGGGTCACCCAGCAGGCGCAGGACGCGGCCGGGGTCGTCGAACCCGAGCCGCGCGACGGCTGCGGCAAGGCTGCCGCTGCGCTGGGCGGTGGGCTCGGTCATCGCCATGCGTCAGAGCGTGTGCAGGTATCGCTTGAGCTCGAAGGAGGAGATCTCGTGGCGGTAGTCGTCCCACTCCTGACGCTTGTTGCGAAGGAAGAAGTCGAAGACGTGCTCCCCGAGGGTCTCGGCGACGAGGTCACTGGTCTCCATGATCGTGATCGCCTCGTGGAGCGAGGCCGGGAGCGGCTTGATGCCCATCGCCCGGCGCTCCTGCGGCGTGAGGCTCCACACGTCGTCCTCGCTCTCCGGCGGAAGCTCATAGCCCTCCTCGATGCCCTTGAGCCCGGCGGCGAGGATGACGGCGAACGCGAGATAGGGGTTGCACGCGGAGTCGAGGCTGCGCAGCTCGATCCGGGTGCTCTGCCCCTTGCTCGGCTTGTACATCGGGACCCGGACGAGGGCCGACCGGTTGTTGTGGCCCCACGTGAGGTGTGCGGGGGCCTCGCCACCGCCCCAGAGTCGCTTGTAGGAGTTGACCCACTGGTTCGTCACCGCGGTGATCTCGGCACCGTGCGTGAGCAGGCCGGCGATGAACTGCCGCCCGATCTTCGAGAGCTGGTAAGGCGCACCGGCCTCGTAGAAGGCGTTCGCGTCACCCTCGAAGAGCGAGAGGTGGGTGTGCATCCCGGAGCCGGGGTGGTCGGAGAACGGCTTGGGCATGAAGGAGGCGTGGATGCCCTGCGCGAGGGCGACCTCCCGCACGACGGTGCGGAAGGTCATGATGTTGTCGGCCGTCGTCAGCGCGTCGGCGTAGCGCAGGTCGATCTCGTTCTGACCCGGGGCACCCTCGTGGTGGCTGAACTCGACGGAGATGCCCATCGACTCGAGCATCGTGATTGTCGCCCGCCGGAAGTCGTGTCCCAGCCCACGTGCCACGTGGTCGAAGTATCCGGCCTGGTCGACCGGGACCGGCGTGCGGCCGGGCTTGGTGCCCTGCTCGAAGAGGAAGAACTCGATCTCCGGGTGGGTGTAGAAGCTGAAGCCGAGGTCCGAGGCCCTCGACAGCGCACGCTGCAGCACGTGGCGTGGATCGGCGAAACTCGGCGAGCCGTCGGGCAGGAGGATGTCGCAGAGCATCCGCGCCGTCCCCGGGCTCTCCCCGCGCCACGGCAGGATCTGGAACGTCGAGGGGTCGGGGCGCGCGAGCATGTCCGCCTCGTAGACCCGCGCGAAGCCCTGGATGACCGACCCGTCGAACCCGATGCCCTCGGCGAAGGCGCCCTCGAGCTCGGCCGGTGCGATCGCCACCGACTTCAAGGTGCCGAGCACATCGGTGAACCACAGCCGCACGAACCGGATGTCCCGCTCCTCGATGGTGCGAAGGACGAACTCCTGTTGACGATCCATGCCCTGATCCTGTCAAAGTCCCGAGGCGTATGTGCGGTCGGTCCGCACCCCGGTCCCGGGGACGGCCCCGGTCCCCGTGGAGCGGCGCAGGCCGACCGCCAACGGGATGGTCTCGCGCTGCCCGCCGCTGTGGATGACGACGATGCCGTCCTCGTCGTCGGGGTCGGCCACGCGCACCTGGCTCGCGTGCGCCCGCAGCGCCGCGACGACCCTCCCTCGGGTATGCGGCAGCTCGGTCCACTCCCCCCGCCACCTGATCCCCTTGCGGGTCGGCAGCACCTCGATGAGCGGGATCCCTGCGAGGGCTGCCGCCAGGACGCCCGCGTGGTGCAGGTGGACGTGGTCGGGATGGCCATAGCCCCCCGTGGAGTCGTAGGTCACCAGGAGGTCCAGTCGCTCCCGTCGCGCCCAGTCGGCCACCTGGGCCGCGACGTCCTCGAGCGGGGCGCTCGTGAGGGCCCGCTCACCGAGGTCGTCCGCCGGACCTGCGACGGTCTCGGTGATCCACTGCATCCCGGAGTCCTCGTACTCGAGGATCACCGGCGGCTCCGCACCGAGGAACCGCACGGCAGCGGCCAGCTCGCCCATCCGGTGCTCGTCCAGCGCCTCGGTCCCCGCGAGGTGGCGCAGGGGTCCGTCGACGACCTCGCCGCGCTCCCCTCGCGTCGCGGTGAGGACCTGCACCCGCACGCCGTGGTCGACGAGATCGCTGATGAGGGCTCCGGTCGCGAGCGACTCGTCATCGGGATGGGCGTGGAGGAACCCGACCGTCCCGGCCGAGCGAAGCGCCGGCAGGATGTCACGTCGGCCGGTGGCACTCGCCGCGGCCCGTGCGGCCTCGGCGAGACGCCGGTAGAGACCGACGAGATGGTCGGCGTGCTCCTCCCAGGAGAACCCCAGCGCGTGGGTGCGGCCGTTGCGGCCGAGCCGGCTCGCATACGCCTCGTCGTGCAGGACCCGCGTCATCGCGTCGGCCCACAGCCGCGGGTCGCGCTCGGGAATGAGGACCCCGGAGCAGCCATGGACGACCGCTTCGGTCAGTCCCCCGGCCGCCGAGGCGATGACCGGGACGGCGCTCGCACTGGCCTCGAGAGCGATGAGGCCGTAGGTCTCGGAGTGCGACGGCACGAGCACGACGCGGGCGGCCCGCAGCATGGGCGCCAGCTCGTCGGGGGTCTTCGGTCCGACGAAGTCGACGTCGGTGGCGAGGTCGTGCTCGGCGACGAGACCGTCGAGCTCGGCGCGGTAGTCCGCGAAGTCCACGGAGGTGTCGCCGGCGATGACCAGCCGCGGTCGGGTGGCCGGGTCGAGCAGGGCGTATGCGGCGAGCGCCAGGTCTGCTCCCTTGAGCGGTTGCAGGCGGGCCGCGAAGAGCAGGTAGGGCTCGGCGCGCCAGGGCTGCTCGCCGGCGAGGAGGGGACGGAAGTGCTGCGAGTCCACACCGGGCGAGACGATCCGGATCCGGCCGGGGTCGCAACCGCACCGGTCGATGACGGTGCGCGCCTCGGCATGGCTCACGGCGATGACGAGGTCGCTCTCCTGGGCGGCGAAGCGCTCACCCGGCACGCGGCGCGGGGACTCCGGCGGCTCGCCCTCCCCCAGCGGCGAGTCCGGCAAGGCCGCCACGGAGTGGAAGCTCTGCACGTGCGGAACCCCCCACTCCCGCGCACACGGGATGGCTGCCACCCCGGACATCCAGTGGTGGGAGTGCACGACGTCGGGCGCGTCGAGCCGACGCAGATGGGAGGTGAACTCCTCGAGGTGCTCGTCGATGCGGCTCTTGGCCAGGGCGCTCGGCGGCCCGGCCGGCAGGTGGCGCAGGGTCACGCCCGGGGCCACCTCGACCACGTCCGGCACGTCGGGGTCGGCCCGACGAGTGACCATCTCGACGTTGTGGCCGAGCGCCGCCAGCGCATGGGCCTGGTGCCGCTCGACGACATTCATCCCGCCCGCGTCACCTGATCCGGGGACGGCGACGGGCGAGGTATGCATCGAGACGAAGCGGATCGACATCGGCTCAGCCACGCAGGTCAACCTACCTGTTCGCCCGCTCTAGGATCGTCACCATGAGCGAGACCACCGCCCCGTACGGCACCGGTGTCCAGGCCGCCCCGCAGCGACGGGTCCGTATCCCTCACCTGCTCAAGATGAAGGAGGAGGGCGAGAAGTGGGCGATGCTCACCGCCTACGACATGTACACGGCGGAGATCTTCGACGAGGTCGGCATCCCCGTCCTGCTCGTCGGCGACTCGGCGGGCAACAACGTCTACGGCTTCGAGACCACCGTCCCGGTCACCGTCGACCACCTCGTCCCACTTTGCCGCGCGGTGACGCTGGCCGCCAAACGGGCGATGGTCGTCGCCGACCTGCCGTTCGGCTCCTACCAGGCCAGTCCGCAGCAGGCGCTCGCGACCGCCACCCGCTTCATGAAGGAGGGCATGGCGCACGCCGTCAAGCTCGAGGGCGGCAAGCCGATGGTGCCCGAGGTCGAGCTGCTCGTGCGCGCCGGCATCCCTGTCATGGGACACATCGGCTTCACCCCGCAGAGCGAGCACGTGCTCGGCGGCTACAAGGTCCAGGGCCGCGGATCGGGGGCGGCCAAGCTGCTCGAGGACGCGCTCGCCCTCGAGGAGGCAGGGTGCTTCGCCGTCGTCATGGAGATGGTGCCGGCCCCGGCGGCCCGGGAGGTCACCGAGGCCCTGCGGATCCCGACGATCGGCATCGGCGCGGGACCGCACTGCGACGCACAGGTCCTCGTCTGGCAGGACATGGCCGGCCTGCGCGGTGGACGGGCCCCTCGTTTCGTCAAGAAGTACGCCGACCTGCGCGGTGACCTCGGCCGGGCCGCGATGGAGTACGCCGCCGAGGTCAAGGACGGCAGCTTCCCTGCCGCCGAGCACTCGTTCGAGGACTGAGCCGCGGGTGACGACGGCCGGCGAGGACCGCATACCTCCTCCCACGCGGTGGTCGGAGGTCTCGCCTGGCGCGGAGGCGGCCGCCGCATACCGTCGTCGCTTCGCCGGCCTCGAGGACGCGGGCGCGGACCTGCACGGTGAGGCGCGGTTCGTCGCCTCCGTCGTCCCCCCACCGGCCCGGGTGCTCGACGCCGGCTGCGGCTTCGGGCGGCTCACCCGGATGCTGACGACGATGGGCTACGACGCGGTCGGCGTCGACGCGGACAAGCACCTCATCGACATCGCCCGCCGTGAGGACCACGCGACCGAGTACATCCACGCCGACCTCACGGCGATGGACCTCTCGCAGGAGAACCTCTCCCCGTGGGGAATGTCGACGTGGGCCGGCACGCGTGGGTTCCGGGTCGCGGTGCTCGCCGGAAACGTCATCCCCTATCTCGCCGAGGGCACCCTCGACACCGCCATCCGACAGATCGCCGCGCACCTGGTGCCCGGGGGCTTCGTCATCGCCGGCTACGGGCTCAACCGCGCCGACCTGCCCCCGGATGCGCACATCGTCCCGATCCACGAGTACGACCGGGCGCTGCGCGGTGCGGGATTCTCGCTGCAGCAGCGGTATGCCTCCTGGCAGCGAGCGCCGTGGACGACCGGCAGCGCCTACGCCGTGAGCGTGCACCGCAGGGGCTGAGACAGCTCAGGCGAGCAGCTCGCGCAGCGCCTCCTCGAGCTGTCCCGGCCGGTGCTCCCTCAGCGAGTAGCGGGCCCGGGTGACCGGCTTGTCGAGGGTGAGCACGCGGGTGATGTCGATCGGGGTGCCGGAGACGACGGCGTCGCAGGGGACGGCGGTGATCGTCGCCTCGAGGTCGCGGGTCTGGCTCTCGCCGTACCCCATCGCGGGCAGCACCCCCCGCGCGTTGGGATAGGCGCGGAAGACGTCGGAGATCGAGCCCACCGCATACGGCGTGGGGTCGACGATCTCGGCCGCGCCCGCAGCCCTGGCCCCGACGACTCCGGCACCGAAGGACATCGACCCATGCGTGAGCGTGGGCCCGTCCTCGATGACGACGACGCGCTTGCCCTCGACGAGCTCGGGGTCGGCGACCGTCACCGGCGAGTCGGCGAGGACGATCCGGGCGTGCGGGTTGAGGGCCTTGACGGACTCCTGCACTGCGAGGATGGCCTCGGGCTCCGCGGAGTCGCACTTGGCGACGACGACGATGTCCGCCATGCGCACGTTGGCCTCGCCTGGGTGGTAGGCCAGCTCGTCGCCCGGTCGCAGCGGGTCGACGAGGGTGATGTGGAGGTCGGTCTCGTAGAACGGCAGGTCGTTGTTCCCGCCGTCCCAGAGGATGACGTCGGCCTCCTGCTCCGCCTCTCGCAGGATCTGCTCGTAGTCGACACCGGCATAGATGACGAGGCCGTCGTCGATATGCGGCTCGTACTCCTCGCGCTCCTCGATGGTGCACTCGTGGCGGTCCAGGTCGGCGTAGTCGGCGAAACGCTGGCAGGCCTGGGCGGCGAGGTCACCGTAGGGCATGGGGTGGCGGATGGAGACGACCTTCTTACCGAGGTCGATGAGCAACCGGGCGAGGTAGCGGGTGGTCTGCGACTTACCGACCCCCGTGCGCACCGCGCACACGGAGACCACCGGCTTGGTGCTGCGGATCATCGTGCTGCGGGCGCTCGGCAGCCAGAAGTCGGCTCCCGCGGCGATGCACAGCGAAGCCAGGTGCATCACCTGCTCGTGGCGGACGTCGGAGTAGGAGAAGACCGCGATGTCGATGTCCTCTCGCTCGATGAGCGCGCCGAGCTCGGCCTCGTCGACGATCGGGATGCCGTCCGGATAGGCGCTGCCCGCGAGGACCGCAGGGTAGACGCGGCCGTCGATGTCCGGGATCTGGGTCGCCGTGAAGGCCACGACCCGACACCCGGGATCACCCCGGAAGAGGGTGTTGAAGTTGTGGAAGTCCCGTCCTGCGGCACCGAGGATGACGACCCGCCTGGGTGCGACGGCTGGAGGGTCCTGAACAGTCATGCGTCGACCTCCTGGCTAAGGTCGACCACGGGAACCGACACACCCCGCGCTGGGTAGTCCTGGCTGCAGGACCCGCCGGTCCCACTCTAGTCCTGGCAGTCAGGGGCGGACCTCAGTCCTCGCCCTCATCCTCTGACCCGCGGGAGGTCGAGCCCCAGTCCTCCCACTCTCGGTCCTCGTCGTCCCAGCGCTCCGTCTTGGCGCGGGCGGTGGCGAGAGCCGCTTCTGCTTCGTCAGGGGTGTCGTAGGGGCCCATCACGTCATCGTTCTGGCTGCGGTTCTCGTCACTCTCGACACAGCCCTTGCGGATGTTGTACCAGTACTGCACGTCGGCCTCCTCGCCGGTCACTGCTGCCCGATCCTGCCTCTGTCACGTTCTGCGGTCGTCGGGACGATCGTTGCGCCCCACCTAGACTCAACCGTATGCCAGTGTCGTATGCCACCGTCGAGCCCGGCGTGATCTCACCGCGTCGTCCCGTCCCGGGGCACATCGTCGCCCCCGAGTATGTCGACCGCCCAGCGCCGCGACCCCACTCGGGCCGCGAGGTCAAGGACGCCGAGACGATCGAGAAGATGCGGATCGCCGGCCGGCTCGCAGCGCAGGCGCTGCACACCGTCGCCGCCGCCATCGCCCCGGGGGTCACGACCGACGAGCTGGACCGGATCGGGCACGAGTTCCTCCTCGACCACGGCGCCTACCCCTCGACGCTCGGCTACAAGTCGTTCCCCAAGTCCCTGTGCACCTCGGTCAACGAGGTCGTCTGCCACGGCATCCCCGACGGCCGGCCGCTCGAGGACGGTGACATCGTCAACATCGACATCACCGCATTCCTCCACGGCGTGCACGGCGACACCGACGCGACCTTCCCGGTCGGCGAGGTCGACGAGGAGTCGACTCTGCTCATCGAGCGCACCCGCGAGGCGATGATGCGCGGCATCAAGGCCGTGCGTCCCGGGCGGGAGATCAACATCATCGGCCGGGTCATCGAGAGCTATGCCAAGCGCTTCGGCTACGGCGTGGTCCGGGACTTCACCGGCCATGGCATCGGTGCGAGCTTCCACTCCGGCCTGGTCATCCCCCACTACGACGCAGCACCCGGCTACAGCACCGTCATCGAGGCGGGCATGACCTTCACGATCGAGCCGATGCTCAACCTCGGCACCCACGAGTGGGACATGTGGGACGACGGCTGGACCGTGGTGACGAAGGACCGGCGCCGCTCGGCCCAGTTCGAGCACACTCTGCTCGTGACGGACACCGGAGCCGAGATCCTCACGACGGCGGACTGATCGCGGGCGTCAGCGAGGGCGCCCGGCCGACCACGGTCGGATGCGGCGGCGGGTGACCAGCCCGCGCGGTACCGAGACCGTGCTCAGCGGCTGCGGGCGAGCTGCAGCGTCTTCTTCGGCACCGACCCGGCGATGACGTAGCGCCGCTTGTCCCCCGGCCGCTGCTCGCCGTAGCCCAGCTTGGTCAGGCGCGTCAGGACGACCGGGCAGCTCTTGCACCGGGGCTTGTCCTTGCAGCACTTCTTCTTCGCCGTGACCTTGGGCACGACGACAAGCCTACTTAGGGTCGCCTTACCTCACAACTCGACCCGCCATGGGTCTCCCCCGGCAAGGTCGTGGATCTCGGTCTCCCTGGCGCCGAGGTCGGCTGCCTGCTTGAGATAGAGGTCCCGGCCGATCGTGCTGAGCAGCGCGTCGTGGATGGGCACAGCGTGCGGCGCGGCGAGCCGGCGCAGGAAGCCCGTCATCTCCCGGCTGCGCTGCCAGGGCGCGTTGAGCGGGAAGGCCAGCACGTCGACCTCGCCGGGCTCGGCGTCGAGCGCGTCGCCGGGGTGGAAGAAGGTCGGCTCTCCCGGCGCGCTCAGCCGCACGCCGACGTTGGCGATCCGCGGGATGTCGTCGTGGATGAGGGCGTGCACCTCCCCGACGGGCTGGATCTCGACCTCCCCGAGCGCCACCGCACCGCCGTCGTGCGCACTCGCCTCGAGGCCGAGGCCCTCGAGCACACCGGCACTCTGCGGGTCGCACCAGATCGGGACCTCACCGTTGGCACGCACCAGCTCGGGCAGCCGGACGGTGTCGAGGTGGTCCGGGTGCTGGTGGGTCACGAGGATCGCGTCGAGGTCTCGCAGTCCGAGGAAGTCGCCTGCGAAGGCCCCCGGATCGATGAGGATCCGCTGGTCGGCGATCTCGACGAGGACGCAGGCATGACCGAGGTGAGTGAGCCGCATACCTCGACCGTAGCGCTGTACGGTGACGATGTGGACCTGCTGGCGAGGCGGCTCGGCCTGAGCGACGCCGTCGTCATCGGTCTGGGCTCCATGCTCGGCGCGGGCATCTTCGTGGCGTACGCGCCGGCTGCCGCCTCCGCCGGATCCTGGCTGCTCGTGGCTCTGACCATCGCCGCTCTCGTCGCCTATGCCAACGCCATCGCCTCGGCACGGCTCGCCGCTCTCTACCCACAGTCGGGCGGCACCTACGTCTACGGGCGGGAGCGACTCGGCCCGTTCTGGGGCTATCTCGCGGGCTGGGCCTTCGTCGCCGGCAAGCTGAGCAGCTGCGCCGCGATGGCGTGGGCCATTGGCATCTATGTCTGGCCGGACCAGGCCCGGTGGGTCGCGATCGGCTCGGTCGTCCTCGTCGCCGCCATCACCTCACGCGGCATCACCAAGGGCGCGCTCGTCACCCGCGTCATCGTGGCGGTCGTCGTCACGGTCCTGGTCATCGCGTCGGCAGTGCTCCTCGGCACGACCACGGCCGCGGCACCTCCCCTCGGTGAGGCGATCGAGGTCGGCCCGGCCGGGGTCCTCACAGCCGCAGGCTTCCTCTTCTTCGCCTTCGCCGGGTATGCCCGCATCGCCACGCTCGGCGAGGAGGTCATCGAGCCGGAGCGCACCATCCCCAGGGCCATCCCCATCGCGCTCGGCATCACCGTGGCCCTGTATGCGCTCGTCGCCGTCGCCCTCCTCCGCAGCCGCGGAGCGGAGGTCATCGCGACCGACCCGGCACCGCTCGCCTCGGCCGTCGCCGCGACCGGGCTCACGTGGAGCGAACCGGTCGTGCGGGTCACGGCGACGCTGGCTGCGTTCGGGTCCCTGCTCGGCGTGCTGCTGGGCGTGTCCCGCACCGGGCTGGCGATGGCGAGGGACCGGCACCTGCCTCCAGGTCTGGCAGCCGTCCATCCCCGCCACGGCATCCCCCTCCGCGCCGAGCTCGCCGCCGCCGGCGTCGTCATCGTTCTGGTCCTCATCGGTCAGCTCGCAACGGCCATCTCGTTCTCGTCGATCTGTGTCCTGACGTACTACGCCATCGCCAACGCGAGCGCGCGGACACTGCCCGCAGCCACGATGCTCGAGCGGGCCCTGCCGGTCCTGGGGTTCGTGGGCTGCGTCGTCATCGCGGTCTTCCAGCCGCTTGCAACGCTGCTCACCGCTGCCGCCGTCCTCGTCATCGGCGCCGTCATCTACGCGCTCCGGCACCCCCACGGACCCGCCGACGATGGTGGGGTCTAGGGTCGGTGACAGGGCAGATGCTCATTGATGACAAGGTCACGGAGGTGGCGCTGATGGAACTCGGAAAGAGACTGACCGAGGCTCGTGACGAGGTTCTGGATGATGCCTACGCCGGGTTGCAGCAGACGACCCACACACACTACGAGCGCCAGGGCGAGGCCTTCACGAGAGCGCGTCTCGCCGAGCTGTTCGACCTCGTGGTCGTGGCCATCGACGACCGTGAGCTCGCTGCGCTCAGTGCGCACGCCGACTCGATCGCGGCCGAGCGCTTCACCAGCGGCTTCGACATCTCCGAGGTGCAGGCTGCCTTCAACGCCCTCGAGGTCGCCATGTGGCGCAGGGTCGTCGCCTCGACGGACCTGGAGAACCTCGCGGAGGCGATCGGGCTGCTCAGCACCGTGATGGGCTTCGCCAAGGACACGCTCGCCCGGAAGTACATCTCGCTGGCGAGCGACCGTCACGTCCACTCGCTCGACATGTCGGCGCTGTTCAAGGGCGTCTCGTCCTGAGCGAGGACCGTCCTGAGTCCTGAGCGAGGATCCCCTCGCCTCCCTCGCGCGACAGACGGAGAAACGTTGGGAATGAGCGGTTTTCACCAACGACTTTCCGTCCCTCGCGGGTGAGGTGGCCGTTTGGCGGATGAGTCGGCCGCCACACTCCGACTCCCCGCACCCAGGTGCAGGAAGTGACCGTTGGCGGATGAGTCGGCCGGTAAGCCGGGTTCTGTCGTGGACGGTCATCCATCTCGGGTGACCATTGCTGGCCACCTCCAGCGCCCTACCCGTATGCTCCGGCGGGCCGCCGTACAACGCATACTGCTCGGGCTTGCTCCCGGTGGGGTTTACCTAGCCAGCCCCGTCACCGGGGCTGCTGGTGGTCTCTTACACCACCCTTTCACCATCACCTCGAGCGGACTCGAGGCTGTCTACTCTCTGTGGCACTGTCCCGCGGGTCGCCCCGGGTGGCCGTTAGCCACCACCGTGCCCTGTGGAGCCCGGACTTTCCTCGGCAGGACCTGCGGTCCGAAGACCACCGGCCTGACGCGACCGTCTGGCCGACTCATCCACCTACCAGTCTACCGGTCGACGGCGGTCTCACTCCCGCTGCGAGCGCACGGCGAACCGCACCGTGCTCGTCTCCACCTCGGCAGTGGTCAGCACGGCCTCGACGTGGCTCCCGAGCCGCCCCTCACCGTCCGCCCGCGCGATGACCGCGGGCTCGAGGACCTGGACGACGAGCTCGGAGCCCTTGCCGCGGCTCATCCGGTCGACGACAACCACCTCGAAGGTCTCCCCGACCGCGTCGTGGAGCACCGCCGCCTCGACGGCGTCGGCGCTGGCCCGGTCGACACCGTTCGCCCTCCGGTCCGTCTCGGCCATGATCGCCGGGAGGGTCGGCAGGGCGTCCGTCACCCACTGCGGCACCTCACGGCCCTCCTCGAGCGCGGCGCAGACGAGCAGGCCGAACCGGTCGACCAGCCGGCGCAGCGGCGCGGTGACGTGCGCATACGGCGCCGCCACCGCGGCGTGCAGGGTCTGCTCGGGAACCTCGCCGCGCATCTCCGTGTAGCCGGACCCCCGGAAGAGCGTCGTCGCTTCGAAGATGAGCGCCAGGTGCCTGGGATCGGTCCGGTCGAGTGAGCGGAGGAACGCGCCGTAGGCCACACTCTTGCGCCACGGGACGCCGATGGCCCGGGCGCTGCGGCGGAACTGGGCGACCGTCTTGCGCGTCGGCGGCGGCAGGGTCCGCAAAATCCCGACCTTGTGCCGAAGCATGATGTCGGCCGCGACCATCCCGGTCAGCAGCGAGATCTGGGCGTTCCACTCCTCCGCCGGCAGCGGCGGACGGAACCGCACCGAGTACGACCCGTCGTCATGCTTGACCACCTGTTGCTCGGGCATCGGCAGGCTGGCCCCGCCGCGAGCCAGCTCGCGCTCGATCCGCGAGGGGCCCACCCGCGCGAGCAACGCCACGGTGCCCTCGGCAGCGCCTGAGTCGACCTGCTCCTGCACCGCTTCGTAGTCCATGCGTCCCACGGAGCGGACCATCGCCCGGTAGACGGTGCCGTCGGTGACAGCGCCGTCCGGACCGAGGTGGATGTCCCAGACATAGGCGGGGCAGACCTGGTCCGGCAGCAGGCTGGCGGCGCCCTCGCTGAGGACGGTCGGATGGAGCGGTATGCGCGTGTCCGGAGCGTAGATCGTCTGACCGCGTCGACGGGCCTCCTGGTCCATCGGCCCGCCCGGGGTGACGAACGCCGGCAGGTCGGCGATCGCATACCGGACGCGGAAGCCGGGCCCATGCTCCGTCTGCGCCTCCTCGATGTGCAGAGCCTGGTCGAGGTCCATCGAGCCCGGCGGGTCGATCGTGATGAACGGAACGCCCGTCTCGTCGCGGTCGGGGAAGTCCGGTGCCGCCCGGTCGGCGGCCGCCGCCGCGTCCGCGAGAACATCTGCGGGGAACTCCCCCGGCACGTCCAGCTCGGCCCGGATCGCGTCGAAACGTCGTCGCAGCGCGTCCATGACGTCGAGCGGCTGATGGTCGCGGGTCGCGACGGAGATGTGGCGCTTCGGCATGCCCGCCAACCTACCCGCCGGTCAGGTCACGGCCCCGTCTCCAGCGTCAGGAGCGCGAGCGTCGCGCCGAGCTCGTATGCGGCGCTCATCTCCGCATCCTCCACGTCACCGAGGACGGAGAGCACGTCCGCGGACTGTCGCCAGCCGAGGGCCTGGACGATCGCGAGCACCGAGCGCTCGGCTCCGGTTGTGTCGTAGCGGCCGTGGACGACGAGGCCGAAGGGCAGGCGACGGCCTCCTGACCCTCCGCCGGCACCCCCGTCGTCGCCGAGTGCTCCGCCGACCTGGAGGAACACGGTGTCGAGGTAGTGCTTGAGCGCGCCGCTCATGTAGCCGAAGTTCGCCGGGGTGATGAGGACGACGCCGTCGGCGGCGAGCAGCTCCCCGCTGTCCGGCTCGAGCGCTGGGCGGACCACGACATCGACGCCTTCGATCTCGTCGTCACCGGCCCCGGCGACGACGGCCTCGGTGAGCCGCAGCACGGAGCCGCTGGGGCTGTGATGGACGATGAGGAGGGTGGCCATACCCCCGGGAGGCTAGCCGACGCAGCCCGCCTATCGTGGGGCCGTGCTCATCCTCCTGCCCCCGTCGGAGTCCAAGTCGGGCTGGACCCGCGGCCGCGCCGCGGACCCGGCCACCTGGTCGTTCCCGGAGCTGGGCGAGCAGCGGTCCCGAGTCGCGGCGGCGCTGGCAGAGGCGAGCGGGTCTCCCGACGCCCCGCGGCTGCTCGGCGTCAGTCCCAACCTGCTGGACGACATCGCCCGCAACCTCGCGCTCGCGACCGCCCCCGCGACCCCGGCTCGCGAGGTCTACACCGGGGTGCTCTACGACGCCCTCGACCTCGCGTCGCTGACTCCAGCGGCGAAGCGACGCGCCTCCCGCTGGGTCATCGTCATCTCGGCGCTCTACGGGGCTATCCGCCTGGGGGATGCGATCGCGCCCTATCGGCTGGCGATGGGCGTCGACCTCCCGGGCGTCGGTCCCCTGGCGAAGTCGTGGCGTCCGCTCCTCGGCGCCACACTGCCGGCCGCCGCTGGACGGGGCTGCATCGTCGACTGCCGTTCCGCCGCATACGTCTCCGCCTGGATGCCCGGTCCCGAGCTGAGCGACCGATGGGCCGCGATCACCGTCCCCGGCGCCTC
>JBHEPF010000038.1:0-62738 GCA_046260445.1 Dermatophilaceae bacterium | reverse complement strand
CGGCGCGGGGCTGCTGCACGCTCGAGGACGCGGCCGACGCAAGGCGCGTCGCGGACCGGCTCGGCATCCCGTTCTACGTGTGGGACATGGCCCAGCGGTTCCGGCGCGACGTCGTCGACGACTTCACCGCCGAGTACGCGGCCGGCCGCACGCCCAACCCGTGCCTGCGCTGCAACGAGAGGATCAAGTTCTCCGCCCTCCTCGACAAGGCCCGAGCGCTCGGCTTCGACGCCGTCGCGACCGGGCACTACGCCCAGATCGTCGAGGGGTCGCGCGGACGGGAGCTGCACCGGGCCGTGGATCCGGCCAAGGACCAGAGCTACGTCCTCGGCGTGCTCACCGCCGACCAGCTCGAGCACGCGTTCTTCCCGCTCGGTGACACGACCAAGACGCAGATCCGCGAGGAGGCCGAAGAGCGCGGCTTCGCGGTGGCGAAGAAGCCCGACTCGCACGACATCTGCTTCATCCCCGACGGCGACACCCGCGGCTTCCTCGCCCGAGCCCTCGGCGAGGCGCCGGGCGAGCTCGTGGACGCGACCACCGGCTCGGTCGTCGGGACGCACGCGGGCAGCCACGGGTTCACGGTCGGCCAGCGGCGCGGTCTCGGCCTCGACCGCTCGAGCCTGGACGGGCAACCGCGCTACGTCGTGCAGGTCGATGCCACCCAGAACCAGGTCGTCATCGGGACGGCGGACCTGCTGTCGGTGACCGAGATCGTCGGGGACCATGTGCGCTGGTGCGGTCCGCCGCAAGACGGGCACGTCCGGGTCGGTGCCCAGATCCGGGCGCACGGCGAGGAGATCCCGGCCACCGCATACGTCGATGCCGGTGTGCTCCGGGTGCGGCTGGACCGTCCGGTCCGGGGCGTCGCCCCGGGGCAGTCGGTCGTCCTGTACGACGGCACCCGGGTCGTCGGTTCCGCCACCATCACCGGCGCCACCCGCTGAAGCACCGTTGGCCGGGCCGGGTGGTGGAATAGTTGAGACATCAACTATCGTTGGCCGCAGTGAACAAGTCACACTGCACCGAGGAGTCCCCATGCCAGCGATCACCGTTCCCGACATCACCGTTCTGCCCCGGATCTGCGCCCCGGTGCCGGAGCAGCGCTCACGGCCGGTGCGTGCGGTGAGCACGGCACCGACCGGCTTCGAGGGAGAGGGGTTCCCGGTCCGTCGGGCCTTCGCCGGCGTCGACCTCGCCGCCCTGGACCCCTTCATCCACATGGACCAGATGGGCGAGGTGGAGTATGCGCCGGGCGAGCCCAAGGGCACGTCATGGCACCCGCACCGCGGCTTCGAGACGGTCACCTACATCATGGACGGCACCTTCATCCACCGGGACTCGCACGGCGGCGGCGGTGAGATCACCAACGGCGACACCCAGTGGATGACCGCCGGATCGGGTCTGCTGCACATCGAGACCCCGCCCGAGGAGCTCGTCATGACCGGCGGGCTCTTCCACGGCCTGCAGCTGTGGGTCAACCTCCCCAGCCATCAGAAGATGGCCGCGCCGCGCTACCAGGACATCCGCGGGGGCGAGGTCGCACTGCTCTCCTCGGCCGACGGCGCGGCGCTCCTCCGGGTGATCGCAGGTGATCTGGACGGGCACGCCGGACCCGGCATCACGCATACCCCCATCACGATCGTCCACGCAAGCGTCCATCCGGGTGCACGGGTCGAGCTGCCCTGGCGGGCGGACTTCAACGCGCTCGTCTACGTCCTTGCCGGCCGTGGGACGGTCGGACCGGACCGGCGCCGGGTCCGCAAGGGCCAGCTGGCCGTCTTCGGCCCGGGCGACGTCATCGAGGCGGCCGCCGACGACCGGCAGGACGGCAGCGAGCCCAGCCTCGAGCTCTACATCATGGGCGGACGGCCGATCCGCGAGCCGGTCGCCGCATACGGGCCGTTCGTCATGAACACCCGGGCCGAGCTCGCCCAGGCCTTCGAGGACTTCCACGCCGGTCGGCTCGGCACCATCCCCTCGGAGCCGCACCCGGGCCACGGCGTCCTATAGCACGCCGACCCGGCGTGCTCGCCGGGCACCCTCCGGGTCTACGCTCGGGTTATGACACATATCGGTCCCGACACCCTTGCCGAGCTGCGCGACCCCACGCGGGAGCTGCGCCGGATGATCCCCGAGGTCTACAAGGGGTTCGCCGACACCCACAAGGCCGCCCTCGGTGACGGAGTCCTCGACACCAAGACCAAGGAGCTCGTCGCCCTCGCGATCAGTGTCTCCAAGCAGTGCGACGGCTGCATCGCCTCCCATGCGCGCGGCGCAGCCAAGGCAGGAGCGACCCGCGAGGAGGTCGCCGAGATCATCGGCGTCAATATCCTCATGGACGGCGGGCCGGCCACCGTCTACGGCCCGCGGGCCCTCGCGGCCTTCGACGACTTCGCCGGCACCTCGGACTGAGGCCCGGCCCTTCAGTCGAGAGTGCACGACTCGCCGCAGCCGAGCCGCCACATACGGCGTGTCGTGCACTCTCGACCAAGGGCGGGCGCCGACTATCGTCGGCCGTTGCGGCCGCGGCTGCGCAGCCGGCCGCCCGGCAGCTCTGGGGCCGGGAGCCACTCGCGGCCGTGCCGTGGCTCGTATCCGTCCACCTGCCCGAACCGGTCCGAGCGGGCCTGCCACTCCTCGCGGTGCGACGCGACCTCGTCGTGGTCGCGGCCGATGAAGTTCCACCACATGACGATCTCCTCGTCGTAGGGCTCGCCACCGAGCAGCATGGCCCGCACCGGCTCCGCGCCGGACTGCAGCGTCATCGTGGTCGCGCCGGTGTCCCGGATCGCGATCTCGCCGCGCCCGAGCGGGTGACCGTCGACGCTGAGGTCTCCTGCGTCGAGGAGCACGCCGTGCTCGTGCGCAGGGTCGAGCTCGACCTGCCATGTCGTGTCCGGCTCGAGCCGGATCTCGGCCCCGAGAAGAGGGGTGAAGGTCTCCACGGGTGAGGTCTGCCCCGCGAGCGAGCCGATGAACACGCCGATGCTCACGCCGGGCTCGACCTCGACGGCGGGTGCCGCGTAGTGCGCGAAGTCTCGCGGCGCTCCCCGGTCCGCCTCCGGGAGGACCACCCAGAGCTGGACGCCGTGCAGCGTGGTGGTCGGCTCGGTCGACACCTCGGAGTGCGCGATGCCGGCGCCGCTCGTCATGAGGTTGACCTCGCCCGGCCGCACCATGGCGTGGTAGCCGGCCGAGTCCCGGTGCTCGATCTCGCCCTCGAAGAGCCAGCTCACGGTCTGCAGCCCGGTGTGCGGGTGAGGGGCGACATCCATCCCGCCGGTCCCGGCGACGTCGTCGGGACCGTAGTGGTCGACGAAGCACCACGCCCCGACGAAGGACCGGTCGCGGTGCGGGATGGTGCGGCGCACCGTCATGGCCCGAGGCCCGCCGAGGGGGATTTCCCGAGGCTGGAGGACGACTAGGTCGTCGTGGTGCCCGTGCTCGCCGCTGCACCGCACCGGCTCCGGGTCGCGCTCGCCGTTGCTCATCGGTCCAGTGTGCGGGGTGTCCGACCCCGCCGGCCGACCCGTAGGCCATGATGTCCACGTGATGCCTCAGTGATGCGCGCGACAGGGATCGGCTCGTGGCCCGGGACCGACCCCCGTGAGGCCGTGATCACCGTCCGGGACCTCCTCCTCGACGAGTCCGGGCAGGGCCTTCCGTACCTGCCCGAGACTCCCGCCCGCGGACCGGGCGCCGACCTCGTCGGCCGCGGCGCCGGAGTGCTCACCGACCTGCCCGTCGAGCTGCAGCCGTCCGGGTGGCGGTTCGTCGACCGGCCCGGCCGCGACGCGGAGCGGACCGCATCCCTCTGGCGTCAGGACCTCGACGAGCTGACCGAGGCCTACGACGGATATGTCGGGCGCCTCAAGGTGGCCGTCGCCGGTCCCTGGACCCTGGCCGCCTCCGTCGAGCTGTCCCGCGGGGAGCGAGCGGTCATCGACCGCGGAGCCGCGCTCGAGATCGCGCAGTCACTCGCCGAGGGCATCGGTCGGCTCCTCGCCGACGTGGCTCGGCTGCTGCCCGGCGTGGAGCCGGTTCTGCAGCTCGACGAGCCTTCACTCCCGGCGGTTCTCACCGGGACGCTGCCCACCGCGTCCGGCTTCGGCCGGATCGGTGGCGTCGACGCCCAGGACGTGCTGCGGGCCCTGCAGATCGTCACGAGCGCGTATGCGGGGGAGACGATCATCCACTGCTGTCACCCCACGGCACCCCTCCCCGTGCTGCGGCAGTCCGGCGCCACCGGGCTGGCCCTCGACCTCACGGACGCCTCGCCGGCGCGCTGGGAGTCGGTTGCGGCGACGATGGAGTCCGGCCTGCGGGTGTATGCGGGTCTGCTGCCCACCGACGGGACCGGATCGGTCGTCGTTGCGGCTCGGCGCCTCCTCGAGGAGGCGGATCGGGTAGGCATCGGCTCCGAGCTCCTCGGCGACGTCGTCGTCTCACCCGCGTGTGGGCTGGCAGGGGCCTCACGCGAGGGGGCGATCTCGATCCAGCGCGCTGCCGTCGACCTCGCTCGCGAGCTCACCGACGCCCTCGACGACCGCTGACCCGAGGACCTCGATGGCCGTCGCTCGGGTGCCCTGGCAGGTCAAGTTCGCCGCGCTCGCGCTCATCTGGGGCTCGAGCTTCCTCCTCATGAAGGTCGGCCTCGACGACCTGCACCCCGTCCAGATCGTCACGATGCGGATCGTCCTGGCCGCCCTCACCCTGTTCCTGCTGCTGCGGCTCGCGAGGGGCCGGCTCCCTCGAGGGGGTCGCGTGTGGGGCCACATCTTCGTCTCCTCGCTCTTCCTCACCGTCCTGCCCTTCACCGGCTTCGTCACCGGCGAGGTGTATGTGAGCTCGGCCCTCGCCGGGATCGGCAACGCCACGACACCGATCGCCACCGTGCTCTGTGCCCTGGCGATCCTCCCGAGCGAGCGCCTCACCGCCCGCAAGGTCATCGCCGTGGGGCTCGGCTTCGTCGGGGTCGTCGTCATCGCCGAGCCCTGGAACCTCACCGGTCGCCCGGACCCGTTCGGCTTCCTCCTCGTCGTCCTCGCCGCCTCCTCCTACGGGCTGGGGTGGACCTACAACCGGCGCACGCTGGCGGGAACCGACCTCGGCGGGCTCGCCCAGCCCACGGCACTGCTGCTCGCAGGGACCGCCATCATCCTCCCCGTCGCCGTCCTCTGGTGGCTGCTCAGCCCGGCCGACCGGGTCGCCCCCTGGTCGCTGGGCGAGCAGACCGGGGTGGGCGACGCATACCCGCTCTGGCTGTCGGTGGGTGCGATCATCGTCCTCGGTGTCGTCGGCACCGGCCTGGCCTACGTGTTCCAGTACGACGTCGTGCGGGCCGCCGGGACCGTCGTCGGCTCGACGGTCACCTACCTCATCCCTGTCGTCTCGGTCATCCTCGGCGTGCTCGTGCTCGGTGAGCGTCTCGGGGCTGCCCAGCTCCTCGGCTTCGTCGTCGTCCTCGTCGCCGCGGTTCTCGTGAGCCGCGCGCCGCGGAGCCAGGTGGCCACCGCGACGGCCTCCGAGCGATAGGTTCGACCCCATGGCAACGCGTCGACGGCGATGGGTCCTGGGCATCCTCCTCGGTCTGCTGGGCCTCGTCGTGGTCGGCGTCGTCGCGGCGTACTGGTACGCCCGGCCGCTCCTGCTGACGGGCACCGGGTATGCCGCGCACAACGCCTGTGCGCTGGCCGAGCTGTCGGGGCGCAGCGACCCGGCCACCGACCTGCCACCCAACCCCCTCGTGCCTTATCTGCGCACCTCCACGGGTGAGGACGGCAGCGTCACCGCCTCGGTCCTCGGGATGCTCGCGCGTCAGACGGCCACGCCGGTCGAGGGCTTCGGCTGCACGATCACCGACCCTGCCGACCTCCCGGCACGGTCTCCGATCGACCCGGCGGCCAACACCCTCGTCGCGCAGCCGGACCGGATGGACGCCGGCCTCCAGGAGGCGATGGCGCGGGCGTTCGGCGAGGACCTCGAGGCCGACGAGACCGCAGCGCTCGGCACCCGGGCCGTGGTCGTGCTCTCGGGAGGGCACGTCGTGGGTGAGCGCTATGCCGACGGGTTCGACGACCAGACGAGGCAGCTCGGATGGTCGATGGCCAAGAGCGTCGCGAACATGCTCACCGGTCGGCTCGTCGAGGAGGGCGTGGTCTCGCTCGCCGACACCGGGCTGCGGCCCGGGTGGACCGACGACCGTGCCGACATCTCGATCGAGGACCTGCTGCGGATGCGGTCGGGTCTGGCGTGGGACGAGACGTATGACCTGGGCACGCCGATCACCGAGATGCTCTATCTCGAGGGCGACATGGCCGGCTTCGCCGCCTCCCAGCCCCTGGGCCATCCGATCGGGCAGTACCAGCAGTACTCGAGCGGGAGCACCAACATCCTGTGCTCGGTGCTCCTCGACCGCGCGGAGGCCGACGCCGCGATCACCGATGACCTGCTCTTCGCCCCGCTCGGCCTCACCTCGCCGGTCTGGGAGACCGACGAGACCGGTCTGCCGGTGTGCGGCTCCTACCTCTGGGCGACTCCTCGAGACTGGGCGGCCCTCGGCCAGCTGGCTCTCGACGACGGTGTCTGGGGCGGCGAGCGGTTGCTGCCCGACGGGTGGATGCAGGCCTCGACGACGGCGGTCACGCCCGCCGAGTCCGACGCCGACGCCTATGGCATGAGCTGGTGGCTCAACGCTCGTGCAGACGGTTCGTTGCGCTTCCCGCAGCTGCCGAGCGACGCGTACTGGATGAGCGGCCACGACGGACAGCGGGTCTACGTCGTCCCCTCGGCCGACGTCGTCGTCGTGCGGATGGGCTTCAGCCCGGGCGTGGCCGCCGAGGACCTGCGCGCCAACGAGCTCGTGGCCGAGGTCGTGGACATCCTCGCCCGGTGAGTCTCCCGACGAGGTGTCGCTGTCGGTGCCGGGTGGCACGATAACGCCCATGGCGACGACCGAGTCCTCCGGCACCCGGGCTGGGATGGCCGCACTGGCCGCGGCCAACACGCGGGTCCAGGAGCTGCGCGAGCGGATCGAGGAGGCGAGCCGGGCCTACTACGACCGCGACACCTCGCTCATGCCCGACGCCGAGTACGACGCCCTGGTGCTCGAGCTCGAGGCCCTGGAGCGTGAGCACCCGGAGCTGCAGAGCCAGGACTCACCGACCCAGCAGGTGCAGGGCGGCACGTCGAGCGGGTTGCCGACGATCGAGCACCTCGAGCGGATGCTGAGCCTGGACAACGTCTTCTCCGCCGACGAGCTGCGGGAGTGGTGCGCCAAGACCGAGGCCTCGGCCGGGCGAGCCGTCTCGTGGCTGACCGAGCTCAAGATCGATGGACTCGCCGTGTCGTTGCGCTACGAGCGCGGGGTGCTCACCTCGGCGGCGACCCGCGGAGACGGTCGCACCGGTGAGGTCGTCACGGCCAACGTGCTGCGGCTGGCTGATGTCCCCGAACGACTGACCGGCGAGGGGCATCCGGAGGTCGTCGAGGTGCGGGGGGAGGCCTTCATCCCCGTCGCGGCGTTCGAGCGGCTCAACGCGTTCCAGGAGGAGCTGCGCGAGCGCGCGGTCGCCGAGGCCCGGGAGCGCTGGGAGGGCCGCGGGCGGCGGGGCGGCTTCGATGAGCAGCTCGAGGCAGAGCGGGCGACACGACGGTTCCCGACCTTCGCCAACCCCCGCAACGCCGCGTCGGGTGGGTTGCGTCAGCTCCTCGACAAGAAGTCCGGGCTCGAGCGCGAGGCCGGTGACGCGCGCCTGGCGGCCCTCTCGCTCTACGTCCACGGCATCGGCGTCTGGCCGGCCCCGCCGGTGGCCGCGCAGAGCGAGGTGTATGCGCTGCTGCAGTCGTGGGGGCTGCCCACCAGTCCCTACCTGCGGGTGCAGTCGGACGTCGGCGGGGTGATCGGGTTCGTCGAGGGTTATGGGGCCGACCGGCACTCCGTGGAGCACGAGATCGACGGGGTCGTCGTCAAGGTCGACGAGATCGCACTGCACGACGAGCTCGGGGCGACGAGCCGGGCCCCCCGCTGGGCGATCGCCTACAAGTACCCGCCCGAGGAGGTCCACACCCGCCTCCTCGACATCCTCGTCGCCGTCGGCCGCACCGGCCGGGCCACGCCCTACGCCGTGATGGAGCCGGTCCACGTCGCCGGCAGTGTCGTGCGGCAGGCCACGCTGCACAACCAGGACGTCGTGCGCGCCAAGGGTGTCCTCATCGGCGACACCGTCGTGCTGCGCAAGGCCGGTGACGTCATCCCCGAGGTGCTGGGCGCGGTCGTCGAGCTGCGCGACGGCTCCGAGCGCGACTTCGTCATGCCGACCGGGTGCCCGGAGTGTGGGACACCACTGCGGCCGATGAAGGAGGGCGACATCGACCTGCGCTGTCCCAACGCCCGATCTTGTCCCGCGCAGGTCCGCGGCCGGGTCGAGCACATCGGGTCGCGTGGTGGTCTCGACATCGAGGCGCTCGGCGAGGTGACCGCCGCCGCGCTCACCCAGCCGAGCGACCCGGCCGAGCCGCCGCTCGAGACCGAGGCTGGCCTGTTCGACCTCACGCTCGAGGAGCTCGTGCCGATCGAGGTCGTCGTGCGCGATGCCGAGACGGGCGAGCCCAAGGTCGACGATGACACCGGCGAGCCTGTCGTGCGGAGGCCGTTCCAGCGGGCGGAGCTCACCTACCCACCCGAGGCCGATGGGCTCACCGCGGCCGAGCGCCGCGCAGCCGGCATTCGCAAGGACCACCGGGTGCTGCACCCCTCAGCGCAGGCACTCACCCTCATCGAGGAGCTCGAAGCGGCCAGGACCAAGGATCTCTGGCGTCAGCTCGTCTCGCTCAACATCCGCCACGTCGGCCCGGTCGCGGCGCGGGCCCTGGCCGACTGGTTCGGCTCGCTCGCGGCCATCGAGGCCGCGTCCGCGGAGCAGCTCGCCGAGGTCGAGGGCGTCGGCCCGACGATCGCCGCCGCCGTGGTCGAGTGGCTCGCCGTCGACTGGCACCAGGACATCGTGCGGGCCTGGCGCGAGGCCGGAGTGCGGTTCGCCACCCCGGGTCACCCCGGTCCCGGGGCGGCCGCGGACCGGGGCGGTGTCCTCGCCGGCCTCACCGTGGTGGCGACCGGGGCGATCGAGGGCTACACCCGGGACGAGGCCCAGGAGGCCATCATCGCGGCAGGCGGCAAAGCGGCCTCGAGCGTGTCGAAGAAGACCGACTTCGTCGCGGCCGGACCCGGTGCCGGGTCCAAGCTGGCCAAGGCGGAGGCCCTCGGCGTCCCCGTCCTGGACGCCGCCCGGTTCCGGGTCCTCGTCACCGAGGGTCCGGACGCGCTGTCGCTCTGAGTCACCAGGTCGCCGTCCGGGGCGGCGTCGGCACGTTGAGGTCGAGGGCGACGGCGACCATGCGGGTGACGAAGATGGCGCCGACGCAGAGCCAGGTCGTGACGGGGTTGAGCAGTCCGATCGAGTCGAGGAGGACGACGAGGGCCGCTCCGGCGAAGGCGGGCACGGCATACAGCTCGCGCTGGAGGACCTCGGGCACCTGCCGGACGAGAACGTCGCGGATCATCCCGCCGCCGGTGCGGCGCGGCCGTCGCTCCGCGAGCCTGCGCAGCCGGCCATGGAAGGCGAAGACGCCGATGAGATCGAGAGCGATCTGGACGGAGGCGTCGGAGGTGACCATCGGGCCGGGAGTGTGGATCCGGTGAAGGACTCTCAAACCCCGAGCGCGGCAGACTCGAGCGCGCTGATCGCTGAGCGCGAGCCCCTCGCCTCGTAGTCCGCCTGCTCCGCGCGGCCGTAGCCGATCAGGGCGATCTCGCCCGGAGAGGCGGTGATCGTCACCGAGCCTCGCTTCGAGGGCGCCCTGACGGCGATCCGGCCGTGCCCGGGGGCCGCGAGGACGAGACCCGCGTCGACCTTGCGGAAGATCACCTTGGCCATCCGCTTCAGGGCCGTCCAGACCCCGGCCTCGATCTCCTCGGGGAGCTCACGCGCGGTGAAACCCGGCTCGGCACGCAGCACGTCCTCATGGTGGATGAAGAACTCGAGGGTGTTGACGGCGTCGTCGATGGCGCCGATCTGCGTCGGGTGCCAGGCCGGCGGACCGGAGCGCACCTTCTCAACGAGGTCGGGCCACTCGGTGGCCGTGGCGAGCTCGTGCTGCTCCCGCTCGAGCCGGTCGCCGAGCGGTGGGACGAACGCCCCCACGGCGAGATCGGGCCGGTGCTCGCGCAGGACGAGGTGGGCGGCGAGATCGCGGGTCCGCCACGGTGAGCAGAGGGTCGGGGCGTCGGGCCCGACCTCGAGGAATGTGTCGCAGAGGGCGCTGCGCTCGGCTGCGGCGATGACGTGGGTGGGCACGGTCAGGCTCCTTCGCTCGGGAGGTCGATGTGGTCCTCGACACGCATCCGGTCGTCGGTGAGCATGACGAGCTCGACCGACGGCTCGAGAGTCTCGTCGTCCAAGGTGACGACCGCCGTACCGTACTCGGCCGGCACGAACTCGAAGGAACCGCCGTCGTGGCGGATCGAGTAGTAGGTCGCCGGCGCTCCAAGGAGGTGTGCGGTGCCGCACCTGGCTGCATACGGCTCGTGGGTATGGCCGGAGAGCACGACGAGGGGAGCGGCGTGTGCTTCGACGGCGGTGACAGCGGCGTCTCGTCCACCGAGGGTGAACCACTCGTGGGTGCTGCGGGACTCCAGGGGGTGGTGCATGAGGAGGACGGCAGGGCGGTCGCCGATCTCGGCCAGCGCAGGGGCGAGCGAGTCGCCGACTCCGGCCACCTCGCCCTCGACCTGGGTCTCGACGCCGACGACGACCCACGGCCCGAGCTCGGCCCGTGGCTCACCGAAGACGTCCCGGACCGGCTCGGCCAGGTCGTGGTTGCCGGGGACGGCGAGGATGACCGGTGCCAGCCCGTCGACCGACTCGCGCACGGCCTCGGCGCCCATCTCGCTGCCGTCGTCACACACGTCGCCGGTGATGACGACGGCGTCGAACGGTCCGTAGGCCCGCACCCGGTCGACGACCTCGAGCAGCCGCGCCCGGGTGTCGATCTGCGGATGGAGCGTGGCGGCTCCCGGCGCGTGCAGGTGTGTGTCGCTGAGGTGGAGCAGCCGGGTCACGCTGTCGAGCCTATGCTCTGCGGGCGGGGCGCGCAGGACGTGCCGACGAGCACGCCGGGACGAACCAGGGACGGGGTGCGCATCGACGGAGCGGCCGGCGATCGACGGAGTAACTGTCTGGGCAACTGTCTCGCGAGGGGCGAGCGGCTCCCGCTCGACGGGGGTCATCCGGCTGCCCGGCGGCCACCTAGACTGCTCGTCATGTCCGATCTCACCCGCGACGACGTCGCGCACCTCGCCTCGCTGGCGCGGATCGACCTCTCGGAGGCCGAGCTCGAGCACCTCTCGGGCGAGCTCACCGTCATCCTCGAGTCGGTGGCCACGGTCTCCTCGGCCCCGATCGCGGACGTCGAGCCGATGAGCCATCCGATGCCGATCGTCAACGTCACCCGGCCCGACGAGGTGCGCCCCTCGCTCACGCCCGAAGGGGCCCTCGCGATGGCCCCCGAGAGCGAGGAGCAGCGCTTCTCGGTCCCGCGGATCCTCACCGAGGAGTGACCCGAGCCTGACCCCGCACCGCCAGGACCCTCCTCCAGGACGAACCTCAGGACGACTCATGACCTCTGCTGACCTGACACGCCGCACCGCGGCCGAGCTCGCCGAGCTCCTCGGTGCCGGCGAGGTGAGCTCGCGCGAGCTCACCGCGGCCCACCTCGAGCGCACCCGGGCCGTCGACGACCGGACCCACGTATACCTTCACGTCGCAGGGGAGGCCGCACTCGCCGCCGCCGACGAGGTCGACCGCCGCCGGGCGGCGGGGGAGTCACTGCACGCCGCCGCCGGTGTGCCGATCGCGGTGAAGGACGTCCTCACGACGGCCGGGATGCCGACGACGTGCGGATCGCGGATCCTGCAGGGCTGGGTGCCGCCCTACGACGCGACGGTCGTCGCGCGGCTCAAGAAGGCCGGCCTGCCCATCCTCGGCAAGACGAACATGGACGAGTTCGCGATGGGCTCCTCGACCGAGCACAGCGCGTATGGCCCGACCCGCAACCCGTGGGACCTCGAGCGGATCCCCGGTGGCTCGGGTGGCGGGTCTGCATCCGCCGTCGCGAGCTTCCAGGCGCCCTGGGCGATCGGCACCGACACCGGCGGGTCGATCCGCCAGCCCGCCGCCGTGACCGGCACGGTGGGGACCAAGCCCACCTACGGCGGCGTCTCCCGCTACGGACTCGTGGCCCTCGCGAGCTCCCTGGACCAGGCCGGCCCCTGCACGAGGACGGTCCTCGACGCAGCCCTCCTCCACGAGATCATCGGCGGCCACGACGCGATGGACTCGACCTCGATCAGCGACCCGATGCCGCCGGTCGTCGAGGCGGCGCGCCGAGCCGACGTCACCGGGATGCGGATCGGCATCGTCCGCGAGCTCACCGGGGACGGGTTCCAGGCGGGGGTCCAGCAGCGCTTCGACGAGGCGGTCGCTCACCTCGTCGACGCCGGCGCTGAGGTCGTCGAGGTCTCCTGCCCGAGCTTCACGTATGCGCTGGCCACCTACTACCTCATCCTCCCCAGCGAGGCGAGCAGCAACCTCGCCAAGTTCGACGCGATGCGCTACGGCATGCGTGTGCTGCCGGAGGGGGTCGATGACCCGAGCGCCGAGCAGGTCATGGCCGCCACGCGTGACGCCGGGTTCGGCGACGAGGTCAAGCGCCGCATCATCCTCGGGACGTACGCGCTCTCGAGCGGCTACTACGACGCCTACTACGGCTCGGCCCAAAGGGTCCGCCGGCTCATCGCCGACGAGTTCACCGCGGCCTTCACGCAGGCCGACGTCCTCGTCAGCCCGACCGCACCGACGACGGCCTTCCGCTTCGGCGAGAAACTCGACGACCCGATGGCGATGTACCTGAACGACATCGCCACGATCCCGGCGAACCTCGCCGGGATCCCAGGGATGTCACTGCCGAGCGGGCTCGCGCCGGAGGACGGGCTGCCCACCGGGTTCCAGATCCTCGCGCCGGCGATGGCCGACGACCGCCTGTATGCGGTGGGCGCCGCCCTCGAGGCCCGCCTCCTCGCCGAGTGGGGAGGCCCGCTGCTCGACCGGGTGCCGGACCTCGCGTCGATGCCCGTGCCCGCCATGACGAGGAAGGCCTGAGATGACCGCGACGACCGGGAGGACCGCAGAGGCGCTGCTGTCCTACGACGAGGCGATCGCCGCATACGACCCGGCCATGGGGCTCGAGGTCCACGTCGAGCTGCACACGAACACGAAGATGTTCTGTGGGTGCCCGACGGCCTTCGGCGCCGACCCCAACACCCAGGTCTGCCCGGTGTGTCTCGGCCTGCCCGGGGCGCTGCCCGTCGTCAACGCGGTCGCGGTCGAGTCGGCGATCCGGATCGGGCTCGCGCTCAACTGCGAGATCGCGCAGTGGTGCCGCTTCGCCCGGAAGAACTACTTCTACCCGGACATGCCGAAGAACTTCCAGACCTCTCAGTACGACGAGCCGATCGCCTACGGCGGCTACCTCGACGTCGAGATCCCGACCAGTGCCGGAGACGGCACCGAGATCTTCCGCGTGGAGATCGAGCGGGCCCACATGGAGGAGGACACCGGAAAGTCCACCCACATCGGCGGCGCGACGGGCCGGATCCACGGCGCGACGCACTCGCTCGTCGACTACAACCGTGCGGGCATCCCGCTCATCGAGATCGTCACCAAGCCGATCCTCGGGGCGGGGGAGCGGGCGCCGGAGGTGGCCCGGGCATACGTCTCGACGCTGCGCGACCTGCTCAAGGCGCTCGACGTCTCGGACGTGCGGATGGAGCAGGGCTCGATGCGCTGCGACGTCAACCTGTCCCTCATGCCCAAGGGCACCGAGGCCCTCGGCACCCGCAGTGAGACCAAGAACGTCAACTCGCTGCGGTCCGTCGAGCGGGCGGTGCGCTACGAGATGTGCCGGCACGCGGCCGTGCTGTCCGGGGGCGGCTCGATCGTCCAGGAGACCCGGCACTGGCACGAGGACACCGGCGTGACGACGTCGGGTCGGGAGAAGTCCGACGCAGACGACTACCGCTACTTCCCCGAGCCCGACCTGGTGCCGGTGGCCCCGTCGCGGGAGTGGGTCGAGGAGCTGCGGGGGACGCTGCCCGAGCAGCCCGTGGTGCGCCGTCGGCGGCTTCAGTCGGACTGGGGCTACAGCGATCTCGAGATGCGCGATGTCATCAACGCCGGTCTCATCGAGCTCATCGAGGAGACGGTGGCTGCGGGCGCCTCACCGGCGGCGGCCCGTAAGTGGTGGTCTGGTGAGATCGCGCGGCGCGCCAACACCGAGGGCCAGGACGTGCCGATGTATGCGGCGGACCTGGGCGTCACGCCCGCTCACGTCGTCGAGCTCGAGTCGCTCGTCACGAGCGGACGGCTCAACGACTCGATGGCGCGTCAGGTGTGGGAGGGCGTGCTCTCGGGCGAGGGGACGCCGACCCAGGTCGCCGACGCGCGTGGGCTCGAGCTCGTCCAGGACACCGGTGCCCTGGACGCCGCCGTCGACGACGTCATCGCCGCCAACCCGGACATCGCGGACAAGATCCGCGACGGCAAGGTGCAGGCGGTCGGAGCGCTCATCGGTCAGGTCATGAAGGCGATGAAGGGTCAGGCCGACGCGGCGGCGGTGCGCGAGCTCATCCTCGGCAAGCTGACCTGACGGTCACGCCCGCCGGCTCTCGCAGAGCAGGCGGGCGTGGTGCTGCAGGTGCGTCAGCGGCGACCGCCGCCGAGGAGGCCGCCGAGCAGGTCGGTGAGGATCGAGCCTCCCGAGCCCTGGCCGGTGCTGCTCTGGCGGCCGGTCTGCGCGGCCGACCCGCCGGCGGCACCACCGAGCACCTGGCCGAGCATGTCCTGGAGAGATCCGGGCGCTCCGGACGAGCCGCCCCCACTCTGGGTCTGGGGCGGCAGGCTCGGGGTCGACGCGCCACCGTCGGTGCTGCCACGGCGTGCGCCGCCGCCCTGCATCTGCTTGGCGAGGTAGGACAGCACGATGGGGGCGAGGAGGGGCAGGAGTCGCTTCATCAGGTCACCGCCGAGGTTGGCGCCGCCGGCACCGCCGAGGGCCTGGACGACCTGGTCCTGGTTGCTGCCGAAGATGTGCGAGCTGATCTTCGCGCCGTCGTTCGTGTCGACCCGGTCGAGGTCGACGCCGGAGTCGAGCAGCCCGTCGTCGTGCTGGCCGATGGCCTGCTGGAGGGACGCCGCGCCCTGGGGGTCGGCGGCGTTGGCCTGGAGTCCGCCGAGCAGAGCGGGCAGCGCCATGGAGGCGGCCTGCGCCGCGGTGGCCTCATCCGTGCCGAGCTGGCGGGCCAGCTGGTCCATCGGGAGGGAGCGGAGGATGTCGTCGAGACCGGACATGGATCACCTTTCGGGACGGATGGTCAGCGCTGACCAGCGTGTTCAGGCGGGCAGGACCCCTGCCCTTCCATCCCAACCTACTCCGGTCCCACTCCGGTCCCACTCGATAGCGTGAGGTCGTGAGCACCTCGACCGGTCCCGTTGTCGTCAGCCTTCCCGCCCCTGACTGGGTCCAGGACGTGGGCCCCATCGACGGGCTCGAGCTCGTCGTCGCGGACCTCCAGGAGGCGCCGGACCGGGTGGCGGAGATCGAGGTCTGTGTGCCGCCCTACATGCAGGCCTACGACCGGTCCCTGTTCCGACGGATGCCGCGGCTGCGGCTCGTCCAGGTGCTCACCGCGGGATACGACGGGCTCCCGGAGGCGCTTCCCGAGGACGTGGCTCTCGCCAACGCCGTCGGGGTCCACGACACCTCGACCGCCGAGCTCGCCCTCGCTCTCACTCTGGCCTCGCTGCGTGGCATCCCGCAGTTCGTCCGGGATGCCGAAGACGGCACCTGGGGAAGCCCCCGCGTCCACGACGCCCTGGCCGATCGCCGGGTGACCATCGTCGGGTACGGCGCCATCGGTCGGGCCATCGCCGCGCGGCTGCTGCCCTTCGAGGTGCAGATCGACGCCGTCGCCAGCCGGTCCCGCCCGGGTGACGACCTCGTGTCGCAGGTTCATGCCATCGACGACCTACAGGGGCTGCTCCCGGGCACCGACGTCCTCATCGCAGTCGTCCCCCTCTCGGAGGCGACCCACCACCTCATCGACGACGCGGTCCTCAGCGCGTTGCCCGACGGCGCGCTCGTCGTCAATGTGGCCCGCGGCAAAGTGGCCGACACCGACGCCATCCTGAGTCACGCCCGCCGGCTGCGTTTCGCCCTCGATGTCACCGACCCCGAGCCGCTGCCCGGGGACCACCCGCTCTGGCGCGAGCCCACCGTTCTCATCAGCCCGCATACCGGCGGGCCGACGACGGCGTTCCGGCCACGAGCGGTGCGCTTCCTGCGCGAGCAGCTCAGCGCATACGCGCGCACACGAACCGTGCCGCACGTCGTGACCTGACGGACCCCGAACTCTCACAACCCGGCACCTTCTCTGCGCCGGTCCTGCCCGGCGTCTCGGGGTGACCAAGCAGTCATGAGACGGGTCGCTGCTCACCGATGACGGGGGGCGACGGCAGTGGCATGCTGGGGTCATGACGACGGCGTCCGAAGACCGAGTTCTCATCCTCGTCCGGCACAGCAAGGCCGAGTCGGGAGGCAGTCCTGACGGGGACCGCGAGCTCACCGACGCGGGGTGGGAGGACGCGCGCGAGGCCGGTCGCTGGCTGCACGCCTACGGCGGCGGCGTCGACGAGGTGATGTGCTCGACGGCCGTCCGGGCCCGCCAGACCTGTGAGGCCATCTGGGAGGGCGGCTGCAGCGAGGCCGACGTCCACCACGACTCGCGGGTCTACAACGCCAGTGCCCAGCGGCTGCTCGACGTCGTCCGCGAGGCCGACGCCGACGCCAACGTCGTCATGGTCGTCGGCCATGCCCCCGGGATCCCCTACCTCACGAGCATCCTCGCCGATGGTGAGGGCAGCGAGCAGGCCCACGAGGCGCTCGCCGAGGGCTTCCCGACGACCGGTATCGCCGTCCTGTCGTATGCCGGCCACTGGTCGGACCTCGCCCCCGCCACCGCACGGCTGGACCGGTTCCACGTCGCCCGGGCGAACGTCGTCGCCTAGCCCTGCCCGAATGGCTTCCGATATACCCCCTGGGGTATTATCCCATGCATGTCGCGAACCATCTCCATCCAGACCCTGATCGCCCGTCACGCTGACGGGGGCTTCGTCCTCGACGTCCGGGAGCCGGCCGAGTATGTGGGAGGCCACGTACCCGGAGCAGTGCTGGCCCCGATGAGCCGGATCACCTCCATGCTCGGTGACGTCCCGAAGGACCGACCGGTCCATGTGATCTGCCAGACGGGCAACCGCAGCCAGTCCATGTCCGACCTGCTCTGCGCGCTCGGCTACGACGCCGTGTCCGTCGACGGGGGCACGTCTGCGTGGACGGCAGCGGGTCGTCCCCTCGTCGCCGGCTCACGCGCAGCCTGAGGGGGCAGCCGAGCACCTGCCGCCTGAGACGCCCGAGCCTCCAGGTGAACGCCCGCCTAGACTCGACGGCATGCCTGCTCTACGGTCCCGAACCTCCACCCACGGCCGGACCATGGCGGGCGCCCGTGCCCTCTGGCGGGCGACCGGCATGACCGACAGCGACTTCGGCAAGCCGATCGTCGCGGTCGCGAACAGCTTCACCCAGTTCGTGCCGGGTCACGTCCACCTCAAGGACCTCGGTCAGCTCGTCGCGGGATCCATTGCCGAGGCCGGGGGAGTGGGCCGCGAGTTCAACACCATCGCTGTGGACGACGGAATCGCCATGGGCCACGCCGGGATGCTGTACTCGCTCCCGAGCCGTGAGCTCATCGCCGACTCCGTCGAGTACATGGTCAACGCCCACTGCGCCGACGCGCTCGTCTGCATCAGCAACTGCGACAAGATCACGCCCGGCATGCTCATGGCCGCCCTGCGACTCAACATCCCGACGGTCTTCGTCTCCGGCGGGCCGATGGAGGCCGGCAAGACCCAGACCATCGACGGGGTCGTCCACACCAAGCTCGACCTCGTCGACGCCATGATCGCCTCGAGCAACGACGCCGTCTCCGACGAGCAGCTCGACGAGATCGAGCGCTCGGCCTGCCCGACGTGCGGGTCCTGCTCCGGCATGTTCACCGCCAACTCGATGAACTGCCTCACCGAGGCCATCGGGCTCTCCCTCCCCGGCAACGGGTCGACCCTGGCGACCCACGCCGCCCGAGAGGAGCTCTTCACGACAGCCGGTCGGATCATCGTCGAGATCGCCAAGCGGTACTACCACGAGGATGACGAGTCGGTGCTGCCGCGTAACGTCGCCAACAAGGACGCGTTCCGCAACGCGGTCGCGCTCGACGTCGCCATGGGCGGCTCGACGAACACCGTCCTGCACCTCCTCGCCGCCGCGCGCGAGGCCGAGATCGACTTCTCCATCGCCGAGATCGACCAGATCAGCCGCGAGGTGCCGTGCCTGTCGAAGGTCGCCCCGAACAGCCAGCAGTACCACATGGAGGACGTCCACCGGGCCGGCGGCATCCCCGCCCTCCTCGGCGAGCTCCACCGTGGCGGGCTGCTCAGGACCGACGTCCACTCCATCCATAGCCCCACCCTCGACGAGTGGCTCGGCGAGTGGGACATCCGCAGCGGATCCACCAGCGAGAAGGCCCTCGAGCTCTTCCACGCCGCCCCCGGCGGCGTGCGCACGACAGAGGCCTTCTCGACGACCAACCGCTGGGCCAGCCTCGACACCGACGCTGAAGAGGGTTGCATCCGCGACGTGGCCCACGCCTACACGGCGGACGGCGGGCTCGCCGTCCTCACCGGCAACATCGCCCCCGACGGGTGCGTCGTCAAGACCGCCGGCGTGCCTGAGGAGGTCTGGCGCTTCGAGGGCGTCGCGCGCGTCTACGAGTCCCAGGACGATGCCGTCTCCGGCATCCTGGGCAAGGAGGTCGTCGCCGGCGACATCGTCGTCATCCGCTACGAGGGGCCCAAGGGCGGACCGGGTATGCAGGAGATGCTCTATCCCACCTCGTTCCTCAAGGGGCGCGGGCTGGGTCAGCAGTGCGCCCTCGTCACCGACGGCCGCTTCTCTGGTGGCACCAGTGGCCTGTCGATCGGCCACGTCTCACCGGAGGCCGCGTCGGGCGGCGCTATCGGGCTCGTCGAGACCGGCGACCGGATCGTCATCGACATCCCCGGCCGATCGATCCACCTCGACGTCCCCGACGACGTCCTCGGGGAGCGCCGGGACGAGCAGGAGGCCCGGGAGCGGCCCTGGACCCCGGTGGACCGGGTCCGCCCGATCAGCGCCGCGCTCCGCGCCTACGCGTTGATGGCGACCTCGGCGTCCGATGGCGCGGTCCGACGAGTCCCCTAGCCGCACGAGACGTCCTACAGCCGATGACCACGCCAGCACTCGAGTGCGTCGCGCTCTCGAAGGCGTTCGGCACCACATGGGCGGTCCGCGAGCTCGGTCTCACCGTTCCGCGCGGCACGCTCTACGGGATCGTCGGGCCCAACGGCGCGGGCAAGACGACCACCCTGTCGATGGTCACCGGACTGCTGCGTCCCACCGCCGGATCGGCCCGCGTCCTCGGGGTCGACGTGTGGGCGGACCCGCCGCGAGCCAAGGCGCTCATGGGCGTCGCCCCGGACGGCCTGCGACTGTTCGAGCACCTCACCGGTCGTGAGCTGCTCACCTACGTCGGCGCGCTCCGCAGGATCGACGCGCCGACGGTCGCCGAGCGCGCCGAGGAGCTGCTCGCCGTCCTCGACCTCACGGCGGACCAGGACGTCGTCGTCGCCGACTACTCGGCCGGGATGACGAAGAAGATCTCGCTCGCCTGCGCGCTCATCCACGCCCCGGCGCTGCTCGTCCTCGACGAGCCCTTCGAGGCGGTCGACCCGGTCTCGGGACAGGTGATTCGCTCCATCCTGCGCCGGATCGTCGCAGGGGGCGGGACGGTCGTGATGTCGAGTCACGTCATGGAGCTCGTCGAGGGCCTGTGCGACCACGTGGCCGTGGTCGCGAGGGGTGCGATCCTCGCCGCCGGTCCGCTCGACGAGGTGCGCGCCGGACGCAGCATGCACGACCGCTTCCTCGAGCTCGTGGGCGCGAGGCCCGACAGCGGCGACGGGCTCGCGTGGTTGCACTCCTGATCCGGCTGCGCTGGCGGCTCTGGTCCCGGCTGGTCCAACGCAACACCGGCCTGCTCGTCTCGACCATCATCGGGATCCTCGTCGGGCTGGGCCTGACAGCCGTGGGAGTCGGGGCCCTCGTCGGGCTGCGACTGATGTCCCCGGACCTCCGCCCCGCGGCGGTCGTCGCTCTCGCCATGGTCTCCCTCTCCTGGACCGTGATGTCGGTGCTCGCCGCGGCGGCCGACTCGACCGTGGATCCGAGCCGGTTCGCCACCCTGCCCGTCCAGCCGCGAGAGCTCGCGGTCGGACTGTTCGCCGCGGTCCTCACCGGCATCCCTCCGGTCCTCCTCTCGATGGTCGCGCTCGCCACCGTCGTCACCTGGTCGAGCTCCTTCGGCGGCGTGGTCGCCGCCCTCGGGTCCGCAGTCCTCGGGGTGCTCCTCACCGTGCTCCTGGCGAGGGTCGTCGTCGGAGCACTCGCCGGCGTCATGGCAGGCCGCCGTGGCCGGGCGGTCGGAGCCTCCCTCATCTCGCTCGTCGCGGTGCTGCCGGCGGGCCTCGGTGTCCTGCTCGGCAGCGCCCTGCCCACGACGACCCTCACCACCGCCGACCTGACCGCCCTCGCGCGCACCGTCGGCTGGACACCGGTCGGCTGGGCCTGGGCGATCCCCCTGCATGTGACCTCGGGAGACCTCCCGGCAGCCGCTGCCGCGACGACCCTCACCATCTCCGCCATCGGGGTCCTGTGGCTCGGCTACCAGCGGCAGGTCACCCGGGCGCTCACGGCGCCGTTGCGCTCGGTCGGCGACCAGCGCATCCGCGGCCGCGGTCTCATCCTGCGTTGGGCGCCCCTCGGGGTCCTCGGAGTCATCGCCGCCCGGCGCCTCGTCCTGTGGCGTCGCGACACCCGCCTGGTCACCGTGGCCGTCCAGTCGCTCGTCCTGCCACTGCTCCTCGTCACCCAGGCGCTCATCACGGGTCAGGTCTGGTCCGCGCGGCTCGCCCTCATCGCCCTCGCCGTGCTCTCCGGCCTCACCCTGCTCAACGACCTCGCCTACGACGGGACGTCCTGGACCACCCACGTCATCGCCGACGTGCGCGGCTGGCAGGACCGGCTGGGCCGGGTCATCGGCACGGCCCTCCTCTACGTGCCACTCCTGCTCATCCTGTACGTGGTGCTCGCCGTCCTCGATCTCGTCGCCGTGGGCGTCCGCTGGCCGGCGCTCGTGACCGTGGCGCTCTGCGCGGGTCTCGGCACGGCGTGCCTCGTCGGAGCACTCATGCCGGGTGTCGCGCCCAAGCCGGGAGGAAACCCCTTCGCGAGCACGACGGGCTCTGGGGCGCAGGGCCTCATCGGCGGTCTCATCGCCTTCGTCGTGCCCATCCTCTGCCTCATCCCCGTCGCGATCGCGAGCCTCCTCGTGCCCGAGACGGTGTTCGCCCAGGGCCTGTTCCTCATCCTGTCGGTGGCCTGGGGAGCCGGCCTCCTCGCCGCGGGCGTGGTCCTCGGCGGCCGCCGCCTCGACGCGCGCGCGCCCGAGATGCTCGACCAGTTGCGCCGGGCGGAGCTCTGAGTGCGACGATCCGGGCCTGGCGGGGGCGCGTTGTGACGCATCGCACCCGACCGGATGGTGGGATGCCCTGTCTCACACATTGACACCCCGGCCAGACGTGGCCAGAGTTGGGGTGTGCCCCTCGTCCTCGTACTTCGAAAGCGCGCTCGCTGACGCGACCGACGCCGTCGACGAGCGCGCTCTCCCTCTTGGTCCAGACCGGACGAGAGGGATTTTTTGTGCCACCGACTCCGCCGACCGAACTCCACGCCCCGACCATCGCATACCGACACCCGACCGATCACCCCACCAGCCAAGGAAATGACGTGAGCGACATGGCCACGCACCCCACCCCTTCGACCCCCGCGTCCACGCGCCCGACCCCCTCCGACGTCGCGGCGAAGGAGCGCGCGAAGGCGCCTGTCGAGGTCACCGGGGCGCAGAGCCTCGTCCTCTCCCTCGAGGCCCTCGACGTGGACACGGTCTTCGGTCTGCCCGGCGGAGCGATCCTGCCCGCCTACGACCCGCTCATGGACTCGGTGCGGGTGCGACACATCCTCGTCCGGCACGAGCAGGGCGCCGGCCACGCCGCCGAGGGGTATGCGGTCGAGACCGGTCGGGTCGGCGTCTGCATGGCCACGAGCGGGCCGGGGGCGACCAACCTCGTCACCCCCCTGGCCGACGCTCTCATGGACTCGGTGCCCATGGTCGCCATCACCGGTCAGGTGAACTCGGCCGCGATCGGCACCGACGCCTTCCAGGAGGCCGACATCCGCGGGATCACCTTCCCGATCACCAAGCACAACTTCCTCGTGACCAAAGCCGACGACATCCCGCAGGTCATGGCGGAGGCGTTCCACATCGCGCTCTCCGGACGGCCCGGTCCGGTGCTCGTCGACGTGACGAAGGACGCGCTGCAGGCCCAGACGACGTTCGCGTGGCCGCCGAAGATGGACCTGCCCGGCTACCGCCCGGTCACCAAGCCGCACGGCAAGCAGATCCGCGAGGCCGCCAAGCTCATCGCGCAGGCCCGCCAGCCGATCCTGTATGTGGGGGGCGGGGTCATCCGCGCCCGCGCCAGTGAGCAGCTGCGCGAGCTCGTCGAGCTCACCCAGATCCCGCTCGTCACGACGCTCATGGCCCGCGGCGCAGTGCCCGACAGCCACCCGTTACACCTCGGCATGCCGGGAATGCACGGCTCGGTCGCCGCGGTGACCGGCCTGCAGCAGTCCGACCTCATCATCGCCCTCGGGGCCCGCTTCGACGACCGCGTGACGGGCCAGCTCTCGAGCTTCGCACCCAACGCCAAGGTCATCCACGCCGACATCGACCCGGCCGAGATCGGCAAGAACCGGGTCGCCGACGTCCCCATCGTCGGGGACTGTGCAGCTGTCATCACCGAGCTGGTCACCCAGCTCACGGCCGACCGGGCTGCCGGCCGCAGCGGCGACTACACACAGTGGCGCGAGACGACGACGCGGTGGACCCGCGACTACCCCGTCGGTTACACCCCGCCCGAGGACGCCGAGGCCATCGCCCCGCAGTACGTCATCGAGCGGATCGGCGCCATCGCCGGACCCGACGCGACCTATGTCGCCGGCGTCGGCCAGCACCAGATGTGGGCCGCCCAGTTCGTGCAGTACGAGCGGCCGAACAGCTGGATCAACTCCGGCGGGCTCGGCACGATGGGCTTCGCCGTCCCGGCGGCGATGGGTGCCAAGGCCGCCGACCCGGACCGGGTCGTGTGGGCCATCGACGGCGACGGCTGCTTCCAGATGACCAACCAGGAGCTCGCGACCTGCGTCATCAACAACATCCCGATCAAGGTCGCAATCATCAACAACAGCTCCCTCGGCATGGTCCGCCAGTGGCAGTCGCTCTTCTACAACAACCGGTACTCCAACACCGACCTGCACACGTCCGTCGGGAGCCGGGTGCCGGACTTCGTCAAGCTGGCCGACGCATACGGCTGCATCGGTCTGCGCTGCGAGCGGCCCGAGGACGTCGACTCGGTCATCCGCAAGGCGATGGAGATCAACGACGTGCCCGTGGTCATCGACTTCGTCGTCGAGCGGGACGCCATGGTCTGGCCGATGGTCCCCGCCGGAGTGTCCAACGACGCGATCCAGATCGCCCGGGGACTCTCGCCGAAGTGGGACCGCGAGGACGACCCGGCCACCGAGCAGGGCCTCGACGCCGACGGCAGCGGGGTCCACCACGAGATGGACGGCGCATCCGCGCTCTACCCCGACGGGTTCGACGCGTCGACCACCACCGAGGAGACCTCATGAGCAAGCACACCCTCTCCGTCCTCGTCGAGAACAAGCCCGGTGTGCTCGCGCGCATCGCCAGCCTGTTCGCCCGGCGCGGCTTCAACATCGACTCGCTCGCGGTCGGCCCCACCGAGCACCCGGAGATCTCGCGGATGACGGTCGTCGTCGACGTGGAGGCGCTGCCGTTGGAGCAGGTGACCAAGCAGCTCAACAAGCTCATCGAGGTGCTCAAGGTCGTCGAGCTCGACCCTGCGTCCTCGGTGCAGCGCCAGGTCATGCTCATCAAGGTGAGGGCGGACCAGTCGACCAGGCAGCACATCATCGAGACCGTTCAGCTGTTCCGCGCCGCCGTCATCGACGTCGGCACCGACACCCTGACGATCCAGGCGACCGGCAAGGCCGAGAAGCTCCAGGCGCTCCTCGCGGTCCTCGAGCCGTTCGGCCTCAAGGAGCTCGTGCAGTCCGGCCACATCGGCATCGCCCGCGGCTCGCGCTCGATGACAGACAGGGCGCTGCGGTCCGCCTGAGACGGCCCGGGCGCTCGGTGACAGACCGGGCGCTGCGGTCCGCCTGAGACGGCCCGGGCGCTCGGTCCGACCACCGCATACCCTCTAGACGAGCAACCCAACCCAACTCGAAGGAGAGGCCACCCGCTATGGCCCAGATGTTCTACGACGACGACGCCGACCTGTCCCTCATCCAGGGCAAGAAGGTCGCCGTCATTGGCTACGGCAGCCAGGGGCACGCCCACTCCCTCTGCCTGCGTGACTCGGGGGTCGACGTGCGCGTCGGTCTCGCCGAGGGCAGCAAGAGCATCGCCAAGGCAGAGGCCGAGGGCCTGACCGTCAAGACGGTCGCCGAGGCGGTCAAGGACGCCGACTTCGTCGTCGTCCTCACCCCCGACCAGGTCCAGCGGCACGTGTGGGCCGACCATATCGCGCCCAACCTCAACCCCGGCTCGACGATCCTCTTCGGCCACGGCTTCAACATCCGCTTCGGCTACATCACCCCGCCGAGCGACAGCGACGTCATCATGGTCGCGCCCAAGGGCCCGGGCCACATCGTCCGCCGCGAGTATGTCGACGGTCGCGGCGTGCCGGTGCTCGTCGCCGTCGAGCAGGACGCCTCCGGCGCGGCGCTCGAGCTGGCCAAGTCCTATGCGAAGGCGATCGGCGGCCTGCGCGCGGGCGGCATCGAGACGACCTTCACCGAGGAGTGCGAGACCGACCTGTTCGGCGAGCAGGCCGTTCTCTGCGGGGGTGCCAGCCAACTCGTCATGTACGGCTTCGAGACCCTCGTCGAGGCGGGCTACCAGCCCGAGGTCGCCTACTTCGAGTGCCTCCACGAGCTCAAGCTCATCGTCGACCTCATGATCGAGGGCGGGATCGCCAAGCAGCGCTGGTCGGTCTCCGACACGGCCGAGTACGGCGACTACGTCTCCGGGCCGCGGGTCATCGACCCGAGCGTGAAGGAGAACATGCAGGCCGTCCTCGAGGACATCAAGAACGGCTCGTTCGCCAAGCGCTTCATCGATGACCAGGACGCAGGGGGACCGGAGTTCAAGGAGCTGCGGGAGAAGGGCGCCCAGCACCCGATCGAGAAGACGGGCAGGGAGCTGCGCAGCCTCATGGCCTGGCTCGACACCGACCGCGACACCGACTACGTCGAGGGCTCGGCAGCGCGCTGACCAGCGGCGTCGCGACCATCCCGGGTCGGCCCCACCAGATCCCTATCTGGTGGGGCCGGCACGGTTCTAGGCTGGTGGAGTGACGGAGGCCATCGCGAGTCTGCCGGTGCCTCTCGTGGCACTGGCGCTGTGGTCGTTCGCGCTCGTCCGGGGGGCCGGCTACTACCTCCTCGGGTGGCTCTCGCGCGGGCAGCCAGGAGGACGCCTCGACGCCTGGGCGCACCGGGCCTCCAAGGGGCGCATCGAGCAGGCCGAGGCGAAGATGCGCCAGGTCGGACCCAAGGCCATCGTCCTGGCCTACCCGTTCTACGGGGTGTCCGCCGGGACGCAGATGGTCGCAGGGGGGCTGCGCATGGCGCTGTGGACGTTCTACCTCGCGCTCGGCGTCGTCTCGCTGCCGTGGGCGACGATGCAGGCGATCATCGGGATCGCGGCGTTGCAGGCCATCGTCGCGGGCTATGCGCCGTGGGTGCTCGGCGGGGGCCTGGTCCTGGTGCTTGTCTGGCTGGGCGTGCGACGACGCCTGTTGCGCTCGGGTTCGGCGGCCTGACCGCCGTCGGTGAGCGCCGCATACTCCGTGAGGTGCTGGGTCCTCCGTGAGGTGCGGGCACTTGCCCGCGATCGGCGGAGTATGTGTCGCCTGACGGAACATGTGTCGCCTGTTCGTCGATGAGGGCGCCGCGGTCATCCGTATGCGGGGTCGCTGCGCGGGTCCCGCTGGCTCTACCGGGTCACCGGCCCGGTCGAGCGACACCTAGGCTTGGCCGCGTGGAGGAACTGACCGAAGGCTGGCCGTTCTGGATCGTGTTCGTCGTCCTCTTCTTCGGTGCCTTCATCCGCGGCAACGCGACGTACTGGGTCGGCCGGGCCATCCGATCCGGAGGGGCACGCTCACGCTTCGCGACGATGCTCGAGCGACCCGGCATGGCTCGGGCCGAGCGGTGGGTCCGCACGGTCGGCCCGCCCGCGGTCTCGCTCGGCTTCCTCACCGTCGGCGTTCAGACGGCGATCAACCTCTCGGCCGGAGTGCTGCGGATGCCGCAACGGCGCTGGCTGCCCGCTGTGACCGTCGGCGCGCTGCTCTGGGCGACCCTCTACACGACGGTGGGTCTGGCCTTCTTCGCGGCGCTCCTCGGTGAGGTCGAGTGGTGGTGGGCGGTCATCGCAGTGGCCGTCATCGCGGTCGTCCTCGCCGTCTCGCGCCGTCTCGGCGGCAGGGCCGAGGCGAGCGAGTGAGCGATCGCACCGTCCGTATCCCGGTCCGGTGCGTCCGCATGCTGAGCCGCCTCCGTAGACTCGAGACGGCTCACAAGGGCGTGGACCAGGTGACGTGCCTCCGCCTTTCGCGTGAAGGGTCCTGGTGCGCGTCGCATACCCCCTGCTCAACCGACACGCATTCACCTGCACAGCCAAGGAGCTGACAGTGACCAAACCGGTCGTCCTCATTGCCGAAGAACTCTCGCCTGCCACCCTCGACGCGCTCGGACCAGACTTCGAGGTGCGCCAATGCGACGGAGCGAACCGCGAGGAGCTGCTGCCGGCGCTCGCCGACGTCGATGCGGTCCTCATCCGCTCGGCGACGAAGATGGACGCGGAGGCCATCGCCGCGGCCAAGCGGCTCAAGGTCATCGCCCGCGCGGGCGTCGGCCTCGACAATGTCGACACCCCGGCCGCGACCAAGGCCGGTGTCATGGTCGTCAACGCGCCCACGTCCAACATCACGTCCGCCGCTGAGCTGGCGGTCGGACTGCTGCTCGCGTGCGCTCGCAACATCGCGCCGGCCAACGAGGCTCTCAAGGGCGGGGCATGGAAGCGCAGCCAGTACGGCGGCGTCGAGCTTCTCGACAAGACCGTCGGCGTCGTCGGCTTCGGCCGGATCGGGCAGCTCGTGTCCGAGCGGCTCAAGGGCTTCGGCATGGAGATCCTCGCCTACGACCCGTATGCGTCGGCTCAGCGGGCCGGTCAGATCGGGGCACAGCTGGTCAGCCTCGACGAGCTCCTCGCGCAGTCGGACTTCATCACGATCCACCTGCCGAAGAACGCCGAGACGCTCGGGCTCATCGGCGCGGACGCGCTGGCGAAGGTCAAGCCGACGGTGCGGATCATCAACGCGGCACGCGGCGGGGTCCTCGACGAGGAGGCTCTGGCCGAGGCGATCCGCGAGGGTCGGGTCGCCGGCGCCGGCCTGGACGTCTTCGCCACCGAGCCGACCACCGAGAGCCCGCTGTTCGGGTTCGAGTCCGTCGTCGTCACCCCACACCTCGGCGCCTCGACCGAGGAGGCGCAGGAGAAGGCCGGCGTCGCCGTGGCGCGCTCGGTCCGCCTCGCACTCTCCGGTGACCTCGTCCCAGACGCGGTCAACGTCGACGGTGGTCTCGTGCCGGAGGAGGTGCGGCCCGGCATCGCGCTCGTCGAGAACCTCGGCCGGATCTTCACGGCGATCGCCGGTGCCTGCCCCGTGCAGCTCGACGTCGATGTCAAGGGTGAGATCACCGAGCATGACGTGAGCATCTGGAAGCTCTCGGCGCTCAAGGGCCTCTTCATGGACATCAGCGGCGACCCCGTCACCTACGTCAACGCGCCGCTCATGGCGGCCGAGCGCGGGTGCGAGGTGCGGTTGCTCACGGACCCGAACGCGGTGGACTTCCGCAACGTCACCGAGCTACGGGGCACCCTGGCCGATGGCCGGATCGTCTCCGTCGCGGGCACCCTCACCGGGCCGCGGATGGTGCCGAAGGTCATCGGCATCAACGGCTTCGACCTGGAGATCCCGCTGTCGAGCCACATGGCGTTCTTCACCTACGAGGACCGGCCCGGCGTCATCGGCCAGATCGGGGGCATCCTCGGGGACGCCCAGGTCAACATCGCCTCGATGCAGGTGGCCCGCAACGAGCAGGCCACCGAGGCGCTCGTCGCGCTCACCCTCGACTCCCGGATTCCGGACGACGTCCTCGCCGGGATCGCCGAGGTGGTCCACACCGACGCCATCCAGGTCGCCAACCTCGACTGAGCTCTCCGCCTTCTCCTCGTCGTGTGATGGCGGTCTCGGCTCCCGGTCGCCGCGTCCAGGATGTGGTCGGTCGGTTCCGGTTGTGACGAGGCAGGCGTAACGTCGAGGAGGTGTTGCGGTGCGTACTTATTCGTCGCCGCGACGAGGTGAGCTAGGAGTCGGTCCCTCGTCGCGGAGACCCCGCGATGCCCGCTCTCACGCAGGCTGGACCGATCCCGCTCCGACTCGCCCCACACGACGGGGCTCGAGCACCCTCACCCACCGACCACGTTGCACCGGAGGAACACCATGAGCGAAGAAGCACAGCGCGCCCGGCAGGCGCTGCAGGAGTCCATGGACCTGCGCGAGCAGGGCCACACCGACGACTGAGCGACATCCCGACAGGGCTCGCCCCGGCATGAGCCGGGGGCGGGCCCTGTCGCGTCCCATGTCCTCGCCAATAGACCGATGACCGGAGAGCGAGACGAGAGGTCCGCATCCCGGGACGGCGACCTAGGCTCGGCGGCATGAGTGAGAGCACGTCCGCGTCCCTCGACATCGCCGTCATCGGAGGTGACGGCATCGGCCCCGAGGTCGTCGCGGAGGGCCTCAAGGTCCTCGCCGCGGCCGCCGGCGACGTGGCCGTCAAGACCACCGAGTACGACCTCGGCGCCCGGCGCTGGCACGCGACGGGGGAGACCCTGCCGCCCTCGGTGGTCGACGATCTCCGCGGCCACGACGCGATCCTCCTCGGCGCCATCGGTGACCCGTCGGTGCCGAGCGGAGTCCTCGAGCGTGGCGTGCTCCTGCCGCTGCGCTTCGCCCTCGATCACTACGTCAACCTTCGTCCGGCGCGCCTCTTCCCAGGCGTCCGCAGCCCGCTCGCCGTCGAGCGCGTGGCCCCGAACGGGATCGACTTCGTCGTCGTTCGAGAGGGCACCGAGGGTCCGTATGTCGGTAACGGCGGGTCCCTGCGCGCCAACGGCCCCCACGAGATCGCGACCGAAGTGAGCGTCAACACCCGCTTCGGCGTGGAGCGAGTCGTCCGCGACGCCTTCGCCCGCGCCCGGGCCCGGCCCCGCAAGCACCTCACCCTCGTCCACAAGCACAACGTCCTCACCCACGCCGGGCACCTGTGGCGGCGCACGGTCGAGGAGGTCGGCGCGGAGTTCCCCGATGTCGAGACGGCCTACCAGCATGTCGACGCGGCGACGATCTTCCTCGTCACCGACCCCGGTCGCTTCGACGTCATCGTCACCGACAACCTCTTCGGCGACATCATCACCGACATCGCCGCCGCCATCGCCGGCGGGATCGGTCTGGCTGCCTCGGGCAACATCAACCCCGACCGCAGCGTGCCGAGCATGTTCGAGCCCGTCCACGGATCTGCCCCCGACATCGCCGGCCAGGGCAAGGCCGACCCGACCGCGACGGTCCTCTCCGTCGCGATGCTCCTCGACCACCTCGGCCTGAGCGATGCGGCCCGCCGAGTCGAGGACGCCGTCGCGGCCGACCTTGCCGAGCGCGGGTCGTCGCACCGCTCGACCACCGCCGTCGGCGACGCGATCGCCGCCCGTCTGTAGCACCGCATACCCCGGCTCTATCCCTCAGGCATCATCCCTGCGAGAGCCGCCGACGACGAAGTACGGTTGGCCCTATGACTCTCTCCTTTCCCGTCACCCCCGCCGGGCACCCGCGCTCGGAGAGCGAGCGTGCTCAGATCCTCGCCGACCCCGGGTTCGGCACCAACTTCACCGACCACATGCTGGTCGCGACGTGGACCGACGGCGAGGACTGGCACGACGGCAAGGTCGTCGAGTACGGCCCCATCACGCTCATGCCGTCGGCGGCGGTGCTGCACTACGCGCAGGAGATCTTCGAGGGCCTCAAGGCCTATCGCCACGAGGACGGGTCGGTGTGGTCGTTCCGGCCGGAGGCCAACGCGCAACGGCTCAACCGCAGCGCGAGCCGGCTGGCCCTGCCGCAGCTGTTGGAGGAGGACTTCATCGGCTCGCTGCGCGCGCTCGTCGAGGTCGACCAGGACTGGGTCCCGGCGTTCGGAGAGGGGGAGAAGAGCCTCTACCTGCGCCCGTTCATGTATGCGTCGGAGTCCTTCCTCGGTGTCCGTCCGGCCAAGGAGGTCACCTACTCGGTCATCGCCTCGCCGGCGGGCGCCTACTTCTCCGGGGGGCTGAAGCCGGTCACCCTCTGGCTGTCCCAGCAGTATGCGCGGGCCGGTGCCGGCGGCACCGGTGCGGCCAAGTGCGGTGGCAACTATGCCTCCTCGCTCGCCGGGCAGCTCGAGGGCATCGAGCACGGCTGCGACCAGGCGGTCTTCCTCGACTCCTCGACCCAGACCTCCATCGAGGAGCTCGGCGGGATGAACCTGTTCTTCGTCATGCAGGACGGCCGGATCCTCACCCCGCAGCTCACCGGCTCGATCCTCGAGGGTGTCACGCGCTCCTCGATCCTCGAGCTGTCCAAGGAGCTCGGGCTCGACCCTCGCGAGGAGCGCATCGAGATCGGGCAGTGGAAGGACGGCGTCCGCAGCGGTGAGATCACGGAGATCTTCGCGTGCGGCACCGCGGCCGTCGTCACCCCGGTCGGCGAGCTGCGCTGGGAGGGCGGCTCGGCCCCGTCCACGGCCGGTGAGGGTGGCGGCGAGGTGACCAACGCGATCCGGGAGCGACTGCTCGACATCCAGTACGGCCGGGCCGAGGACACCCACGGCTGGCTCACCCGGCTGGTCTGAGACACGAGAGCCCCCGACTCTGACGTCCCCCACACAGATCGACTCCTCCGACGTGTCCGACGCCGACCCGCGGCCCCGCCTCATCGCGACCGACCTCGACGGGACCTTCCTGCGCAGCGACGGGACGGTGAGTGCGCGGACGGCGCGGGTCTGGGCGGCTCTGCCCCACAGCGGGGTCGAGACGGTGCTCGTCACCGCACGGCCGCCGCGCTGGCTGCACGATCTCGCCCATGTCGTCGGTGCCCACGGGATCGCGATCTGCGCCAACGGCGCGTTCGTGTATGCGGTCGAGCAGCGGGAGGTCATCGAGACCCACTGCTTCGACCCGGCAGTGCTCGCCGCGATCATCGTCGACCTGCGGACCGCCCTCCCCCAGGTCATGCTCGCGACGGAGACCGCCTCCGGAGCGGTGTTCGAGGATCACTGGCCCGACCGGCACCGTGACCCGTCCACCCGTCGCGCTCCGCGCGGCGACATCGACGTCCTCCTCGTCGACCCGGTCGGGAAGCTGCTCGCGCTCGCGCCGGGTCTGGCGACGGAGGAGTTCCTGGCCGTTGTGCGCGAGGTGGTCGCCGAGCGGGGACGGCTGGCCTATTCGGGCGCCCTGGGACTCGCCGAGATCAACCCGGTCGGCGTCACCAAGGCTGCGGCGCTCGAGCGGTGGAGCGCGGAGCGACGCATCTCGGCGCGGTTCGTTTGGGCCTTCGGCGACATGCCGAACGACCTGCCGATGATCGAGTGGGCCGGGCGCGGGATCGCGGTCGCGAACGCGCACCCCGATGTGCTCGAGGCCGCCGACGCCGTGGCGCCGAGCAACGACGACGACGGAGTGGCGGTGACGGCCGAGCCGCTGCTCGGGTCCTGACACCAGGGACCACGCAGGAGGTGCACTCGCGCACAATGGATGCCATGAGCACGCGCACCCGATTCGCCATCGCGTCCGGGGCCGCTGGTGCGCTGGGGGCACTCGCGGTCGCGACCTCCAGGACGAGTCGCGATGTGGGGGAGCAGATGGGTGGGGTTGCCGAGGGCGCTCGCCTGGCCAGGATGCAGCGCTCCGCCCAGTGGCGGGACGGCCGGTTCCACAACCTCGACCGATCCGCCGCGGGGATGACGGGCCCGGACGCCGCAACCGCCCGCGACGCGGCGAAGCGCTTCGTCTCCACCCGAGCACTGCGGGAGCCGCCCTTCCCGGTGCCGCTGCGCAGCGAGGCCCTCCGGCTCCCTTCCCACGGGGTGCAGTTCGCGTGGCTCGGCCATGCGAGCGTGTTGGTGTCCCTCGGGGGTGAGCACGTTCTCTTCGACCCGGTGTGGAGCGAGCGCTGCTCACCGAGCGTGCACGTCGGTCCACGTCGGATGCACGCCGTGCCGTTCGACCTCTCCGCCCTGCCGCCGCTCGCCGCGGTCGTCATCAGCCACGACCACTACGACCATCTCGACATGCCGACGATCCAGGCCCTGGACCGGCTGCAGCACTGCCGGTTCGTCGTGCCGCTCGGCATCGGGGCGCATCTCGAACGGTGGGGAGTCGACGAGTCGAGGATCCTCGAGCTGGACTGGTCGGAGTCGACCTCGGTGGGCTCGGTCGAGCTCACGGCGGTGTCCTCCCAGCACTTCTCCGGCCGGGGGATCCGACGCAACCCGACGCTGTGGGCGTCCTGGGTCGCCGCCTCGCCCGCGGGGTCGGTGTACTTCTCGGGCGACACCGGGTACTTCGACGGCTTCGAGAGGATCGGCCGTGACTTCGGCCCCTTCGACGCCGCGTTCATGGCTGTCGGGATGTACGACCCGGCCTGGCGCCCGGTGCACCTCGACCCGGAGGAGGCCGTGCAGGCCACGGCCGAGCTCGGAGCCCGGCTGGCCGTGCCGATCCACTGGTGCACGTTCGCGCTCGCACCCCACGCGTGGTCCGAGCCGCCCGAGCGCTTCGTGGCGGCGGCGGAGCGGGCGAGCGTCGCATACGTCATCCCGGAGGTGGGGCAGGCGGTCGACGCCGCTGTGGCGCCCTCCGACCCCGGCACCGGCGTGCGTCCCTGGTGGCGTCCCTGACGGTGTTTGGTCCGTTCCTCCAAGTTCGGTGCGCTACACCGGTCCGGACCAGGTAGAACGCACCGCCTCGATGTGAACGCTCCGTTCTCAGGTCGGGCGCGTCGTCCACATCCACCGACGAGACGATGTCGCGGCCTCGAGCGGACCGCGAGAGTCGCTTCATGGATGACCAGATCAGACTGTTTGCGGTCGCTGCAGGCGGGTGTTTCACCCGGGCCGAGGCCAACAGGTGGGGGTTGTCGGACAATGACCTTGTCAGACTCGTGCGATGTGCCGAGCTGAGAAGGATCAGGCGGGGGGTGTATGGGCTGCCTCGCACCCATGTGTCGCCCGAGAGGGAGCATGCCGAGAGGGAGCATGCCGAGAGGGTCCGGGCGGTGTTGCGCGGTCGGCCCGGAGCCCGGGCAGCCGGCCGCTCTACGCTGGCCCTCGCCGGCCTCCCACTCATCCACGCGGACCTCACCACGATCATCCTCTGTGGCCCGGGCTCAGAGCGCTACCGCCGAGCGGGGGTCATCACTTATCCGACGCCGCCTGAAGAGCCGTGGGCTACCTTGGACGGAGGTCCGACGGTGACGATCGAGACTGCGATCTTCCAGACGGTGGCGCGTGACGGAATGTCGACGGCGATCGTCGCCGCTGACGCTGCTTTGCACAGAGGGCTGGTGACTCGAGGCTCCCTTGAGGCGCGCAGAGATCAGCTGGGACGCCTGGCGCCGCGGGGAACGCAGCTGATGAGTTCTCTCGACGAAGCGGCCGAGTCCCCCGGGGAAAGTCTTATGCGCATCGTCCTCCGAGGATTGGGCTTCGAGGTTCGGACCCAGGTCGTGATCACGTCACCGGAGGGGGAATTCGTGGGGCGCGTGGACGCGCTCATCGACGGGTGCGTGATTGCCGAGTTCGACGGAGCCTGCAAGTACGAGGGGGCGGCCGGCCGGGACGAGCTCGTCCAGGAGAAGCGACGCGAGGACGCCTTGAGGGCGCGCGGCTACATCGTCATCCGGGTCACCTGGGCCGACCTGTTCGCACCAGAGCGGATCGACGCGATGGTGAGGGTTGCGAAGCGACAACTGCGAGGCCTGCGCCCGCGAGCGTAGCGAAGCGCTCTTCCTGAGACGGTCCGCTCTCGTCAACGCGGAGCGAAGCAGCGGCCCTGACATACAAGAACGGACCAAACAGGCGGAGGGGGCCAGCCCTGGCTGGTCCGCAAGCCACGTCGCTCAGCTCGGGCGGAGCATCGCCGGCTGCAGGGCGGTGGCGGGGCCGCGACGGAAGAGCAGCGGTCGCGGTCCGCGGGACGAGGCCCCGCGCTCGTCGGTCGGCACCACGAAGCCGTCGGTGGACAGCACCTTGCGGCGGAAGTTGCCGAGGTCGGGCGCGACCCCCCAGACCGCCGCATAGACGGCGCGCAGCTCGGCGAGGGTGAACGGCTCCGAGACGAACTGCGTCGCGAGGGTCGTGTACTCGAGCTTGGATCGCACTCGCTCGAGGGCGTCCCGGACGATCTCGGCATGATCGAAGGCGAGGCGCGGACCCTCCTCGTCGAGCAGGTCCTCGATCGTCCACCATCGAGCATCGCTGGCGTCCGAGCCCGCGGTCGGTTCAGCGAGTCCGGGAGCGAGGACCACGTGAGCGACGGACACGATCCGCATCCGTGGGTCGCGGTCCGGAGCCGAGTAGGTCGCAAGCTGCTCCAGATGGGTGTCGAGGCTGTCGAGGGAGGTCTCCTCCGCGAGTTCCCGGCGGGCGGCGGTGAGGGCGTCCTCGTCGGGCTCGATGAACCCACCGGGCAGGGCCCAGTGCCCCGCGAACGGCTCCGAACCCCGCTGCACCAGCAGCACCGAGAGAGCCCCGTCGCGGATCGTGAAGGCCGCGAGGTCGACGGTGACGGCGAACGGCGGGTAGGACGAGGAGTCGTATCCCTGCGGGCTTCCGGTCATGCCGTCACCTCGACCCCTGCTGCGCGCATCTCCTCGAGCGCGCGAGTGACGGTGTCCGGCGCGACGCCCACGTGCAGCCCGTCGAGCAGGCGGACAGCGAAGCCTGCGGCCGCGGCGTCCAGCGCCGTCGCCCGCACGCAGTGGTCGGTCGCGATGCCGCAGATGTCGACGGCGGTGACCCCCTGACCCCTGAGGACGTCGACGAGCCTCTCGCCGGTGTCGGTCACTCCCTCGAACGCCGAGTAGGCAGGCACGCCCTGACCCTTGCGGACGTGGACGTCGACTCTGCCGGTGTCGAAGCCCGGGGCATACTCCGCGCCCTCGGTGCCCTGGACGCAGTGGACCGGCCAGTCGTCGAAGTGGCCGGCGTTGCTCGAACCCGGGTGGTGCCAGTCGCGCGAGGCGACGACGAGCGAGTACGGGTGCTCACCGACGAGCAGCTCGGTGATCGCGGCGGCAACCTCGTGGCCGCCGCCGACGGCGAGCGAGCCGCCTTCGCAGAAGTCGTTCTGGACGTCGACGACGAGCAGTGCTCGAATACTCTGGGTCATGGGATCTCCTCCTCGGTCGCGGCGTGGACGGCTGGTCCGTGGCTGATCTGACGGGCTGTCGGTGGGAGTGCGGCCAGAGTCCGGGCCACGTCGGCGCGGACCGTCTCGAGCTGTGGCTGCTCGGCGATCTCGCCATCGCGCACCACGTGGTGCTGCAGGGCCGTGACACCCTCGGGCATGCGGCCGTCGAGCGAGAAGTACTCCCGGCCATCGGGGTAGCGGAAGGCGGTCTTGCGCCCCCCGATCGAGGACTTGGACTCCGAAGACTTCGCCACCGGACGCAGCGCACCACCCGGCTCGTCCGCGACGGCGACGAGCTTGTAGACCATGCTCGCGGTGGGATGGCCCGAGCCGGTCGCGACGCGCGTGCCAACGCCGTAGCCGTCGATGGGTGCATCGGCGAGTGCCGAGATGACGTACTCGTCGAGATCGCTCGTGACGATGATGCGGGTCGACGTCGCACCGAGCCCATCGAGCAGAGCGCGGGCCCGGCGAGACTCGACAGCGAGGTCGCCGGAGTCGATCCGGACGGCCCCGAGCCCGGTGCCGGCGACCTCGATCGCCGTGCGGATCCCGTCCTCGATGTCATAGGTGTCGACGAGCAGGGTCGTGTCGACCCCGAGGGCGCGGACCTGCGCGGCGAAGGCCTCGCGCTCGCTGCGGTGCGCGAGCGTGAAGGCGTGCGCCGCCGTGCCGATGGTGGGCACCGCATACCGTCGGCCGGCGGCCAGGTTGGAGGTCCCCGCGAACCCGGCCAGCCACGCTGCCCGCCCGACGGCGACGGCGGCCTCCTCGTGGGTGCGGCGGCTACCCATCTCGATGAGGGGGCGTCCTCCGGAGGCGATGGCCATCCGAGCCGCGGCCGAGGCGATGGCGCTGTCGTGGTTGAAGATCGAGAGGGCGATCGTCTCGAGGAGGATGCACTCGCCGAGCCGACCGCTCACGGTGAGTACGGGCGAGTGTGGCCAGTACAGGTCTCCCTCGGCGTAGGACCAGATGTCGCCGGTGAACCGGAACTCGCCGAGCCAGTCCGAGGCCTCCTCGGTCAGCGCCCCGGTGGCGACCAGCCACTCCTTCTCCTCGTCGGTGAAGGTGAACTGGGGCAGCGCCTCGAGCAGGCGGCCGAGCCCGGCGAGGATGCCGAAGCGTCGTCCCTCGGGCAGCCTGCGGGCGAAGAGCTCGAAGACCGCAGCATGGTCGGCGGTGCCGTCGGCGACGAACGAGCTGAGCATCGTCAGCTCGTACTTGTCGGTCAGCAGACCTGTGGTCATCGCCGTGTCGTACCCGTCATCGCGTTCTGGCTCTCGTAGTCACTGTGACCGTAACAGCGTTCTCCCGCTCGGTGCGGGGAGCCGGTGGGGACCACTATGTGGACAGCGCCGTCGTATGCGCCGCTCGGCCATGGCAGAGTAGGGCTCGTGACGACCTTCCTTGCCGCTACCGCGGCCGTCATTATCGACTAGCGCGACGAGGCTTCCTCGTCGCGCAGACCTCCCACACCCGGGGGGTCTTTTGCTTTGTCGGGAAGGTCCACTGAGGGCCGGTCCGGGAAGGCAGACAGCGGGCCCCGCACAAACGGGTGCACGCTGGCGCAGGCGATGGTCGAGAACCGACACGAGGCAGGACGCACGGCAGTGATGAGACGCCCGCGTCGGGGTGACCTGGCCGGACAGGACACCCCGACGGGGCGCCTCGATCCGCGACGCGGCTGCGCCGCAGACCCGACGACGAAGCGAAAGAGCGATGACGACCAACGCATCGACCCCGACCCCCAGCGCGACGGACTCCCTCGCGGTCGGCGGAGACCTCCACGTCTATGACACGACGCTGCGTGACGGTGCGCAGCAGGAGGGACTCAACCTCTCCGTCGCGGACAAGCTGGCGATCGCGCGCCATCTCGACGACCTCGGCGTCGGTTACATCGAGGGCGGATGGCCGGGGGCGAACCCGAAGGACACCGAGTTCTTCCACCGGGCGCAGACCGAACTGGACCTGCGCAACGCCACGCTTGCCGCCTTCGGTGCGACCCGGCGAGCCGGTGGCCGCGCAGCCGAGGACCCACTCACCCTCGCGCTGCTGCACTCGGGGGCTCCGGTGGTCACCCTGGTGGCCAAGTCGCACACCGGACATGTCGAGCGGGCGCTGCGGACGACGCTGGGGGAGAACCTCGAGATGATCCGCGACACCGTGCGGTTCCTCACGGCCGAGGGGCGTCGGGTGTTCGTCGACGCCGAGCACTTCTTCGACGGTTACCGCCTCGAGCGTGAGTACGCCCTCGAGGCGATCCGTGCGGCGATGGAGTCGGGCGCGGAGCTCGTCGCGCTCTGCGACACCAATGGCGGGATGCTCCCCGGCCAGGTCGCCGACGTTGTCGCCGATGTCCTCGACGCGACCGGGGCACGGGTAGGGATCCACTGCCACAACGACACCGGATGTGCGGTGGCCAACTCGATGGCCGCGGTCGACGCGGGCGCGACCCATGTCCAGGGCACTATCAACGGCTACGGCGAGCGCACCGGCAATGCCAACCTTGTGACGATCGTGAGCAACCTCCAGCTCAAGCAGGGCGTGCCGCTCATCGATCCGGACCGGCTCCGCGACTCGACCCGCATCTCGCACGCCATCAGCGAGATCACCAACGTCCCGGCCTACTCGCGCCAGCCCTACACCGGGTCCAGCGCCTTCGCCCACAAGGCGGGCCTTCACGCGAGCGCGATCAAGGTCGACCCCGACCTCTACCAGCATCTCGACCCGGCGCTCGTCGGCAACGAGATGCGCATGCTCGTCTCCGACATGGCCGGACGCGCCTCGATCGAGCTCAAGGCCAGAGAGGTGGGTATCGATCTCGACCCCAACGACGAGGAGGGCCGCGCCGCCATCGTCTCGGTGCTCGCCCGGGTCAAGGAGCTCGAGCGCGCCGGCTGGACCTTCGACGCCGCCGATGCCTCGTTCGACCTGCTCCTGCGCCGCCAGCTCGGTCTCGTCGAGGACTACTTCGACATCGAGTCCTGGCGGGTCATCACCGACCGCCGCGGGGACGACGAGGCGCTGTCGGAGGCGACCGTCAAGGTCGCCGCAGGTGGCAGCCGTCATGTCGAGACCGGCGAGGGCAACGGCCCGGTCAACGCCCTCGACCATGCTCTGCGTGCCTGCCTCACCACGGTCTATCCCGAGCTGGAGAAGTTCGAGCTCATCGACTTCAAGGTGCGCATCCTGGACGCCTCCCACGGTACGGACGCCGTCACCCGGGTGCTCATCGAGACGAGCGACGGGTCGACGACGTGGACGACCGTGGGTGTTGCGGCGAACATCATCGAGGCCTCATGGATGGCCCTCGTGGACTCGATCACCTATGGGTTGTTGCGTGCTCAGGTCGAGCCGCGCTGAAGGTCTGCAGGCCGCCGCGTGCCGCTCTCGCGGGCAGGCGGCGGTCCGGGCGGATCAGGCGTCGAGCTGCCAGATGCGCTCGATGTAGTCGCGCATCGAGCGGTCCGAGCTGAAGAAGCCGGTCCGGGCGATGTTGAGGATTGCGGAGCGTGACCACGCGGAGGGGTCGGCGTAGGCGAGGTCCACGCGGTCCTGCGTGTCGATGTAGGAGCGGAAGTCCGCGAGGGTCATGAACCGGTCCTTGTAGAGCAGGTCGTCGACCACCGGTGCGGCCAGGTGTCGGGCACCCCCGGTGAAGTGCCCGCTCGCGATGAGGTCGATCGTGCGACGTAGTGTCTGGTCCTCCTCGTAGCAGGCGGTCGGGACATAGCCGCTGGCCTGGAGCTCGGCCACCTCCGGCTCGTTCATGCCGAAGAGGAAGAAGTTCTCGTCCCCGACGAGCTGACGGATCTCGACGTTGGCCCCGTCGTCGGTGCCGATCGTCAACGCACCGTTGAGGGCGAACTTCATGTTGCCGGTGCCGGAGGCCTCCTTGCCTGCGAGGGAGATCTGCTCCGAGAGGTCCGCAGCCGGGATGAGGACCTCGGCCAGGGTGACGTTGTAGTTGGCTGGGAAGGCGACCATCAGCCGACCCGCGACCCGCTCGTCGGCGTTGATCGTCTCCGCGACCGAGTTGATGAGGAACATGATCTCCTTGGCCATGTAGTAGCCCGGAGCGGCCTTGGCGCCGAAGACGAACGCCCGTGGCGTGAGGTCCTCGACCGACGTGCGGCCCGAGATGACTCCCTCGTAGAGGGAGACGATGTGGAGCAGGTTGAGGGTCTGGCGCTTGTACTCGTGCAGACGCTTGACCATCACGTCGAGCATCGCGTCCTCGGGCAGCTCGATCCCGTCGCGCTCACGCAGCGTCTCGATGAGCCGTCCCTTGTTGGCCCGCTTCACTCCGCGGAACCGCGCGCGGAAAGCAGGGTCCTCGGCGAAGGGCTCGAGACCACGGAGCAGCTCCAGGTCCTTGACCCAATCCTCCGTGTCGAGGGCCTCCGTGATGAGAGCGCTGAGCCGTGGGTTTGCCTGGCGGAGGAACCGACGTGGGGTCACGCCGTTCGTGACGTTGGTGAACCGATCGGGGTACATCCGTGAGAAGTCGGGGAGGACCTTGTCCCGCAGCAGCTGGGACTGCAGCTCGGCGACGCCGTTGACCTTCGTGCTGCCGACCGTGGCCAGGTAGGCCATCCGCACGGCGCGCTCGGGGTGGTCGGCGACGATCGACATCCGGCGGACCAGGAGCTCGTCATCGGGGAACTGCTCGCGCACAGCGCTGAGGAAGTCGTCGTTGATCCGGTAGATGATCTCGAGGTGCCGCGGCAGGAGTCGCTCGAGAAGGGAGGTCGGCCACACCTCCAGGGCCTCAGGGAGCAGCGTGTGGCAGGTGTAGGCGAAGCAGCGCTGGGTGATGTCCCATGCCTCCTCCCACTCGAAGCCCTTGAGGTCGACGAGGATGCGCATGAGTTCGGGGATCGCGATGACCGGGTGGGTGTCGTTGAGCTGGAACGCGATCCGGTCCGGAAGCTCGCGCAGGTCCAAGTCGCGCGGGAGGGTGTGCTCGATGTAGTCGTGGAGCGAGCAGGCGACGAAGAAGTACTGCTGCTGAAGGCGCAGCTCGCGTCCCTGAGGGGTCGAGTCCTCGGGGTAGAGCACCTTGGAGATGTTCTCGGCGAACGTCTGGGCCCGCACGGACTGGGCGTAGTCGCCCGAGTTGAAGATCTGCAGGTCGAACTCTTGGGTCGCGCGGGCGCTCCACAGGCGGAGGGTGTTCACAGCGCCGTTGCGATAGCCGGGCACCATGTAGTGGAAGGGGACTCCCTGAACGTTCCAGTCGGACAACCACCGGGTCCGCTCCCGACCGTCTTCGTCGGTATAGCGCTCGGTGCGTCCACCGAAATCGACCTGGACCGCGCGCTCGGGGTGGGGGAACTCCCACGGTGCGCCGAGACTCAGCCAGGAGTCAGCGACCTCGACCTGCCGGTTGTCGACGAAGGTCTGGCGGAAGATGCCGTACTCGTAGCGGATGCCGTAGCCGATGCACGGGACGTCCATCGTGGCCAGGGAGTCGACGAAGCAGGCAGCGAGCCGGCCAAGGCCTCCGTTGCCGAGACCGGGCTCGATCTCCTGGGCGCGCAGAGTGTCGATGTCGATGCCGCACTGGTTCATGGCCTGCTCGGCGATGTCCTCGAGCTCGGTGGCGAGAAGGGAGTTGTCGAGCTGGCGGCCCAGAAGGTACTCGGCGGAGAGGTAGCCGACCATCTTCGTCGGGCTCTTCCGGCGGCGATCACCGGTCTTGAGCCAGTCGGCCATGAGGTAGTCCCGGACCGTCTTGGAGAGGGCGAGGTACTGGTCGTTGACCGTCGAGCGCGACAGGAGCACGCCCTGGGCCATGTTGAGCTTGCGCAGGAACAGCTCGACGAAACCGTCGACGGTGTGCCGTGGCTGCTCGACTGATCCCTTGGCGAAGGGGTGAGTGGGCTTGGCGGCCGTGCCGATGTGGGTGGCGTCGGTCGACGGTGCCTCGAAGGAGGGCTGAGCTTGGGGTGTCATGGTGAGTCACCCTTTCGACGGCGGTGGGCAGGAAGGCGAGCGACCACCTGCCTGAGATGGTCCGCGTCATGAGCCGCGCAGCACGGCGGCTGCGGTAACGCTAGCGCAGGCGGGTGCAGCCGAGGTATTCCGTCCCGTCCATCGGCAGACCGTGGTCAGGCGGTGGCGTCGAGGAGGGTGTCGCATACCTCGACGAGCCGGCGACGGAGGTCGTTGGAGCGACGGGTGAACCCTCGCTGCGCCTCGGCGTACTCCGCTCTGCCCGGCCGCGTCTCGATGGGGATCGGCTCCAGCCCGAGGGCGGTGAGGTCGTAGGGCGAGGCGCGCATGTCGATCACCCGGATCTCGGCCGCGACCTCGAAGGCGTCGAGCATGAGGTCACCGGGGGTGGCGGGAGCCAGCTTGTAGGCCCACTTGTAGACGTCCATGCCGGCGTGCAGACAACCCGGTTGCTCCAGGTCGACCTGACTCTCGCGGGTCGGCTGGAGGGCGTTGCGGGGTACCGCGTCAGGAGCGAAGAAGCGGAACGCATCGAAGTGCGAGCACCGGATCGTCTGCGCCCGCACGACCTCGTCCGTGCCGTCCTCGCCGAGCCGAAGCGGCCAGCGGTCGTGACGGATCTGTTCCTGCTCCAGTCGGTAGACCATCGCCCACTCGTGCAGACCGAAGCAGGCGGTGTGAGCGGGACGGGCGAGGGTGGCGGTGAGCAGCTCGCGCACGAAGGTGACGGTCCGCCCCCTCTGGGAGACGAAGGAGTCAAGGTCGAGCTCCACCGACCCGTCCTCGTTCATCCGGTAGTGCCGCCACCGCGTGTGCGGCGCATCTGCTGCCTCGGCCAGGACGACCCCCGCGCCGGGGTGCCAGCGACGCAACCGTCCGGGGGAGTTGTTGTAGTAGGTGAAGAGGAAGTCCGCCACCGGGTGGGCCCGCCCCTGCACCCGTCGCTCACGGTGAGCGGCGGTGAGGGCGTCGGCGCGCGCTTGGTGGGCGGACGCATACTCCTGCCAGAGCGGTCGACTGAGGCGCACGCCGACAATCTAGGCTGGCTGTATGCGAATTGCACGGTTCACCACCGGGGAGGACCCGGTCTACGGACTCGTCGACGGCGCGGGGGAGAAGATCGCCGAGATCTCCGGCGACCCGCTCTACACGAAGATCGAGCTCACCGGCGCGACGCACCTCGTCGAGGATGTGCGCTTCCTCGCGCCCGTCATCCCGCGGAGCAAGGTCATCGGCATCGGGCGGAACTACGCCGACCACGCGGCGGAGATGGGCGCCGACGTCCCTGACGAGCCGCTGATGTTCCTCATCCCGAACACCGCCGTGGTCGGTCCCGGCGACCCGGTCGTCATCCCGCCGCAGACCTCCGAGGTGAGCTACGAGGGCGAGCTCGCCGTCGTCATCGGGCGGATGTGCAAGGACGTCAAGCTGGAGGAGGTCGGGACGGTCGTCTACGGCTACACCTGCGCCAACGACGTCACCGCGCGCGACCTCCAGCGCTCGGACGGACAGTGGGCGCGGGCCAAGGGCTTCGACACGTTCTGCCCCCTTGGACCGTGGATCGAGACCGACCTCGACGTCAGCGACCTCTCGCTCGTCACGCGCAGGGACGGAGAGGTGGTCCAGGACGGCACGACGGCCGACCTCGTGCACGGGGTCACCGCACTCGTCTCGTATGCGTCGCACGCCTTCACCCTGCTGCCGGGTGACGTCATCCTCACCGGCACGCCGGCCGGGGTCGGCCCGGTCGTCGCCGGCCAGCGCGTCGAGGTCGAGATCGAGGGCATCGGGGTCCTGAGCAACCCCTTCGTCGCCCGCTGACGCCCCCGCACTCGGGCAGCGATCCCGTCGGGCTGCGCCTAGAATCGGCGTCACTATGACGACCCCTTCCTCTGAGTCCTCGGGCGGTCCCCGCCTGCGCGTTGCGCCCTCGCCCACCGGTGACCCGCACGTGGGCACCGCATACATGTCGCTGTTCAACCTGGCCTTCGCCCGACAGCAGGGCGGCAGCTTCGTGCTGCGGATCGAGGACACCGACCGGGCCCGCTTCCGTGAGGACAGCGAGCAGCAGGTCTTCGACACCCTGCACTGGCTCGGGCTCACCTGGGACGAGGGCCCGGACGTCGGTGGTCCGTATGCGCCGTACCGTCAGAGCGAGCGGCTCACCACCTACCGGCCCTATGTCGAGCGGCTCCTCGAGGAGGGGCACGCATACCACTGCTACTGCACGCCCGCGCGTCTGCAGGAGATGCGCGAGCGCCAGCAGAAGCTCAAGCAGCCCACCGGCTACGACCGGCTCTGCCTCGGCAAGACCCGGGAGGAGCGCGCGGAGCTGGAGGGGTTCTCCGAGACGCCGGTGGTGCGCATGCTCATCCCCGAGGACGTCCAGCTGCGCTTCGCCGACCTCATCCGGGGCGAGGTGAGCGCTCCGCACCCGGACGACCAGGTCATCCTCAAGGCCGACGGGTTCCCGACGTACCATCTGGCCGTCGTCGTCGACGACCACGAGATGGGGATCACCCACGTCGTTCGCGGTGAGGAGTGGATCTCCTCGACACCCAAGCACCTGCTGCTCTACCGGATGCTGGGCCTCACCCCACCGGAGTTCGCGCACATGCCACTGCTGCGCAACGAGGACAAGTCGAAGATCTCCAAGCGCAAGAACCCCGCCGCCAGGCTGACCTGGTTCCAGGAGGAGGGCTACCTGCCGGAGGCGCTCGTCAACTTCCTGGCGCTTCTCGCCTACCCGCCCATGGCGGAGGCCGACGGGTCCGATCGCGAGATGTTCTCGTTCGAGGAGTTCTCAGACCACTTCGACTGGTCCAAGGTCAACCCCGTGGGGCCCATCTTCGATATGAAGAAGCTGCAGTGGCTCAACGGCCTTTACATCCGCGAGCTCGAGCTCGGGGACTTCACCTCGAGGCTGCTGCCGTTCCTCGAGGGGGCCGGCGTGCTGTCGGGCTCACCGTCCCTCGGAGAGCTGGGCCGGCTCAAGGCCGTGGCCGAGCTCATCCAGACCCGGATCGGCACCTTGGCCGAGTCGGCGGCGCTCGTCGCCCCGTTCTTCGTCGCCGACGACGCGCTCCAGGTCGACGAGGATGCCCGCACCGGGCTGACGGACAACGCCGGCGAGGTGCTCGAGGGCGCCCTCGCGGCGCTGGAGCCGATCAGTGACTCGGGCTACGGAGTGCTGGGAAGCGAGAGCGACTGGAACGCCCCGCGGATCGAGTCGGCCTTGCGCGAGGCGATCGTCGACGGGATGGGGATCAAGGCGCGGTTCGCCTTCGGACCCCTCCGGGCGGCTGTCTCAGGGTCCCGGATCTCTCCGCCGCTGTTCGAGTCGATGGAGATCCTCGGCAAGCACTCGACGATGACCCGGCTGCGGAGCCTGCGCGCGAGCCTCTGACGCCGGTCCGCGCGTGGATTTGGGCGAGTCGCTCGTGATGGGTAAGATCGATCCTCGGTTCACCGCCCGCGCGGAGTGCCCGGCAGTTCGACAAGAACAGGCCTGCGAGAGCAGGCCCGCCGGCTGCAGACGAAGGGGCGGCGATACCCCTTGGGGTATGGTGTAATTGGCAACACAACGGTTTCTGGTTCCGTCATTCTAGGTTCGAGTCCTGGTACCCCAGCAAGGCAGTCACCCGCTCCCTCGGGATGCGGTTTCATGCCGATTGGGAGAAGCCACCGGTGACCGGTATGGTTTTCTCTCGTTGTCACGGCCCCGTTGTGTAGTGGCCTAGCACGCCGCCCTCTCAAGGCGGTAGCGCGGGTTCGAATCCCGTCGGGGCTACCCGTGACGTAGGCCCACCCGGTGTTCCGGGTGGGCCTACGCCGTGTCAGGTGCTGTCGGGGGATGAGGTCGAAGCCGGTATGCGCGTCTCGCCGGCGTGGGTCAGACCTCACCGGCGCGCTGGGCCTCCTGCTGGGCGGCGTGGCGGGAGAGGATCTCGGTGAGCTTGTTCGCTCCGGCGATGACGGTCGCCGCGTGCAGCCGGCCGGGCTGGCGGGAGAGTCGCTCGATCGGGCCGGAGATGGACACGGCCGCGATGACCCGGCCGCTGGGGGAGCGCACCGGTGCGGATACCGAGGCGACGCCGAGCTCGCGCTCGCCGACGCTCTGGGCCCAGCCTCGGCGGCGCACGCCGGAGAGCGTCGTGGCCGTGAAGGCGGCGCCCTGCAGGCCGCGGTGCAACCGGTCGGGCTCCTCCCAGGCGAGCAGGACCTGAGCCGCAGAGCCTGCAAGCATCGTGAGGGTGGCGCCGATCGGGATCGAGTCGCGCAGACCGACGGGCCGTTCGGCCGCCGACACGCAGATGCGGTGGTCCCCCTGGCGGCGGAAGAGCTGGGCGCTCTCGTTCGTGTGGTCCCGAAGTGCGCCGAGCACCGGACCTGCGGCGGCGAGCAGCTTGTCCTCGCCGGCGGCCGCAGCCAGCTCACCCATTCGCGGTCCGAGGATGAATCGTCCTTGGAGATCGCGTGCGACGAGCCGGTGGTACTCGAGGGCGACGGCGAGCCGGTGGGCCGTGGGGCGGGCCAGTCCGGTCGCAGTGACCAGCTGAGCCAGCGTCGATGGTCCGGCTTCGAGGGCGCTGAGAACGATGGCCGCCTTGTCGAGAACGCCCACTCCGCTCGAGTTGTCCATGTAATGATATTGCCGTCTCATTGCCTGAGACGCAACTTCCGGGGTAGGTGGGGCGTGGCAACCTCGCGGGGGAGGAGCGATCGCGCAGTGCCGCGGTCGCACCGATCCATAGGTGGTACTGACCCCTTGCGGGGCGAGAAAGGTCGATGTTCCGATGGCCCGAACTCTGGCTGAGAAGGTGTGGGACGCCCACGTCGTCAGGCGTGCCGACGGCGAGCCCGACCTGCTCTACATCGACCTCCACCTCCTGCACGAGGTGACCAGCCCGCAGGCCTTCGACGGGCTGCGCCTCGCCGACCGTCCGGTCCGGCGTCCGGACCTTACCCTCGCGACCGAGGACCACAACGTCCCCACCACGCCGGGCCCGATCACGGACCTGACGAGCCGCACCCAGGTCGAGACGCTGCGCCGCAACTGCGAGGAGTTCGGGGTCCGGCTCTTTCCCATGGGTGACGTCGAGCAGGGCATCGTCCACGTCGTCGGGCCGCAGCGAGGACTCTCCCAGCCCGGTATGACCATCGTCTGCGGAGACAGCCACACCTCGACCCATGGCGCATTCGGCGCTCTCGCCTTCGGCATCGGGACCTCGGAGGTCGAGCACGTGCTCGCCACCCAGACCCTGCCGCTCAACCCGTTTCGGACGATGGCGGTCACGGTGACCGGCACCCTCCAGCCGGGGGTCACCGCGAAGGACATCGTCCTCGCCGTCATCGCCAAGATCGGGACCGGTGGCGGTCAGGGGCATGTCATCGAGTTCCGTGGGCCGGCCATCGAGGCGCTCTCGATGGAGTCGCGGATGACCGTGTGCAACATGTCGATCGAGGCTGGTGCCCGCGCCGGGATGATCGCCCCCGACGAGACGACCTTCGCCTACCTCGCCGGTCGCGAGCACGCGCCGACCGGTGCGGACTGGGACGCGGCCGTCGAGGACTGGCGCACGTTGCGCACGGACGAGGGGGCGACCTTCGACACCGAGGTCGTCATCGACGCCGACACGCTCACCCCGTTCATCACCTGGGGGACCAACCCCGGGCAGGGGGCGCCTCTGGGGGAGTCGGTCCCCGACCCGGCGATGATGGGCGATGACAACGAGCGGGTCGCCGCCGAGCGAGCGCTCGAGTACATGGGCCTGACGCCCGGCACGCCGTTCAAGCAGATCCCCGTCGACACGGTCTTCGTCGGTTCGTGCACCAATGGCCGGATCGAGGACCTGAGGGCGGCTGCGGAGGTCATCAAGGGCCGTGCCGTGGCCGACGGCGTCCGAATGCTCGTCGTCCCCGGATCGGCGCGCGTGCGCCTCCAGGCCGAGGCGGAGGGACTCGACGCCGTCTTCACCGAGGCCGGTGCGGAGTGGCGGCTGCCCGGGTGCTCGATGTGTCTGGGCATGAACCCCGACCAGCTCGCGCCCGGCGAGCGCAGCGCGTCGACGTCGAACCGCAACTTCGAGGGCCGTCAGGGCAAGGGTGGTCGCACCCATCTCGTCAGCCCGCTCGTCGCAGCGGCCACCGCCGTTCGCGGCACCCTGTCCAGCCCGGCCGACCTCTGAGCCGACGCGCGCACACCGAAGGACGAGGAGCAGTCATGGAGCAGTTCACCACGCATACCGGCATCGGCGTTCCGCTGCGCAGGAGCAACGTCGACACCGACCAGATCATCCCCGCCGTCTATCTCAAGCGGGTGACCCGCGACGGTTTCGAGGACGGTCTCTTCGCCGCCTGGCGCAAGGACGAGGCCTTCATCCTCAACCAGCAGCCGTATGCGGCCGGCTCGGTTCTCGTCGCCGGCCCGGACTTCGGCACCGGCTCCTCGCGAGAGCACGCCGTCTGGGCGCTGATGAACTACGGGTTCCGGGTCGTCGTCTCCTCCCGGTTCGCCGACATCTTCCGTGGCAACAGCGGCAAGCAGGGCCTGCTCACCGCTCAGGTGGGCCAGGACGAGGTCGAGCTGCTTTGGAAGTACCTCGAGAACAACCCGGGCGCCACGATCGCCGTCGACCTCGAGTCCCGGACGATCGCGGCGGGGGAGATCGTCTGCGCCTTCCAGGTCGACGACTACACCAGGTGGCGGCTGCTCGAGGGGCTCGACGACATCGGCCTCACCCTTCGCCACGAACCGGACGTCACCGCCTTCGAGGCCGATCGCCCCGCCTTCAAGCCGACGACCATCAGCGTCTGAAGGCCCCTGGACGAGGCCTGAGCAATGTTCGTTGGCTCGAACCGGCGACGCGAGAGCCGACCTGTGGGCGACACGCCGGGTCGATGACGACAGTTCGAGTCGATCGGTGAACGGTTGTGCGCCCGAGGCGCCGTGGTGAATCCCGTTGTCGCAGGTGTGATCCGCGGGTCGAGGCCAACGACCCGCATCGCGCCACTGTGTGTGAAAAATGTTGCTGTTGATCGGGTTTCGGGCATCTCGGCGAGCTGTTCGGCGAGCATCTCCATCGTCGGCTGTGACGGAAGTGGCATTTGTGGCGCCCTCTCGCCACGTGAGTCTCGTTGTCGGGCAACATCTTTCCCTGACAGTCCGCGGCTGTGATGCTGGCGCACACGACGGGCGACGCATACGGTCGTTGTGATGGCTCGCATACCCGTGGGCCACGGAGCGCCGATCACCGTCGGCAGACGATGGATGGAGATACGCAGTGAACAAGAGCGAACTGCTCAAGGTGCTCGAGGCCAAGCTCGGGAGCCGGAAGGCTGCCGTGGACGCGCTCGAGGCAGTAGTCGACACGATCATCCGTGAGGTCGCCAAGGGCGGCTCGGTGGGCATCACCGGCTTCGGGACGTTCGAGAAGGTCGCGCGCGCGGCGCGGACCGGCCGCAACCCACGCACCGGTGAGACCGTGCGGATCCGCAAGACCTCGGTGCCGAAGTTCCGGGCCGGGACCCAGTTCAAGGAGTACGTGGCCGCGCCGAGCAAGATGCCGAAGTCCGGAACCGTGGGCATCCGTGCCTCGGCCGGCACCGCGGGCAGCACCGCCGCCAAGGATGCCGCGAAGAGGCCCAGCGCAAAGAAGGCGGCGGCGAAGAAGACGCCGGCCAAGGCGGTCGCGACGAAGAAGAGCGCCACGAAGAAGACGGCCACGAAGAAGGCTGCGGCGAAGAAGGGCTGACCCCGAGCCGTGCGGGCGGGTCAGCGAATCGGCTCGTCGGCGCCGATGCCACGGATGAAGACCCGGGTGATGGTGCCCTGGTCGTCCTGGTCCAGGCTCACGCGCTGGCCCGCCCGCAGCAGCCGCAGACCGCTCTCGGCGAAGGCGTCGGCGGAGAACGCCAGCTCCTCGCCGGTGTCGAGCAGCACCGAGCCGGCGCCGGTCGTCGGCTCGAAGGTATGCACCGATCCCTGGGCCATGTCGACAGCCTAGGTCACCGAGTGGGCGCGAGCAGGTGCCTGCGCAGCGCGGCGGTCGATGCTCCGAGCCCGAGCCGCACGGCTCTGTCCCACCCCTGGGGGGTGTCGACGTCACAGCGCAGGCGGGCGAGCTGCAGCCCGGCCACGCTCAGTCCGGCCAAGCGATGGCGCTCGGCCGAGCCGGGGCCGAAACCGAGCACCGACAGGTCCGGGGGGCCATCGGTGAGGGCGACGAGCGTCGTCCCCGTTCCCTCCCAGTCCGGCACGACGATCCCGGGCCTGCTTGCCGATCCCGCGAGGTCGATGGCGACATCCAGGTCCTCCGGACGCAGCGCGGGGAGGTCGCCGAGGAGCACACACACTGCGCCAGACCCGGCGAACGCCGCTGCGGCAGCGGCCAGCTCGGCGTTGAGACCGCGTCCGGTGTCAAGCGCCACGGTGGCGCCCCAGGCTCGCGCCAGCTCGGCGACCGTGTCGTCACCAGTGAGGACGACGACCGGTCCGCGGTCGCCGGCGATCGCCGCTGAGACGGTGTCGTGGGCCATCGCCAGAGCGAGCTCGCGACGCTCCGCGTCGGTGAGGGGTCGCCCCTCGATGCTCGTCAGGCGCGACTTGCCGACCGGGCCGCCCCGGACCGGCACGATGACCCGCCATGGGGGCCGATCGGTGGGGGAGGACACGGCAGGCATCATCGCAGCGATCCGCGCCCGTCCGCGGGCCTGTCCATGGCAGGCTTAGGGCCTTCCGCATACCTCATCGACCATTGTTGCCACGAGAGTCTGGAGCCGCCCGGTGCCGAAGCCGCGCAACCTCAACCCGGCGTACCGGTTCACCGCCGGAGTCGTGCGCCCGGTGGTCAGGCGGGTCACGAAGCAGGACTGGGCCGGCCACGAGCACTTCCCGCGCGAAGGCGGCTTCGTCGTCTGTCCCAACCACCTCTCGCACGTGGACGTCTTCGCGTTCGCGCACTTCGTCTACGACAGCGGCCGCGAGCCGTATCTGCTCGGCAAGGAGTCCGTGTTCCGGATCCCCGGCATCGGGAGGATCTTCGCGAAGGCGGGGATGATCCCGGTCTACCGCGAGTCCGGTCAGGCCGCCCATGCCTTCCGTGCGGCCATCGACGCCATCCGGGCCGGCAAGTGCGTGGGCATCTATCCCGAAGGGACCTTGACCCGCGATCCCGACCTCTGGCCGATGACCGGCAAGACCGGCGCGGCAAGGGTCGCGCTCGAGACCCGGTGCCCGGTCATCCCGGTCGCCCAGTGGGGTCCGCAGGAGATCCTCGGCAGGTACCAGAAGAAGCTGCGCCTGTTCCCACGCAAGGTGATGCACATGCGGGCCGGGCCCCCCGTCGACCTCACCGACCTCTACGACGTCCCGATGAGCGCTCCGGTGCTGCGGGAGGCCACCGAGCGGATCATCGCGGCGATCACCCGCGAGCTGGAGGTCCTGCGCGGCGAGAAGGCTCCCGAGGCCCGCTTCGACGCCCGGCAGCGAGGGGTGCCCGTCATCGGCTGGTACCGGCCCGAGGACCACCCTCAGGTTTCTCTCCCAGGGACGGAACCCTCACCCTCGGGAGGGAACCCTTCCCTCCCGGACCCGACACTTCTCTCCCAGGGAGAGAAAGACCAGAAGAGCCACGACCAGGAGGAGAGCCGATGACGCGCGTTGCGGTCTTTGGGACAGGCAGCTGGGGCACCGCGTTCGCGTGTGTTCTCGCGGACGCCGGGAGCACGGTCCGGATGTGGGGTCGTCGCGAGGAGGCGGTCGAGCAGATCAACGCCGGGGTCAACACCGACTATCTGCCGGGTGTGCCGCTGCCGCGGGGGATCTCTGCCTCCCATGACCCGGAGGAGGTCGCCGACGGCGCCGAGATCGTCGTCCTCGCCGTCCCGAGCCAGTCACTGCGGGACAACCTCGCCACCTGGGGCTCGGCGATCCCGCGGAACGCAGCGGTCGTGTCTCTGATGAAGGGCGTCGAGCTCGGCACCACGAAGCGGATGAGCGAGGTGATCATCGAGGCGGGCGACGTCCCGCCGGAGCGGGTGGTCGTGCTCAGCGGGCCCAACCTCGCCCGCGAGATCGTCGCGCGCCAGCCGGCCGCGAGTGTCGTCGCCTGCACGGACCACGACACGGCGGACCTGGTCGCCTCGGCCTGTCACACGCCGTACTTCCGGCCGTACACGCACGAGGACGTCGTCGGGGCCGAGCTCGGGGGAGCGACGAAGAACGTCATCGCCCTCGCGGTCGGCATGGCCGAGGGGCTCGGCATGGGTGACAACACCAAGGCCTCGATCATCACCCGAGGGCTCGCCGAGACCACCCGCCTGGGAGTCCGGCTCGGGGGCGACCCGACCACCTTCGCGGGACTCGCCGGCATCGGGGACCTCATCGCGACGTGCATGTCGCCCCTCTCCCGCAACCACACCTTCGGCGTGCAGCTCGGCCAGGGCTTCACGGTCGAGGAGGTCGTCTCCCGCACCCGGCAGACGGCCGAGGGTGTGAAGTCCTGCGCCTCGATCCTGCAGCTCGCACAGGACCACGACGTCGATGTCCCGATCATCGAGCAGGTCACCCTCGTGGTCCACGAGGGCCACGATGCGCTCACGGTCGGCCAGTCGCTCATGGCGCGGACTCGTGGTCGCGAGGTGCGGACCTAGTAGGCGGGGTCGCGCTCAGGCTCGCTGGAGGGCGGCGGCGAGGTCTCGCCAGAGGTCCTCGAGGTCCTCGATCCCGACGGAGAGCCGGATGAGGTTCTCCGGGGTCGTCTTCGGCTCCAGCGGGATGCGTCGGCGCCGCTCGAGCTGGCTCTCGACGCCGCCGAGGCTCGTCGAGTGGACCCAGAGCCGGGCCGCCGCGCAGACCCGCTCGGCCGCCTCGGGGCCCCCGCGGACGTCGATGGAGACCATCGCACCGAAGCCCGGGTAGCGCACCCGCTCGATCGCGGGATGGTCACGCAGCCGGGTGGCCAGCTCCCCGGCCGTCGCACTGGCGCGCTCGACCCGCAGGGCCAGCGTGCGCATACCTCGCAGCGCGAGCCAGGCCTCCGCCGGGCCGGGGATGGCGCCGCGGAGGACTCGGTGCTCGCGAAGCCGCTCGGTGATGGCGGACCCCGACTCGTCGTCCCGGGCCACGCAGGCACCGAGGATGACGTCGCTGTGGCCGGCGAGGTACTTCGTCACCGAGTGCACGACGACATCGACACCGTCCTCGAGGGGCCGCTGGAGGATCGGGGTCGCGAACGTGTTGTCGCACGCGACGAGCGCTCCCGCGCGATGGCCGGCCTCAGTGAGCTGCGGAAGGTCGGCGACCTCGAGGAGCGGGTTCGTCGGGCTCTCGAGCCAGAGCAGGTCCGCTCCGTCGCACGCGGCGCCAACGGCGTCGGGGTCGGTGACGTCGACGAAGCGCACCGTGAGCTCGCCCCTCTCCGCACGCTGTGCAAGAGTGCCGACGACGCCGTTGTATGCGCTGGCCGGGGCCACGACGACGCCCCCGAGCGGGACGAGGGCGAGGACGGCATCGGTGGCGGCCAACCCACTGGCGAAAGAAGTTGCCACGCCGCCCTCGAGAGAGCCCAGAGCGTCCTCCAGGGCGGTCCAGGTCGGGTTGCCGACCCGGGCATACACGACATCGCCGTCTGCGTGGTAGGTCGAGGTGTGGACGAGAGGGGCACCCACCGATCCTCCTGGAACACGTGGCTCCCGTCCGGCGGCGACGGCCCGCGAGGCGAGCGACAGCTCAGGGAGCGACAGCTCAGCAGGAGAGCGTCCGGCGGGGGACGGCGCAGCGGCGGGGGGCGTGGAGTCGGGAGGCACGGACCCAGCGTAGGAGAGCGGTTAGGCTCGGGGCGATGTCCGAGCCCATGACCACCGATGCGACCACCTCCGACCAGGGGGCTGGTGACGATGACGATGGGACCCGTCGCAGGATCCGCGTCGCCGTCGTCTTCGGCGGGCGCTCCAGTGAGCACGCTGTCTCGTGCTCGACCGCCGCGAGCTTCCTCAGCGCCATCGATAGGAGCGCCTACGACATCGTGCCGATCGGCATCGCCCCGGACGGCCGGTGGGTGACGGTGGCCGACGACCCCGAGCCCCTACGGCTCACCGCCGCTCAGACGCCCGAGGTCGACGGAGATTCACCGCACGTCCTCGTGCCGACGAGCACCGATGACCGCACCCTCATCGTCGTCGAGCCGGGTGAGCTCCCCCGTGACCTGGGCGAGGTCGACGTCGTCTTCCCGCTGCTGCATGGGCCCTTCGGTGAGGACGGGACGATCCAGGGACTGTTCGACCTCGCCGACATCCGCTATGTCGGATCCGGAGTCGCCGCCTCCGCCGCGATGATGGACAAGCACCTGATGAAGGTCATCCTGGCGGGAGCCGGCCTGCCGATCGGGCCCTACACCGTCATCACGGACAAGGAGTGGCGCCGCGACCCTGCCGCCTGCATGGACGCTGTCGCCGCGCTGAGCTGGCCGGTCTTCGTCAAGCCATCGCGAGCAGGCTCCTCGATGGGGATCTCGAAGGTGAGCGGCTCGGACGAGCTCGAGGCCGCCATCTCCTTCGCCCGCGAGCATGATCCCAAGGTGATCGTGGAGGCAGCGATCGTCGGCCGGGAGATCGAGTGCGGAGTCCTCGAGGGCCGCGGCGCCGACCTGCCGCGCACGAGCGTCGTCGGCGAGGCTCGCGTCACCCAGAACCACGAGTTCTACGACTTCGAGGCAAAGTACATCGCCGCCGACGACGTCGAGCTCACCACCCCGGCAGATGTCCCCGACTCGGTCTCCGACCAGATCAGGGCGTATGCCGCGCAGGCCTTCGACGTGGCCGGATGCGAAGGCCTGGCGCGGGTCGACTTCTTCTACACCGACCACGGCGCGGTCATCCTCAACGAGGTCAACACGATGCCGGGATTCACGCCGACGTCGATGTTCCCCCGGATGTGGGCGGCGACCGGCATCGAGTACGCCGAGCTCATCGACGAGCTCATCGCGCTGGCGATGGAGCGCCGGATGGGGTTGCGCTAGGCCGGACGGGCGCCGGCGAGATCGTGCCTCACTCGCACTGCCGGCCGTTGGTCGGCAGCGAGCGGACCGCATCTCCGAAGGCCGGCAGGAGCAGCGGCCCAGGGCCATAGGCAACGGGGACGAGCACCTCAAGCGCCGGGTCGGTCCCGTAGCTGCTCATCGCGGTGCCGTCGCTCAGCTCGCGCACGATCCAGTCCATATCGTCGACCGCGACGCAGTCCAGGGTGGTCGGCTCGAGCGCGGGCAGCCCGCACCGGGCGATGATCGCCGGGTCACCCCAGGCCGCAACCCAGGACCCCTCGGGATCGGTCGCGGTGCGGGCGTTCCCGGCGATGGTCTCCGGCCAGGGGATCTCGGCGCACGCCGGGTCGCCCGCCTGGTCGGGTGGTGCGACCTCGATGGCGGACGAGCACGCCGAAAGGAGCGTCACGCCCGCGACGGCGAGCGCGGCAGTGAGGGGTCGAACCAGTCTCAGCTGCCAGGTCAGACGTGGACGACGATGCACGTCTGCGTACGGGTGATGCCGTCGACGTCCTGGATCTTGGCGATGACGAGCTTGCCGAGGTCGTCGACGTTGTCTGCCTCGACCCGGGCGATGCAGTCATAGGGACCCGTGAGGTCCTCGGCGAGTGCGACGCCGTCGATCTTTCGGATCGCCTGCGCGACCGTGGCGGCCTTGCCGACCTCGGTCTGGATCAGGATGTAGGCCTGGACCATGGATGAACCCTCCGGGACGCTCTGACGACGTGTGACGACTTCTGACGGTGGCAGTCCCGGCCGTGATGGGGCCGGCGCCTCGGGTAGACGCTACCGTGCTTCAGGCCCACCATCGAGACACGGGAGTAAAAAGGTGACCGCACCGACGGAAGATCCCGAGCAGCCCCGGTTGCGGGATCTCAACGAGGACGAGATCCTTGACCGGATCCTGCCACTCCTGCAGGCGGGGCAGAGGGACGGCGTGCTCGTCGGACCCGGAGACGACGCCGCCGTCGTCACCGTGCCCCAGCCGCTCCTGGTCACGACCGACTCGATGATCCGCGACCGGGACTGGCGCGACGACTGGTCCTCCCCGCAGGACGTCGCCGCCAAGCTGGGTGTGCAGAACCTCTCCGACATCGCAGCGATGGGCGGCACCGCATCCGGCGCCGTGCTGACGATCACGGCCGAGCCGCAGACCGAGCTGCGCTGGGTGGAGGCGTTCGCCGCCGGGCTGGGGCAGTGGTGCGCCGACTCGGGCGTCGCGATCGTGGGTGGCGACCTGTCGTCCGCCCCGGCGGGCGTCGTGCATGTGTCGCTGACCATGTGGGGTGACCTCGAGGGGCGTGACGCCGTCCTACGCTCGGGCGCACGGCCGGGCGACGTTCTGGCGGTATGCGGTTCGCTCGGCTGGTCCTCCGCCGGCCTCGCCTCGTATGCAGCCGGCGACCCCCCGACGGTGCTGGGACCGGACAGCCCGACACGGGACCGGTCGCGTGAGGCCTGGAGGTGGTACCACCGCCGACCGACTCCACCCTGGCAGGCCGGCCCCGTCGCTGCGCGGGCCGGCGCGACGTCGATGATCGACGTCTCCGACGGCCTGGTCCGCGACGCCGGTCGAGTGGCGCGGGCGAGCGGGGTGGCCCTCGATCTCGACCGCGCCGCCCTGGAGAGGGGCATCCTCGACTCCTTCATCGACGTCCTCCCCCCGGAAGAGGCCTGGCGGCACGTGTTCGGCGGGGGAGAGGAGCACTCGCTGCTGGCGACGTTCTCGGACCCGGGCGAGGTGCCGCATACTCCTTCAGCGCCCTGGCGGGTGATCGGCTCGGTGGTGCCCGGTGAGGGGGTCACGCTCGACGGGGACCCGCTCGAGGTGGTCGGCTGGGACCACTTCAGACAGGGATGACAGCGCGGGCGGCAACGGGAACAGCCGACCACCCGTACGGGCGATCGGCTGTTGCGAGCCCGGGGGCTCGGGTCAGCAGGGGCGGGTCAGCGGGTGACCTTGCCGGCCTTGAGGCACGAGGTGCACACGTTGAGTCGCTTCGGCGTCTTGCCCGCCTTGCCCACCATGGCCCGAACGCGCTGGATGTTGGGGTTCCAACGGCGCTTGGTCCGGCGGTGCGAGTGCGAGATGCTGTGGCCGAAGCTCGGGCCCTTGCCGCAAACGTCGCAGTTAGCAGCCACGGTGGATCTCCTTGATTGAGCAACTGGTGGACGCTGGCGTCCGTGAGGTCGTGTCGTCCTTGAGGTCAACGCGCCGGGGGCTGCGGTGAGCCCGTCCAGGCAACCGCACAATCGTAGCCGAGGCGACGAGTCCCACCCAAATCGGCCTCTTCCGGCGCCTCGAGATCCCGCGGTCCCGTCGGGCCATGGTGCTTCTGGGCGAGGACTTCTGGGCGAGGAGGCGACATATCGCCATCGTGCTGGAGGACCGACTCGGTCCGGCACGAGTGTACGACCTCGGCGCGGCGGGTTCCGGCATGCTGTCGGCGCGAGGTGGTGTGGTTACGGTGTGACCGTGGACATCCTGCCCTCGATCACCGAGTCGACGCGGCTGCGCCCGCTCATCGGTGACTACCCCGCGGGCAAGCTCAAGGGCCGCGGGATCGAGACGGTCGGTGAGCTGCTCGCCTGGGTGCCGACCCGGTATGCGACCTACGAGGGCGACCTGTCCGGCGCCCGCGTCGGTGAGCACCTCGTCGCGGTCGCCGACGTCACCAAGGTCACCGTCTCCCCCCGGCGTCGCGACCAGAGGATGAGCGCGAAGAACTCGATCATGCGGCTGACCATCAGCGACGGCCGCACCTCGATGCCGGTCACCTTCTTCGGCACCTACGGCCGGGAGAAGGTCCTCGTCCCGGGCGTTCGTGCCGTGTGGATGGGCAAGGTCGACACCTTCAACAACCAGCCCCAGCTCACGTCGCCGGACTACGAGATCGTGGCCGAGGAGCGCGGCGAGGACGAGCCCGGGCTGCTGCCCCTCTACACGCACATCGACCGGCTGCGGAACTCCACGATCATCATGTCTGTGCGGATCGTCCTCGACCAGATCCAGGACCTGGCGGACCCCGTTCCCGATGACGTCCGTCGGCGACACGGTCTGATGAGCCGGCTCGAGGCCTACCGTCGGCTGCACCGGCCCCGGTCCTGGGCGGATGTCGCGGCGGCCCGTGACCGGATGCGCTTCGAGGAGGCCTTCGTCCTTCAGGTGGCGCTCGCGCGGCGCCGGGCCGAACAGGCGCGCGACCGCACCCTGTCCCGCCGCCCCACGGAGGGAGGACTGCTCACGGAGTTCGACGGCCGACTGCCGTTCGAGCTCACCGCAGGTCAGCGTGAGGTCGCGGCCCAGCTCGCGAGCGAGATGGCTCGGGAGACACCGATGCACCGGCTCCTCCAGGGGGAGGTCGGCTCGGGCAAGACCGTCGTCGCTCTGCGCGCCATGCTCGCGGCGGTCGACGCCGGCGGCCAGTCCGCCCTGCTCGCTCCGACGGAGGTGCTGGCTCAGCAGCACCACCGGTCGATCACCGCGATGATGGGCGAGCTCGCCGAGGGCGGGATGCTGTCCTTCGCCGACGGGGTGGGAGCGGCGGCGTCGGAGGCGAGCACGAAGGTCGTCCTTCTCACCGGCAGCCAGTCGACCGCCGCCCGTCGCCAGGCACTCTCGGACATCGCGACCGGGCAGGCCGGCATCGTCGTGGGGACACACGCGCTCATCCAGGAGGGCGTCGAGTTCTGCGACCTCGCCCTCGTCGTCGTCGACGAGCAGCACCGCTTCGGTGTCGAGCAGCGGGACGCGCTGCGCGCCAAGGGAACCCATCCGCCGCACGTCCTCGTCATGACGGCCACACCGATCCCGCGGACCGTTGCGATGACCGTCTTCGGCGACATGGAGACCTCGACGCTGCGCGAGCTGCCCGCGGGCCGGGTACCGATCACCACCCACGTCGTCGAGGCGGCCAAGGCGAACTGGGTGGAACGGACCTGGGCCCGCGTCGGTGAGGAGGTGCGCTCGGGTCGCCAGGCCTACGTCGTCTGTCCCCGCATCGGGGAGCCGGACGAGCGAGTCGGTGCGGTCGTCGAGCCGACAGCCGGGTTCGACGACTCAGACGGAGCCGAGCCGGAGGTCGCGGAGGAGACGACGGCCCCGATGGCGGGGGTGTATGCCGTGCACGCCCTCCTCGTCGAGCATCCTGCCCTCGAGGGGGTCCGGATCGAGATGCTGCACGGGCGGATGGCTCCCGAGGACAAGGATGCAGCGATGCGTGCCTTCGGTGCAGGCGAGATCGACGTCCTTGTCGCGACCACGGTCATCGAGGTCGGCGTGGACGTGGCGAACGCCACCGTCATGGTCGTCATGGACGCCGACCGGTTCGGCATCTCCCAGCTGCACCAGCTGCGCGGCCGGGTCGGTCGTGGCGGGCTGCCCGGCCTGTGCCTCCTCATGACCGCGAGCGAGGCGCCGCCGGCGCTCGAGCGGCTGCACGCCGTCGCAGGCAGCACGGACGGCTTCGAGCTCGCCCGGCTCGACCTGCGCCAGCGTCGCGAGGGTGACATCCTCGGCGCCTCGCAGAGCGGGCGGCGCTCGTCGCTCACCTATCTCGGGGTCATCGACGACGAGGACGTGATCGTGACCGCGCGCGAAGACGCGACGGCTCTCGTCGAGGCCGACCCCGACCTCGCCGCGCACCCGCACCTCGCCGCCGCGCTGAAGACCCTCGTCGACGAGGACAAGGCCGCCTTCCTGGAGCGTGGCTGATGACGCGGGTCATCGCCGGGATCTCTTCGCCCGGTCCCTGGTCGCGAGGGGGAGGGGACCGATGACGCGGGTCATCGCCGGAATGTTCCGCGGGAGGCGGATCCACACCCCCAAAGGCCCGACGACGCGTCCCACGGGCGACCGGACCCGAGAGGCGCTCTTCTCGGCTCTGGCCGCCCGCGGTGTCCTCGACGGCTCCCGGGTCCTCGACCTCTACGCCGGCTCCGGGGCCCTCGGTATCGAGGCGGTCAGTCGCGGCGCCGCTGAGGCGACCCTCGTCGACCACGACCGGGGTGCCGTCGCTGCGATGCGGCGCACCGTCGCAGACCTGCGCCTGACCGAGGTGCGGATCCAGGCGCGCGACGTCCGCGCATACCTCTCTGCGGGGCCGAGCGAGCACGACCTCGTCTTCATCGATCCGCCCTACGACCTCGGTGACGACGTCCTCGGGGCCGTCCTCGAGTCGCTCAGCGGTGGCTGGCTGTCCGAGGACGCGCTCGTGGTCGTCGAGCGCTCGGCGAGGTCTCCCGAGCCGTCGTGGCCGGACGGCCTCACGCCGGAGTGGGACCGCGTCTACGGCGAGACGGCGCTGTGGGTGGTCCGGGTGACGGTCTGAGCCGACCTGCCTCGCGCCGCTCCTGCCGCGCCGCCTGCGGATGCGGCACGATGAGGACATGACCACCAGCATCTTCATCTCCCGCCCCACCTCCGGGGACGTCGTCGACCTCATCCTCGAGGACCACCGCCTCTTCGAGGACCTTCTGCGCGAGTGTCGCCGCACCGACCGTGACCGGGCCGCGAGCCGCCAGGCGCTCGCCGAGCTCCTCGTCGCCCACGCAGAGGCCGAGGAGCAGCACGTCTATCCGACCCTGCGCCGCAAGGACGCCATCTCGGAGCACGAGGAGGAGCACGGCGAGGAGGAACACGCCGACATCACCGAGGCGCTGCTCGAGTTCCTCGAGGCCAAGGGCACCGATACGCAGAAGTACGACGACGCCGTCGAGAAGCTGAGCAGCGTCGTGGCACACCACGCCGTCGAGGAGGAGCTGACGATCCTCAACCCGGCGCTCACCGAGATCTCGGCCGACGCTCGTGCCGAGCTCGGGCGCACGTTCGCCCTCGCCCGCAACCGCCTGCTCGATGCCGGGTGCGCCTCCGTCGGCCAGGTCCGGGCCCTGCTCGAGCGGGCCGTCGTCGAGGGGACCCTCGCTCCCGCCCCGGCGCGTGAGGAGGCCGAGCAGATCAAGTCCGACGCGAAGGCCGAGGCCGAGGAGGTCCTCGAGGGGGCGAAGGAGCAGTAGCGTTGGGCGCCGTGCACCGCATCGCCATCTGCCCCGGTTCCTACGACCCGGTGACCCTCGGTCACCTCGACGTCATCGCGCGGGCCGGCGCGCTCGCCGACGAGGTCGTCGTCGCGATCCTTCACAACCCCGACAAGGCCGGCCTGTTCTCGGTGCCCGAGCGGATCGGCTTCATCGAGCGGGCAACCGCCCACCTCGCGAGCGTCCGCATCGAGGAGTATGCGGGACGCCTGCTCGTCGATGTCGCTCGCGAGCGTGGGGCGAGCCTCATCGTCAAGGGGCTGCGCGGCAGCCTCGACTTCGGCTACGAGCTGCCGATGGCGCTGATGAACCGGCATCTGACCGGGGTCGAGACGGTGTTCCTGCCGGGGGACCCGGCGTTCGAGCACGTCTCCTCCTCGCTCATCAAGCAGGTCGCCGGGCTCGGGGGCGATGTGACAGGGCTCGTCCCGGATGAGGTGCGCGACGCGCTCGTCGCGCGCCGCGGCTGAGGCGCGCATTTGGGATGGGGGGGACCGGACGGTAGGCTGGTGGGTCGGTTTCAATCCTGCTGTCGCTCACCACATCGGTGCTGCCGGGGGCGCGGACTGACAGCCATTGATCGCACGGTGACGGATCCCCGGAGCCGCACCGACGACTCCCCCTCGTGATGGCCATGACTCGCACCGACCACCGTTCGCCGTGGATGCTCGACATCTCCGACCTCGGGCGTCGGCCCGGGTCGATGATCGAGGTGGAGCGAGAGATTCCCGTCCCCGCAGACTTCGGCACCGAGGTCCTTGCGGTTCCAGAGGACCGTTTCCTCGCGCTGTTCACGCGCTTGGAGTCCGTCGTCGAGGGGGTCCTCGTCACCGGCACGGTTCGCTCCACTGCAGTCGGTGCCTGCGTGCGGTGCCTGGATCCGGTGTCGACGGACGTCGAGGCCAGGTTCCAGGAGCTGTTCGCCTACGCCGACCGTGCCGCCCACCACCGTGAGGTGGGAGCCGGCGACGACGAGACCGAGCTCGTCATCGTCGACGGGCTCATCAACCTCGAGCCCCTGCTCCGCGACGCGGTCGTGCCTGCCCTTCCGTTCAAACCCGTGTGCCGGGAGGACTGTCTCGGTCTGTGCGCTCAGTGCGGCGCGCGGATGGAGGACGACCCGGGACATGAGCACATCGAGATCGACCCGCGCTGGAAAGCACTCACCGAGTTGGCGAGTGACCCCGACAGCACGGACAATGCCTGAAGTCCCACATCGAGCAACACCCAAGCCGTAACCCGAAAGAAGGAAACCGCCGTGGCCGTCCCGAAGCGGAAGATGTCGCGCTCCAACACCCGTTCGCGCCGAGCGAACTGGAAGGCCGAGTTCCCGACCCTGACGACCTGCCCCCAGTGCAAGGCCGCCAAGCAGCCGCACGTCGCGTGCCCGTCATGTGGCACCTACAACGGCCGCCACTACGAGACCGCAGAGCGCACCGAGCACCAGGGCTGACGCCCGTGGCTCGGCGAGCGCCGGATGCGCCCGCGAGTGACGTTGCGACACCGCGGCCCGTCGGTGACCTGACCGCATACCTCCTCGAGGTCTGCGGCGAGGCCGCCGCCGAGCCGCGGTTTCGTGCTGCCCTGGGGGAGGGAATGCCTCTGGCGCTCACCCACCGCTCATACGCCTACGAGGCGGGCGGCATCCCGCACAA
>JBHEPF010000029.1:0-3806 GCA_046260445.1 Dermatophilaceae bacterium | reverse complement strand
CCCGCCACCCCGCCGCCGTGTCGCGCGAGGAGCGTTACGACGTGCAGGAGATCCTCTGCAGCGACCGCTTTCTGCGACCTGGCACCCGCGCAGGCCTACACGCGCCTTCTCGACGACGGTGAGTACCTCTGTAGCGTCCGGACGATGTACCGCATTCTGGGCGAGCACGGCCTGTCCGGCGAGCGGCGACGCGGTGGCCACCAGGCGCCCGGGCACTACCCGATCCCCATCGTGCACGCCACCCGGCCGAACACGGCGTGGACGTGGGACATCTAATGCCGACGTCGGCATTAGATGTCCTATGCCGACCTTTGAACTATGCCGATGTCGGCCCTGATGGCAGGCCATGGAGGTTGTTGAGGTTCGAAATGTCGGCATAGTCGCGCGCCAAGGAGCACGCTTCAGACACGAAGTGTCTGGAGGTGAGGTCCGTGACGAAGAGATCGCCGACAGCTCGTCCGCATGCGGATCGGATTCCACGGGTACCGGTTGGCCCCTTGGCACCGAGGGCTCTGACGGAATGTAGGAGGTGGCTGGCTGCGCAGGGCTATTCGCCCGGGTCGGCGGCTGGGATCGTGAACCTGCTGGGGCGCCTGAGCTTATGGATGCAGGGGGTCGGCGCCGGTGTCGATGACATCAGCGAGGAGCTACTGGATCGGTTCGTGGTCGCGGAGCGGTCTCGTGACGTCGTGTGCGTCTCGGTGAAAGCCTCGATGGGCACAATGCGTAGGTTCTTGACGACCGCCGGCTATCTGGGCGTGACCGATGCTGACCCTGGTGCGCTCATGCCAGCACAGGCAGAAGTCGCACAGTGGTGCTCATGGATGCGTGAGCAGCGCGGCTTGGCTGAGAAGACTATCGCGGCGCGCTGCCGTTACGCGGCCGGGCTCCTGGAGGTGATCACGGCGACAGGCGGGAGCGTGGAGTGGGGTCGGCTCGACGCGCCGGTCGCCAACGCCTACGTCGCTGAACGTGGGCGGCCTTACGGCGTGGTTTCGCGTGCGCATATCGTCGATGCGGTCCGATGTCTGCTGCGGTGGGCGTTGAGTACCGGCCGCCTGGACAGGGACCTGACCGCTGGGGTCCTCAAGCCTCCCGGGACACGGCGTGGGTTGCCACGGGGAGTAGGCGCCGAGCAGGTGGCTGCCTTGCTGGCCGTATGCGATCCGGCCACCGCGATTGGGGCGCGGGACCGGGCGGTCGTGATGCTGCTGGTGCGGCTGGGCCTGCGTGCTGGCGAGGTCGCCCGCTTGAGTCTCGACGACATCGACTGGGCGAACGGACGCCTCAAGGTCGTCGGCAAGGGCCGCGAGCACGTGCTGCCGGTCCCGGTCGATGTGGGTGAGGCGCTGGCGGTCTGGCTGAGGCTTCGGCCGGCCGCTCAGGACCGGGCGGTGTTCGTGCGCATGCAGGCGCCGCGCAGGATGATGGCGACCTCGGCGATATCGGGAATCGTCGCACGGCTCTCGGGCGTGGCGGGGATCGATCCGATCTACGCGCACCGGCTTCGGCACACCGCTGCGATGGACGTCCTGGCTGCGGGCGGCACCTTGACCGAGGCCAAAGAGCTCCTGGGTCACGTCTACACCGCCACCACGATGGCCTACGCGAAGGTTGACCTGACATCGTTGCGCGAGTTGGTCGTCCCGTTCGGGCAGGTGCCGCGATGACGACGCTGCGTGAACGCCTGGAGGGGTACCTGGCGATGCGCCGATCGCTTGGATTCCAGCTCGACGACATCGAGCGGCAGGTCGGCTTGTTCTGCACCTGGCTCGAAGGTCGTGGGCAGGCCCAGACGTTCACCATCGACGACGCGGTGACGTGGGCACGTCTGAATCCCGACGCGCACCCCTCGTGGTGGGCGACGCGTCTGTCGCTGGTGCGCCGCTTCGCTGCCTACCTCAACGCCAACGGTGTCGACGTCCCGATTATCCCGAGTGGCCTGCTGCCGGCCAAGAAGCCGCGGGCGGTGCCGTTCATCTACAGCCAGGATGACGTCGATGCGTTGCTCGCCGTCTGCGATACTGAGTTCGCCGACGAGCGGGTCGCGGTGACCGTGCGGACCGTCATCGGGCTGCTAGCGGCTACGGGCTTGCGAATCAGCGAGGCCCTGAACCTCGGGGTCGATGACATCGACTTCGAGGACGACGTGTTGGTGATCAAAGCCGCGAAGTCTGCCGAGCGGCTCGTACCCGTCCACCCCTCCACCACGGCGGCTCTCAAGGACTACATCGCGCTACCGGTCAGGAAGGCCACACGTCCCGATCCCCACGGCCCGGTCTTCGTGACCGCCAAGGGCACCGGGTATATCTACGTCTCCTTCTCCGCCCTGTTCAAACGAGCCCGGGCGGCTGCCGGGCTGACCGCGCGCGCCAGGGCCCGCCCTCGCCTGCACGACCTGCGCCACACCTTCGCTACCGCGCACATGACCGCGGCCTACGCCCACGGCGGTGACCCCGAGCGGGCTCTGTCCCTGCTCGCTACCTGGCTGGGGCACTCCGACGCCGCTCACACCTACTGGTACCTCACCGCGACCGGGGAACTCATGGCCCTGGCCGCCGGCAAGCTCGAACCCGACACCGAAAGAGAACCGTCATGAACGCCCTGGCCACCAGCCTGCAGACCTACTTCACAACCTTCGCCCACACCCACCGCGACCTGTCCGCGAACACGATCAATTCCTACCGCGACACCTGGCGGATGCTGCTGAAATACTTGACCGCCACGCTCGACATCCCCGTCAACGCGCTCGACTTCGACGCCGTCAGCGCGACCAACGTCACCGGCTTTCTCGACCACCTCGAGCAAGAGCGTGGCAACAATGCCAAGACCCGCAACACTCGCCTGACCGCGATCCGCTCCGTGCTCGGCCGTGCCCTGCCCGACCACCCCGAGCATGCCGCGACCATCACCCAGGTCCTCGCGATCCCGCCAAGGCGCACGACCAGGCCCGTCATCGAGTTCCTCACTCCCGACGAGATCGACGCCGTGCTCGCCGCACCCGACCAGCAGACCCGGACCGGGCGCCGCGACCACGCACTGCTCGCCATGGCCGTGCAGACCGGTCTTCGCATCAGCGAGATCTGCTCACTGACCCTCGACGACATCCACCTCGGCGCCGGACCCCACATCGCCTGCACCGGCAAAGGCCGACGCCAACGCATCACCCCGCTGACGAAGGCCACCGTGACCACGATGACGAACTACCTCGCCGAACGCAGCACTCGGCCTGGTGCCGCGCTGTTCTGCGGTCCCCACGAAAAATCCCTCTCCCGCGACGCGCTCGAGCACCGCCTGGCAAAACATCTCATCCGCGCGGCGATCACCTGCCCCAGCATCGCCGCCAAGCACGTCACCATGCACACGTTGCGGCACACCGCAGCGATGAACCTCCTGACCGCTGGAGTCGACGTGTCCGTCATCGCACTCTGGCTCGGCCACGCCAACACCCACAGCACCGATGCCTACCTCCACGCCGACATGGCCATCAAGCAGGCTGCCATCGACCGCACCCGGTCACCCGACGTGAAACCCGGAACCTACCAGCCCGAACCCAGCATCTTGGCCTGGCTCACGTCCCTCTGACTATGCCGACCATTCAGGCCAAGAAACCCTACCGACTGCACCGCCGCAGCAACTGTCGGCATAGTCCGAAGGTCGGCATAGGACATCACCAAGCTCCGTGGGCCCGCCAGGGGCGTGCTGTACTTCCTGTACACCATCATCGACATTTACAGTCGCCAGGTCGTCGGTTGGACCATCGCCACCCGCGAAAGCGAACGCGTTGCGCACGAGCTCATTCGCAA
>JBHEPF010000170.1:0-24096 GCA_046260445.1 Dermatophilaceae bacterium | reverse complement strand
CGTGTCGGTCTCGACACGCATCATCATCGCGGCGCCGATGATCGTCGCGGCGATGATGATGCCGAGGGTGAGCCGGTTCGCGACCCGCTGCAGCGCGAGGTGCAGCCGATGCTCGTCGATGGCGTCGACATGGACGTTGAGCTCGCCCGCGGCCAGGGAGTCGAGGATGCGGTTGGCGCGCTTGGGCAGCTGGGCGGTGGACTCCTTGGCCTCGATCGCTGCCGCCAGGATGCCCGCGGGAGAGGTCTTGAGCGAGCTGGCGAAGATCTCGCTCACGTTGTCCCTGATCGCCGCGGCGGGCGCGAACTCGGGGTCGAGGTGGGCCGTCGCCTGGTCGAGGTTGAGCAGCGCCTTGCCGATCATCGACATCTCGGCCGGCGGGCGCAGACCGTGGACGCCGGAGAGACGGGACAGCTCGACGAGCACGGTGCCCGCCTGCAGGTCGGCTCCGCTCGCGACCGCCTCGCTCACGAGGTGGGTCACGTCGTCCCGGAACGCCGCCGCGTCATAGCCGTCGACCGGGTGCCCCATGTCGGCGAGGATCCGCGCGGCCTCCTCACCATCTCCGTCGCTGATCGCGAGCAGGAGCTTGACGACGTGGTCCTGGACGCGGGAAGGCACCGTGGCGACCATGCCGAGGTCGAGCAGCGCCAGTCGCCCGTCCTCCATCGTCAGCACCCGGCTCGTCGTGAGCTGGAGGATCGGCTCGGGAACGACGAGGAGGTCGTAGTCCCTCGTCAGATCGATGAAGCGCAGCAGGTTCTTCGCCTCGCGCCGGTAGTCGAGCTCACCGATGAGGGAGCGGCGGAACTGGCCGAGGAGCTGGGCGAGTCCGTACTGCTTGCCGATCGAGGTGCGCTTGTCGGCCGTCTCCGCGATGGTGCCGAGGACCTCCATGTCGTCGCGGACCGTCTCGCGGACGTCGGGCCGCTGCACCTTGACGACGACGTCCCGGCCGGAACGGGTGACCGCCTTGTGCACCTGCCCCAGCGACGCAGCGGCGAGCGGCTCCTCGTCGAACTCGACGAAGAGGTCCTGGAGCCGGGTCAGCGCCTCGGTGTAGACCGGGGGAGAAGGTCGACCTCGCTGCTCTGCGCCGCGGACGACTCCCCGACGGCGAACTCGTCGGGCTGGGCGCCTGAGACGAGGTCGGAGCGCCCGTAGCGCATGAGGAGTCGGACGAGATCGGCGTATCGGCTGCGGGACGCGGTGTTCACCGGGCCATCATTCCCCACGTCGTCACGCAGGTCCCACCCCGTATGCTCGCTGCCATGGTGGCGACGACGCCTTTCCACGAGCGCCTCAGCGCCCTCAACGACCAGCATCTCTACACCCACTGGCAGGGCTACCTCTCCTCGCTCCGCTACTCCCATGCGCCAAAGCACGAGTACTTCGCCGTGCGCCACAGCGTCGGGATCTTCGACACCTCGCCGCTCTACAAGTACCGAGTCGGGGGACCGGACGCCGAGCGGTTCCTCTCCCGGGTGATGGTCCGCGATGTGACGGGCATGCGGTCGGGGCGGGCGGCATACACCCTCTGGTGTGACGACCGCGGGTTCGTCATGGAGGACGGCGTGCTGTTCCGCCACGACGTCGAAGAGTTCGTCCTCACGTCCGCGCGACCGGCGCTCGCCTGGCTCACGGCGCACCGGGGCCCGCTCAAGGTCGACCTCACCGATGTGAGCGAGGAGCACGGCATGCTCGCCGTCCAGGGTCCGCGCTCGGCGCGGGTGCTGGGCGCCCTCACCGACGACGTGGGCCGGTTGGGCCACTTCGACCTCACCCCGACGCAGCTCGCCGGGGCCGATGTGGTGCTCTCCAGGACCGGCTTCACCGGTGATCTCGGGTATGAGCTCACCGTGCCGCGGGAACGTTGCCTCGACGTGCTCGACGCCGTCCTCGCCGCGGGGAAGGGGCACGGCCTGCGTCCGTTCGGTGAGGACGCACTCGGCATGCTGCGGATCGAGGCAGGGCTGCCGCTCGTCGACGTCGACTGGACCGACTCGACGCTGGCCTGGAGCGACGAGCAGCGAGTGACCCCGAGCGAGCTCGGCATGGGATGGATGCTGCGGGGTGTGCGAGAGGGGCGGCGGTTCATCGGCAGCGACGCGATCCGACTCGAGCTCACGGAGGGATCGAGCCGGTGGGCGACGACCGGCATCGTCATCGACTGGCAGGCATGGGACCGGTTGCACCGGGACGCCGGACTGCTCCCTTCCAAGGACGAGCACCCGCTGCCGTGGGAGTCCTGGTTGCGCGACGGGTCCGGCGATCAGGTCGGGTATGCGACGAGCGTCATGTACTCCCCGGTCCTCCAGCGTCACATCGGCATGGCCCGGGTCGTCCCGGCGATGGCCGAGCCGGGCACCGAGCTGCACCTCGAGGTGTCCCTCCTGCACCGGACCGAGACCGTCGCCTGCCGGACCCGGCCCCTGCCCCACTACTCCCCGGAACGAAAGACGAGCATGCCGTGAGCAAGCAGACGATGAGCGAGCAGGGCGGCAACGAGCAGGCCCAGGAGTGGGACGCGATCGTCGTCGGCGGCGGGCACAACGGGCTGACGGCCGCCGCATACCTGGCCAAGTCGGGCCTGCGCACGCTGGTCCTCGAGCAGCGGCACCTCGTCGGGGGCGCCGCGATCACCGAGGAGCTGCGGCCGGGGTTCTCCTTCACGACCTTCTCGTATGCGCTCAGCCTCCTCCGGCCGGAGATCATCCACGAGCTCGACCTCGTCGAGCACGGCTTCATGCCGCTCATGATGCCCTCGTCGTTCCATCCCACCGGCGACGGCGACCACCTGCTCTTCGGTGACGACCTCGGGCAGAACCTGCAGATGATCCGGCGCCACTCGCGCCACGACGCCGACGCCTACCTGCGCTACCACCACGACCTCGACCGGGTCGTGCAGGCGGTGCAGCCGTTGTTCGACAACCCGCCCCCGGACCTCTGGGGCACCGACCCGCAGGACCAGGCCGACGTGGCGTGGCTGCTCAGGCACCTCGGCGGCCTCGACCGACGCGTCGTGCATGACGCTGTGCGGCTGCTCACGGGCAGCGCCGCGGACTGGGTCGAGGACTACTTCGAGCACCCCGCGATCGCCGGCTACCACGTCTCTTCCGGCGTCATCGGCTCCAAGCTCGGGCCGATGTCGCCCGGATCCGGTCTCGTCCTGCTGTTCCACAAGATGGGCGAGCACGACGGCCACCTCGGGTCGTGGGCCTTCCACCGCGGCGGCAACGGAGGTTTCACCCAGGTGCTCGTGCGTGCGGCCGGTGCGTTCGGGGCGACGATCCGCCTCGACTCGCCGGTCGAGGCGGTCCTCACCCGGGACGGACGGGCCACCGGGGTGGCGCTGCGCGACGGGACCGAGATCTCGGCGCCCGTCGTCGTCTCCGCCCTCGACGCGAGGCGAACCTTCACCCAGCTCGTCGACCCGCGCGAGCTCCCCGACGACCTCGTCGACGCCGTGCGACGCACTCGTTACCGGGGCGTGTCGGCCAAGGTCAACTTCGCCCTCGACGCCCTGCCGACCTTCCCCGCGCTGGCGGACTCCGTCGACCACTTCGGCGGGTTCCTCAACATCGGTCCGACGGTCGAGTACGTCGAGCGGGCCTTCGACGCCAGCAAGTACGGCTGGTACAGCGAGCGGCCCTACATCGACGCAGCCGTGCAGTCGGTCGTCGACCCCGACATGGCCCCACCCGGCAAGCACGTCATGTCGTGCTTCGTCCAGTACGCGCCCTACGACCTGCGCGGCAGTGACTGGGACAGCGAACGGGAGCGGTTCGGCGACACGGCCCAGGCCGTGCTCGAGGAGCACTTCCCGGGGTTCGGCGACCTCGTCCTGCAGCGGGAGGTCGTCACGCCGCTCGACATCGAGCGCCATACCGGCCTCACCGAGGGCAACATCTTCGCCGGTGAGCTCCTCGCGCCGCAGATGTACATGTTCCGGCCCGCGCCGGGGTGGAGCGGCTACGCGACACCCATCGACGGCTACTACCAGTGCGGCTCAGGGACTCACCCGGGCGGCTGCGTCATGGGGAGCCCGGCCCGCATGGCCGCCCAGCGCATACTCTCCGACCGTCGCTGACCCGGCCCGAGACAAGGCGGCCGCGTCGAGATCACGCGTCCCCGCGTCGGGACGGCGATATATCGCCAGCTCCCGCGAGAGCGCCTCGGTCGGCGACCAACGCCTCCCATCAGCGGGGGCGGCCGCCGAGCGACTTCTTCTTCAGGGCCCGGGTGGCGGCGAGCTTGACCGTGTCGCGGCGGCGGCGACCCTCGACCTTGTTCGGCAGCGAGAGCTGGACGACCTTCTTGTAGACGCTGAAGACCTGCTTCGGCAGCGAGCCGGAGACGTACTTCAGCTCGTAGCGCTCCATGAGGTCACGGATGCGCGGAGCGATCTCCGAGTACCGGTTGCTCGGCATGTCCGGGAACAGGTGGTGCTCGATCTGGTGGCTCAGGTTGCCGGTCATGACGTGCATGAACTTCGAGCCCGAGATGTTGCCCGAGCCGAGCATCTGACGCAGGTACCACTCACCGCGGGTCTCGCCGTCGATCGAGGTCTTCTCGAAGGTCTCGATGCCCTCGGGGAAGTGCCCGCAGATGATGACCGAGTTCGTCCAGATGTTGCGGGCGAGGTTGGCCACGATGTTCGCGGTGAGGGTGCTCCTCGCCCCGCCGAACGGAGCGGCGAGCGCCGGGTGCACGAGGTAGTCCTTGGTCGCCTGCTGCCTGATCTTGGCGCCGACCTCGGCCGCCTGCCGGCGGAACGCGGCCTTCTCCTCCTCGGTCATCCGCTTGCGCTTGGCGAGGTAGCCGCCGAGCTCGAGGTCGTATGCGGCGATCGAGTACTCGAACATCGCCGCGTTCGCGACGTGCCAGATCGGCTGCGCGAGGCAGAACAGCGTCCAGCGCTGGTCCTCGTCGACGCGGATGATCCCGTAGCCGAGGTCGTTGTCGCGACCGAGGACGTTGGTGAAGGTGTGGTGCAGCTCGTTGTGGCTGTGCTTCCACTGGCTCGAGGGCGAGACGTTGTCCCACTCCCACGCCTGGCTGTGGATCTTCGGGTCACGCATCCAGTCCCACTGGCCGTGCATGACGTTGTGGCCGATCTCCATGTTCTCGAGGATCTTGGCGATCGAGAGCCCGGCCGTGCCGATCCACCAGAACGGCTTGACGCCCTTGACCTTGACCCCCGAGAAGAGGAGCGCGGCGCGGCTGCCCATCTCGAGGTAGCGCTGGGTCGCGATGACCTTGCGGATGTAGGCGGCGTCCCGCTCTCCCCGGCTGTCCATGACCTCCTGGCGCAGGGCGTCGAGCTCACGGCCGAGCTCCTCGACCCGCTCGGGGCTGAGGTGCGCCATCGGGTTGGGCTTGCCGGAGCGCTTGGGCGTGAACTCGCGGTCCGTGTGGACCTCGGTGCGCAGCCGGGAGTTGACCTTGTGGGCAGGGGCGGCGACGTGGGTCGCGCCCTCCCGGTGGGGCCCGGTCGGGCTGACCTGGGCCGGGGTGGTCGGGGCGAGGGTGCGCTCGGGGGCGACGGTCATGAGGGGTTCCTTCGCGGGGTGCTCGGGGACGTGGTCGTCAGGAAAGGCGGGCGGTCAGGAGTGGAGAGGGGCTAGAGCTCGAGGTCGCAGCTGCCGGCGACGGCATTGACACAGGTCTGGACGGCAAGGTTGTCGCCGGGCTCGGCGGTCGTGATCTCGCCGGTGCGCAGGTCCCGGATCGCACCCTGGCGCATCGTCACGATGCAGCCCATACAGATGCCCATCCGGCATCCGCTCGGCATGAGGACGCCGGCGTCCTCGCCGGCATCGAGGATCGGGGTGGAGCCGTCGGCGTCGACGGTGACGTCGGAGGAGAGGAAGGTGATCTCGCCGCCCTCGCCCGGCTCGATGATCGTGGGCCGGAACCGCTCGACGGTGAGCCGGTCCTCGACCCCGTGAGCCGACCAGTGGGCCTCGGCGGCGTCGAGGAGGCCGGTCGGACCGCATACCCAGGTCTGCCGGTCCCGCCAGTCGGGGACGAGGGTGTCGAGGTCGGCCAGGTCGAGCATGCCGTGCTCGTCGTCATGCCGTTCGACGTATGCGGTGCGCCCGCTCTCGCCGTATCCGCGCAGCTCCTGGGCACAGATCACGTCCGCCGCGGTGGGCGCGCAGTGGACGTGGGAGACGTCGGCGAGGTCCACCCGGGTGCGGAGCATCCCGAGGACCGGCGTGATGCCGCTGCCGGCGGTGAGGAAGAGGACCCTGGCCGGAGGGGCCTCGGGGAGGGTGAAGTCGCCGGTCGCCTGGTCGAGCATGACGAGAGCGCCGGGGGTGGCCCGCCGGACGAGGTGGTTGCTCACCTTGCCGTCCGGGATCGCCTTGACGGTGATCGAGATCGTCCCGTCGGGGGTGTGCGCCGGCGAGGACACCGAGTAGGCGCGCCAGTAGCGGACGCCGTCGATGTCGACGCCGACCCGGATGTACTGACCGGGGGTGTGGCCGCGCCAGCCGCCGCCGGGCTGGATCGTGATCGTCGCGGAGTCCGCGGTCTCCGGCGTGATCGACACGATGCGCCCGCGCAGGTCGGCGCCGTCGCGGAGCGGGTTGAACAGGTCGAGGTAGTCCGAGGGGACGAGCGGCGTCGCGAGCGCCTCCGCCACGCGCCAGAGCCGGGAGCGCAGGGAGCCCGCGACGGGGGCGACGGCCGAGGAAGGAGGCCGCCGCACCGCATGAGGGCGTGCAGGAGTGATCGTCACTACGCAAGCGTAACCTACGGCAACGTAGGTTACGTATCCGTAGGTTGGCCCGATGTCTCAGCTTTCTCTCCCAGGGAAGGAAGCCTCAGCTGCGGGAGACAAGGGTTGCCTCCCGAAGCTGAACCTTCCCTCCCGAAGGTCGTCTTCCCTCCCGAAGGTCGTCGGAGACGGTGTCAGACTCTCCCGCATGACTCACCACCCTGCCGCCTGCGGCGTCCGGTCGATGTATGCGCCGCTCGCCCGGGTCGCGATCCGCACCCCGACGACGGCTGGGGACTTCGCCGCTGCCGGGTGGCGAGCCGCTCCGGACCCGGGCAGGATCCGGGCGCAGCACACCGCCTTCGCGCAGACCCTGCGCGACCTCGGCGTGGGCGTCGAGCTCCTGGCCGAGTCTGCGGGGCAGGTGGACTCGGTGTACTCCTACGACGCGGTCTTCGTGACCGGACGCGGCGCCATCGTGCTCGACCCGGCCAAGCCCGCCCGCGCCGGTGAGGCCGAGATCATGGCCGCCGATCTCGCCGACCTCGGCATCCCGATCGTCGGCCGACTCCGCGACGGCGCGACGGCGGACGGCGGCGACCTCATGTGGCTGGACGAGACGACCCTGGCGATGGGGCGAGGCTTCCGGACCAACGGGGCCGCGCATACCCAGCTGGAAGGGTTGCTCGGGGAGGAGGGCGCGCAGACGGTCTCCTTCGACATGCCCTACGGCCGCGGCCCGGACCACTGCCTGCACCTGATGTCGTCGTTGTCGCTGCTCGGGCCTCAGGTGGCGGTCGTGTTCCTGCCGCAGCTGCCGATCGCGCTGCACGAGTGGCTCCTCGAGCGCGGCTACCGGCTCGTTGCGGTGAGCGAGGAGGAGTACGACCGGCAGGGCTGCAACGTCCTCGCGACCGCACCGGACGAGGCGGTCATCTTCACCGGGGTCCCGCGGGTGGTCACCGCTCTCGAGGACGCCGGCGTCGACGTCCACGAGGTGGAGGGCGACCAGTTCGTCCTCGGCGACGGCGGGCCCACCTGCCTCACCCGCCCACTTCTGCGTTCGGGCTGAGGCTCGTTCGCTCTCAGTCGCACACCCGCCGCACTGCGAGCGCAGCGAGCACCCGCGTCACCTCGAGCAGCTCGGCGACCTCGACCTGCTCGCGCGGCGCGTGCGCCATCCGCACGTCACCCGGGCCGTAGTGGAGCGTGGGAATGCCCCCGACCCCCGCATACAGCCGCAGGTCGGAGCCATAGGGTGCGGCGCCCAGATGCGGCCGCCGACCGGTGAAGGACCCCACGGTCTCGACGACCTCGCCGACGAACGGGTGTTCCTGGTCGGTCTGGCCGGAGGCGAACTGCCCGCCGGTCCAGGCGACGGTGGCCGGGTGGTCGCGCAGCCACCCGTCCTGCGAGCAGGCGTATGCCAGGGTCGCCTCGAGCTCCCGCCTCGCGTCCTCGCTGTCCTCACCGAGCCGCACGCCGTAGCGTCCCTCGGCGACGAGCAGGTCGGGGACCGAGCTCGACCAGTCGCCGGCACGGATCCGCCCGATCGAGATGGCATAGGGCAAGGGGTTGCCCACGAAGAGCGGGTCGGGATCGAGGTTGCGCCGCCGCTCCAGGTCGGCCAGTGCGGCGTGGATGGGCAGGAAGGCCTCGAAGGCCGAGACTCCGGACAACCGGGCCGACCCGTGCGCTGCTCGCCCGGGCACCCGAATCTCGAAGGTGAGAGCGCCCGCGTTGCCGACGACGACCCGGCCGCTCGTGGGCTCGCTGATGATGGCGGCCTCACCGGTGTGCCCCCGTCGCAGGGTGGCGAACGCGCCGAGCCCGCCGTCCTCCTCGCTCACGACATGGTGCAACGCGAGCGGCCGGTGCAGCTCGATGCCCGAGCGGACGATCGCGCGCAGGACGGCGAGGTTGGCGGCGACGCCGGCCTTCATGTCGCACGCGCCGCGGCCGTGGACCGCGCCGTCCCGGATCGCCCCGCTGAACGGGTCCTGGTCCGGCCACCGGTCGGGGTCACCGGTCGGCACGACGTCGCTGTGCCCCTGTAGGACGAGGGCGGGCACGTCCTCGGACGCCTGCCGTCCGAGGACGCCCACCACTCCCCACCCCTCGTTGCGAGGCGCCTCGATGCCGGGGTAGTCCGGGTCCGCCGCGAGCTCATCGAGGTCGATCCGCCACACGTCGACATCGAGGCCGAGCGCGGTCAGCTCGCCGGCCAGACCGTGCTGGAGCTCGGACTCGGCGTCGGTCCCGGTGACGCTCGGGGTGCGGATGAGGTCGACGAGGTGCTGGACCGTCTCCTGCTCGTCGATCGCCTCGAGCACCCGGCGCTGGACGTCGGAGAGGTCACTCGGGTTCGGCATGAGCGGAGTCTAGGATCCGTGGTGCCGTCCCGTCGGCAGGGTCGGCGATCTTCGGGACGGAACCTTCATCTTCGGGAGGGAACGCTTGTCTCCCGAGGCTGAAGGTTCTCGCCCAGGGAGAGAAAGGTGGGACCCGCGCACATTTCGCACCGGTTGTGGAAGAAATCCGGTGCCCTTGCGCGTTACGAGGGCATGACCGCCTTCGACCGCTACCGCTACGCCCAGCGACTCTTCAGCGAGCGCCGTTACACCGCCGCGGCCCGCGAGCTCGAGCACCTCATCTCCGACCAGCGGGACCACGGTGCCGATGCCGGATCCGACGAGACGTACAGCCTCGGCGACGCGCCGCTCCTGCTGGCCCGCTCCTACTACCAGTCCGCCCAGCTCGCACGCGCCGAGACGGCGGCCCGTGCGCTCATCGAGGCCGACCCCACCGATGTGTATGCGGTGCTCCTCCTCGCGCGCACCCTCCAGCGCCGCGGTCGGCACGCCGAGGCCGGGACCTGGCTGCGCCGCCTCGACGCGATGGGCTACGACACGTGGAGCGACGAGTTCTCCCCGGTCACCTCGGACGAGCCCTCGACGCCACGCCGCTCGGCCACCCACGCCGCCTGACGCAAACCGGGCCTGGCGCACACCGGGCCCGTCCCCGCATACCGCCTGCGCCTGACGTGCGAGACTCACGGGCGTGAGTGACAGCACGACCGGACCGTCCGGCCGGCCCGGAGGCGGCCTGGGCCGCGCGGCCGCGGTGATGGCGAGCGGGACGATGGTCTCGCGCATCCTTGGCCTGGTCCGGATGGTGCTGCTGCTCGGGGTCATCGGCACGGCCCTGGCCGGAGACGCGTTCCAGGTCGCGAACACCCTGCCGAACCAGATCTACCTCCTGCTCGCCGGCGGCGTCCTCAACGCGATCCTCGTCCCGCAGATCGTCAAGGCCAGCAAGGCCGCCGATGGCGGGCACGACTTCGTCAACCGGCTGCTCACGCTCTGCTTCCTCCTGCTCGGGCTCTCTACCCTGGTGATGACGGCGGCCGCGCCCTTCCTCGTGCGGATCTTCGCGTCGCCGAGCTGGCCGCCGGAGGCCTTCGCCCTCGCCAACGCCTTCGCCTTCATCGCGATGCCGCAGATCTTCTTCTACGGGATCTACACGATCCTCGGTCAGGTGCTCAACGCGCACGGGCGGTTCGCGGCCTACATGTGGGCGCCGGCGCTCGCCAACGTCGTCGCGATCGGCGGCCTCGTCGCGTTCATGACGCTCGGCTACCCGCTCAAGGGCGAGGTCGCGGTCTGGGACGACTCGATGGTCTGGCTGCTCGCCGGCAGCGCGACGGTCTCGATCATCGCCCAGGCGCTCGTCCTGCTCATCCCGCTGCGGCGCATGGGGTTCCGCTACACGCCGACCTTCGGGTTCCGCGGGGTCGGGCTGGGCTCGGCGTCGGTCGTCGCGTTCTGGACCTTCGCGGCGATCGTCCTCTCCCAGGGCCGCTTCGCCGTCGTCTCCCAGGTCCTCACCGAGGCGACCCGGCGGGCGAGTGAGGTGGGGCTGACGGGAGCGGGGCGGACCGCATACGACACCGCTTTCCTGCTCTTCATGCTGCCGCACTCGCTCATCACGGTGAGCCTGGCGACCGCGATATTCACGCGCGTCGCACACGCGGTCCAGGACGACGACACCGAGACGGTCAAGGCCGACCTGCGGCGGGGCCTGCGGATGCCCGCGGTGTTCCTCGTGCCGATCACGGTCGGTGCCATCGTGCTCGTGCCGTTCGTCGTGCGGACCATGCTCGTGGGCACCACTCCCGAGGACGCCCAGGCGATCTCGCGCGTGACGATCGCGCTGCTGCTCGGCTCGCTGCCGATGAGCTGGCAGTTCATCCAGACCCGGTTCTTCTATGCCTACGAGGACGCGAAGACCCCGTTCCTCCTGCAGATCGTCGTCTCGACGATCTCAGCCTCCGTCGCCGTCCTGGCGCTGCTGTTCGCGCCCCTGCAGATCGCGGTCGTCGTCGCCCTCGGTCAGGTCCTCGCGAACATCGCCTCCGCGATCGGCGGCTTCTGGCTGCTGCGCCGCCGCCTCGGTCCACTCCATCTCTCCGGGGTGGTCCGCCAGAACGTCCGCCTCGCCCTCGCCTCGGTGGTCGGCACGCTCCTCGCCTGGGGGCTCACCCTGCTGCTACCGGATCTCGAGGCGTTGGGGTGGCTGGGTCGGGCCGTCGTCACGGTCGCCCTGGCCGGGCTCTTCGGCGTTGTCACGCTCGCGGTCGCTCGGGCACTGCGGGTCTCGGAGGTGGACGACCTGCTCGGGCCGGTGCTGCGCCGCCTGCCCGGTCGACGCTGACCGGCGCTAGCCCTCCTGCTCGAGAGCGGCCTCGAGCCGTTCCAGCTTGCCGTCGAGCTCGCCGGTGAAGCCGGGCCGGATGTCGGCCTTGAGGACGAGGCCGACCCGCGGGGACGCCTCGGCGAGCACGTCGCAGCACTCCTTGACGACGGCCATGCACTCGCCCCACTCGCCCTCGATCGTCGTGAACATGGCGTCCGTGCGGTGCGGCAGGCCGGATCGGCGGACGACGGCGATGGCGCGAGCGACGGCGGCCGAGACCGAACCGGTGTCGTCGGCGGCGACGGAGGGGGCAACGGAGAAGGCGACGAGCATGCGTCCACCGTAGGGGATGGCGGGCCCCCGGCATCGAGCAGTGGTGGAGCGACTCGGCACTCCCCGGCGAGCCGACGGCCCGTTCGAACACGCATGTCGTCCCGTGGCCCGAGCCGCCGGTGTCCGCCTACGCAGAGGCGGTCGTGGCCGGGGTCGCCGACCACGTGCGCGCCCTGCTCTTCCGCAGCCACTGGGTGCACAACGAGGACATCGGCAACCCTGACGTCCTCCGGGGCCTGCTGGCCCTTCCCATCCTCCATGGCCGCTCACTCGCCGCGGTCCACTCCGAGTCCGGGTATGCGGTGTCCATCAGCGGCGGACCCCTCACCACGACGGGTGGCGGCTCATCGGGCAGTGGCGCGGGGAGTGGCGCGACCGGGGCCGCCCGAAGCTGCCCGTCGTCCGCGACGGCGAGAACACCGTGGGACGCGAGGCCGTCAGCCACCTCGGCACGATGATCTCCGGCGCAGGACTGGCTCTGCGCCCGGCCCTTCCTGCGACCAACCTGTATCCCTTGCCGCCGATGCTGCTCCCGGGGCGCCGGCCCGGGAGCGCCCGCCCCGGCCGGCGACCGGCCTGGTGGGACCGCTGAGGACCGACCAGACGCACCTGGCGCGGGAAGGTGGAGTTCGCACCGTGAGGGCGGACCTGGGGTGAGCGGGCGGGGCGATTGCTGCGGCCGGTGACCTCACTCCCGCCCCGTCGCCGTACGCGCGCCCCGTCGCCGTACGCGCGCCCCGTCGCCGTATGCGCGGAGCGCCAGCGCAGGTCCGTCCAGACAAAGCCGCTAGCCTGCCTGCCCTATGGACTGGGTGAGCAGCCTCGCGGAGCGAGTGACACCGGCGGCCTCGACGATCCCGCTCGAGGGCCGACCGCTCGTGCTCACCGTGCTCCTCGCCGCCGTCGCGATCGTCGTCGACCCGCTCTGGCGGCTGCTGCGCATCGGCATCACCCTCGTGCACGAGCTCGGGCACGCCGTCGTCGGGGTCCTGTTCGGGCGGCGCTTCACCGGGTTCGTCGTCCGCGGCGACATGTCCGGCCACGCCGTGACCGTTGGCCCGGCCCGCGGGTTCGGGCGGATCGCCACGACCTGGGCCGGCTACCCCATGCCCGCACTGCTCGGGGCCGCGATGATCGTGCTCGCCGAGCTCGGCTGGGGCGCACCGCTGCTCACAGGAGCACTGGCAGTGCTCGTCCTGGCGCTCACGCGCATACGCTCCGCTTTGACGCTCCTGGTGATGATCGCGGCGCTGGCGGCGGTCGGCTCGCTCTGGTGGTGGCGTGACGACTCGCTTCAGGCGCACCTGCTCGTCGCCACCGGCATCGTCCTCATCGTGGGGGCCTGGCGGCACCTCGCGGCGCTCATCGGACCCGGCCGGCGCGACCGCACGAGTGACCCGGCGGTGCTCGCCGAGCTCACCGGCGTCCCGCGCGTCCTCTGGGTGCTTGGCTTCGCCCTCGTCATGGGCGCCGCGACGGCGAGCGCCTGGCGCACCCTCGCCGCCGGCCTTCTGGCCTGAGGTCGTCTGCGATGAGTAGCACGCGATGTGTGTCGCCGATCACAAGTTTGCGAGACTGACCCCTATGGACTTCCACGTCGCCGGCGATCCGACCCAGCGGGACTACGAGCAGGACAACATCCGCTCCGGCGCACCGATGCGGATCCGCGCCCGTGGCCGATCGGTCCTGTCCAACCCGATGACCAACCGCGGGACCGCCTTCACGCTCGCGCAGCGGCGCGATCTGGGCCTGGTCGGCCTCACTCCCACCGGGGTGACGACGCTGGAGAACCAGACCAAGCGCACCTACGAGCAGTTCCGCCGCGCCTCGACCCCGCTCGCGAAGTACCTCCACCTCTCCCAGCTGCGTGACCGCAACGAGGTGCTCTTCTACCGGGTGCTCACCGACCACCTCGAGGAGATGATGCCGATCATCTACACCCCGACGATCGGCGAGGCGATCGAGCGGTTCAGCCACGAGTACAACCGCCCGCGCGGGGTGTTCCTCTCCATCGACCACCCCGAGATGATCGAGGAGTCGCTGCTCAACTACGGCCTGCAGTCGGACGAGGTCGACCTCATCGTCGTCACCGACTCCGAGGGCATCCTCGGCATCGGCGACCAGGGCATCGGCGGCATCCAGATCGCGATCGGCAAGCTGAGCGTCTACACGGCGGCAGCCGGCATCCACCCGCGCCGCGTCATGCCGGTCGTGCTCGACGTCGGCACCGACAACCTCGGGCTCCTCAGCTCCGACCTCTACCTCGGCGAACGGCACGCCCGGGTGCGCGGAGAGCGCTATGACGAGTTCCTCGAGCAGTTCGTCAGCACCGCTGACCGGCTCTTCCCGCATGCGATGCTGCACTGGGAGGACTTCGGCACCGCCAACGCGCACCGGCTCCTGGCTCGGTACCGCGATGACTACTGCACCTTCAACGACGACATCCAGGGCACGGCAGCCGTCGTCCTCGCCGCACTCCTCGCCGCGGTCGACATCACCGGCGTGGACCTCGACGACCACCGCGTCGTCGTCTTCGGTGCGGGCACAGCAGGGCTCGGCATCGCCGGCCTCATCCGGGACACCATGCTGAGGACCGGGCGCGAGAAGACCGAGGCCGAGGCATACAGCCGGTTCTGGGCGATCGGGATCAACGGGCTCTACCTCGAGGCCCAGCCCGAGCTGCTCGAGTTCCAACGGCCCTGGGCTCGGCCGCGCGAGGACGTCGCGGGCTGGGACGTCGCCGACGCCGACCACATCACCCTCTCCGACGTCATCCGAAACGTTCGCCCGACGATCCTGCTCGGCACGTCGACCAGGGGTGGGGCCTTCACCGAGAAGATCGTCCGCGAGATGGCCGAGCACTGCGAGCGGCCGATCATCTTCCCGCTCTCCAACCCGACGAGCCGGGCCGAGGCGACGCCGAGCAATGTCATCGCGTGGACCGACGGCAAGGCGCTCGTCGCCACCGGCAGCCCGTTCGACCACGTCGACCACGGCGGCGTCCGCTACCACATCGCCCAGTCGAACAACGCGCTCATCTTCCCCGGGCTCGGTCTCGGGGTCGCCGCCTGCAGGGCCTCCCGAGTCACGGAGGCGATGATCGCCGCCGCCTCCAACGCCCTGGCCGGACTCGTCAACGCGTGGCGCCCGGGAGCATCGCTGCTGCCCGGGATGAACGACCTGCGCCGGGTGTCGGCCACGGTCGCCCTGGCGGTCGCCGCCCAGGCCGAGCGGGACGGGGTCGCCCGCCGTCCGCTCGCGAACCCCATCGACGAGGTCTACGGGCGGATGTGGCAGCCCGTGTATGCGCCGATCGAGCCGATCTAGGACTGAGCCGGAACTGACCTAGAACGGACTGGCGTCGGCGTGAGCGCGTCGGGGCGCGGGCCGGGCCCAGCGGGGCGCCGACTTCTGCAGGCAGTTCGCCAGGGTCGCGATGTCCGCCGGGGAGACCCCGCAGCACCCACCGATGGCCTTGGCGCCGAGCCGCTTCCAGGTGCCGACCATCGACAGGGTGAAGGTGGGCTCGCCCACCCACTCCCGCCGCTGCGGGTCCCACGTCTTGCCGTCGTTCGGGTATGCGACGAGCGGCTTGGCCGTCACCCGGCGGGCCGCTTCGAGACCGGCGGCGACGTCCTGCGGCGTGCAGCAGTTCACGCCCACGGCGACGATCTCCTCGATCTCGGCCGCCATGGCGAACGCCTCATCGAGTGACTCGCCGTTGCTGGTCCGCCCATCCCGGGTCGAGACGCTGAGCCACGCGGGGTGACCCATGCCGGCGAGCTCGGCGCAGACCGCCTCGACCTCGGCCAGACACGGGATCGTCTCGATCGCGAAGAGGTCGGCGCCGGTCGTCGCGAGGGTGTCGAGTCGACGTCGGTGGAAGTCGCGCAGCTCCTCGACGCTCAGTCCGTAGTCACCGGTGTACTCCGACCCGTCCGCGAGCGTGGCGCCGTAGGGACCGACGGACGCGGCGACGAGTCCGTCGTCCGGACGGCACTCGTCGCGGGCGGCCTGGGCGAGGGAGACCGAGCGGCGGATGAGCGTGGCGGCCTTCTCGCGGTCGACCCCGGCGCGCTCGTACCCCTCGAACGAGGCCTGGTACGAGGCGCTGATCGCGACATGCGCTCCCGCCTCGAAGAAGGCGCGGTGGACGGCCGAGATCGCCTCGGGATGGTCCTGCAGGAGCCGGGCCGACCACAGCTCGCCGGACAGGTCGTGTCCCTGCGCCTCGAGCTCGGTCGCGAGGCCGCCGTCGAGGACGATGACGCTCCGAGAGAAGCGCTCGGTGAGGTCGTTGAGATCATCCACCACTCCACGGTAACCCCGCGACGCACTGTCTCGCCCATCGCGGAGCCCCACCCCTCCCCCGTCGAGAGTGCACGACTTGCCGTGTGGCGACCACCCGCATACGGCAAGTCGTGCACTCTCGACTTCAGGCAGAGGCAGGGAGGGGCACTATCCGCTCAGCTGAGGATGTCCTTGCGGCGGAAGACGCGGTAGCCGAGGACGACGAAGAGGGTGAAGTAGAAGAGCGACCACAGCACCCCGCGCTGCATCGAGACCCAGTCCGGGTCGGTCGTCGTGAGCAGCTCCAGCCAGGCCCGGCCATAGTGCCCCGGCAGCGCCTTGCGCCAGTCACCGAGCGCGTCGATGGAGTCGAGGATCCCGGCGACGATATAGACCATGAGCGCAGCGCCGACCGCGGCGAGCGGGGTGTCGGTGCGCACGCCGACGAGGAACGCGATGCCGGCGATCGGCAGCGTGGCGATGAAGACGTAGCCGATGGCGAGCGCGAGCCGCGACCAGAACAGTCCGTTGTCGAGCTCACCTCCACCCGGGATCGTGAATGCCGTCATGCCGTAGGCGAACCCACCGAGCAGGAGTGACCACATCGGCAGGAGCACCGTCGCGACGGCGAGTGCGGAGACCCCGACGAGCAGCTTGCTCGTGAGCAGTCGTGCGCGTCGCACGGGAGCCGTGAGCAGGTATCGCAGGGACGACCACGACGCCTCCGCCGGCACCGGGTCGCCGACGAGGAGCGCCGCCACGATGTAGAGCAGCAGCTCGCCGGAGACGAGCAGGACGAACATCGAGAAGTTCGGCCCGCCCGAGGTGGCCAGGTCGACGAACCGCGGGCCGCTCTGCCCACCGGGCGGACCGTCGTCGAGCGCGAACGCCGCGATGAAGATCACGGGGAGGACGAGGAGGATCCCGAAGATCCACAGCGTCCGCCGCCGGGTCAGCTGTCTGGCCCACTCCGCCCGATAGGACAGGGCGGTCCCGCGCCTGCGGGTATGCGTCTGCTCAGTCGTCTTCACGCTGTCACCCTGCCCCTCGAGAAGCCACTGTGGACAACACCCGGAAGAAACCTCGATACTGCACGGCTCGTCCTGCCGTCACTGTGGATGAGGGGCGGGACGAACCGCCCTATTGCCAGGTTTGTGCCGGGGCTCATCGGGCTCGCACCTGCCTCAGCCGCTCGATGAGGGACTGGCCCGAGCCTGAGGCAGCGGCATCGCCCCCCTGCGCTCCGGCGATGACCCCGAGGAAGACCTCCTCGAGGTGGCGGCGGCTGCCGACCGCGAGGACGTCGAGCCCTGCATCGAGCGCGGCCCGGACGACGTCGACGCGCGGCAGGCCAGGTGCCACGATCGTGACCTTGGCGATGTCGCCCTCGTCGATGACCTCGACGTCCTGCACCCCGTCGAGCGCCCGGAGCCCGGCGGCCACCTCGGCCGACGGCGCGACAGGGACGTCGATGACGGTGGTGTCCTCACTCGCGACGAGGTCGTCGACCCGGCCGGTGGTGATGACCCGGCCGGCGTGCATGACGACGACGTGGCTGCACGTCATCTCGACCTCGCTCAGCATGTGGGAGGAGACGACGACGGTGCGGCCGGTCGCCGCATAAGCCTGGAGGATCGGACGCATGGCCGCGATCTGGGGCGGGTCGAGGCCGTTGGTCGGCTCGTCGAGGAAGAGCACGTCGGGCTTGCCGAGCATCGCCTGGGCGATGCCGAGCCGCTGCTTCATGCCATGCGAGTACGTGCGCACGGGCCGGTCGAGCGCACCGCCGAGCGCGGCGACGTCGAGGACCTCCTCGAAGCCGGCCTCCTCATCCGGCCGACCCGTCGCGCGCCAATAGGCCTGGAGGTTCTGCCGGCCCGTGAGGTGCGGCAGGAACCCGGGCCCCTCGACGAGCGCGCCGACCTGACCGAGGACGTCGGTGCCGGGGGTGATCCGGTGGCCCAGCACATACACGGCTCCGGAGTCGGGCTGGATGAGGCCGAGCATCATCCGCATCGTCGTCGTCTTGCCGGCGCCGTTCGGACCGAGGAGACCGACGACCTGGCCGCGTTCGGCCCGCCAGCTCACGTCGTCGACGGCGCGATGTCCGTCGGCGTAGGTCTTGACGAGCCGGTCGACGACGAGTGGCACGTCCGCGAGGTCATCGCGCTGAGGGTGTCGGGAGGCCTTCGCCCGTCGCAGCAGCGCCAGCCCCCCGGCGAGCAGCAGCAGGGCGGCGAGCGCCCCACCGACGAGCAGCGTCTCGGTGTCGGGGCCACCCTCCCCCTCGGCGATGACCGGCTCCCCCGACGCCACGGGCAGCTCGAGGGTCGCGTCGGTGAGCTCGACGAGGTCCAGCCGTGCATCGCGCGGACCGGCGTAGGTGCTGTCGGTCGTCGTGAGCAGGAGGCGCCAGCGGCTGCCCTGCTCCATGACATAGGTCGCGGCCGGCAGCGTCACGGTGACCTCCTGCCGCACACCCGGCGCACCCGCGACCCGGACGGGCGCGACGAGGGCCCGCGGCTGGCTAGCCGTCGCGCCCTGCACCTGCCAGAGCGAGGCGAAGAGGACCTGCTCCTCACCCGTCGAGGTCACGGTGAGGCGGACCCGCGGCGAGCCGACGACGACGTGTCGCTCCGGGGTGAGCACGGTGTCGAACGCCCCGGACGAGCCCGGCAGCGCAGCGAGCGGATACGTCGGCAGACTGCCCAGACCGTTGGCGAGACCCAGGCCCGGCAGAGCGGTTATCGACGCGGGCTGACCACCCGGCGGGTTGAGCAGGCGCACGTCCGACTCGGTGCCGCCGAAGTCGAGCGAGACCCGTTCGACTCCCTCGCGTCCGTCAAGACCGGGGTATGCGTCGAGCCGCTCGAGCCTGGCCGTCGCCTGACGTCGGGCGAGGGGGAGCGCATAGGTGAACGGGTCGACGGGCAGTGGCTGTGCGGCGGCCTCGGTCGGACTGAGGTCGGTCGCGAGGTAGGTGTCGAGCCACTGCCGGGTCGCGTCGGCGTCGGCCCCGGCGGTCGTGGAGACCCCGTCGTGCCCCCCGTCGGTCCACCGGATCGCGAGCGGCGTGCCCGTCGCCGCGATGAGGCGGGCGTTGGCGTCGGACTGATCGAGCCCGAAGAGCGAGTCGGCCATGCCCTGGATGAGCAGGGTCGGCGGCATCCGGTCCTCGATGACCGCGGCGGGCGAGTTGGCGCGCAGGGTCTGCAGGAGCTCGGGGTCCGGCTCGCCGGTCTCGGCCGCCTGGGTCAGTCCCTCGCAGAGGGCCGGCTCGAACCGCCCGCAGAGCGGGTTGCCGCCACCCCCGGACGGGCCGCCTGCGAGGGCCGTCCCGAAGAAGCGCGATCCCCAGAGCTGCTTGAAGACGCCGGGGGTGTCGGTCGGCTCGAGCCCCGCGGGCGTCGTCGGGCTGTCGCCGTCGGTCGCGTTCTGGGCGAAGAGCGACTGCGCGAGGTCGTGCCAGGTGATGAGCGCGACGGCGGCGTCGATCCGCTCGTCGAGCGCGCTGCCCATGAGAGCGGCCGCGCCGCCGTAGGAGCCGCCGGCGATCCCGACGCGCGGGTCGCCCGCCGCATCCAGCACGACGTCGTCCCGCACGGCGAGGACGTCCACGAGCGTGCTCACGTCGGCGCCCTCGAGCGCCGGGTCCATGAGGTGGATCCGTCCGCCGGAGTCCCCGAAACCACGCGCGGTGTAGGCGAGAACGACGTAGCCGGCCGCCGCATACTCCTGCGCCTGGGCGGTGAGGCTGGTCTTGGAGCCGCCGAACCCGTGCGCGAGGATGAGTGCCGGGTGCGGGCCGTCACCCTCGGGCGGGAGGAAGAGGTCGGTGTCGAGCTCCACGCCGGCGCCGTCCGGCTCCGCGACGGTCGGTATGCGCTGGGCCAGTGGCTCGATGCCCGCACCGGGCGCCTCGGTCTCCTCGGCAGCGGGGGGCGTGGCCGGACCGAACGGGTCCGGGCCGGGCTCGGCGGAGGCGAGCGGCGCATACGACAGCAGGAGGGCGAGTCCCGCGACAACCGCAGCCCGAAGCACGCGGCGTGGTCGGTGGGGGGACATGGGGACCATCCTCACGTACTGCGCTAGGTGGGCGGGCAACTGCCCATGTATTCGCCGGTGTATTCGCCGCGCTGCCCCAAGGGGTTTGGTGCTCCCGCCTGTGGTGAGGCACACTAGGGACGCTCTTCGACCGCCCGACGGGGCGGGGCGGGGCACCACGCGCAAGTGGCGGAACGGCAGACGCGCTGTCTTCAGGTGGCAGTGTCCTTATGGGCGTGGGGGTTCAAATCCCCCCTTGCGCACCACCCGAGAACGCCGGCATTCGTGCCGGCGTTCTCGCTTTCCTCGAGGTGGATGCCGGCAGTCGCTCCGACCACCGAGGAGTGACGCGGGCGCAGCGACGGCTCCCACCTTGCGCGCCATAGGAGATGCCCGGCCCTCCATGTCGATACCCAGTGGGGTATACGCTCGTTCCATGTCGAGCTCGGGTACGACGCTCTAGGATGATCCTCGTGCCGCCCCGCGACCTCGACCACCCGGCTCGAGAGAGACTGCTGGCCGAGTTGCACGCCCGTCCGGCACCCCGGGTGAGCGCCCCGGCGCGGGCGGCCCACCTCGCGCTGAAGGAGAGCCGGTATGCGGCGAACCGCGACGGTGACAGCGACCGTGCGCTCATGCGGGCACTCACCGCCTCGAGTGAGAGCGACCTCGCCGTTCGGCACGTCGAGCTCGACGTTGCCGGGTACCGGGTCGTCTGGGAGAACCACACCGAGTACGCGGCCTACACAGCGGTCCGCCGACTCGACGACGGCGGTCACAAGGGCGATGCCGGCAGCGATGATGGCGGCAGCGACACGATCCCGGAGCCCTTCGGCGAGGACCCCCGGGCACTCTTCGCGGACGAGTGGCTCCGTCAGGGTGTGGCACGGCGGATCGCGGCGGTCATCGTCGAGGTGCGAGCGATGCCGGAGGACCGCGAGAGCATACCGGCCCTCGTCCGGTCCTGGTTCGCCTCGCCGCCGATCATCTCGAGCGTCCTCGGCGGAACGGGGATCCTCGCGGGCGACCTCACGCCCGACGGTGACGGCTATACCCGCTGGATGCTCTTCGTCGACTCGTCCGTCGGAGCGGGCCGCACCGGACGGACCCTGCAGCGGCTCTTCGACCTCGAGACCTACCGGATGCTCGCGCTCCTCGGCTTCGACCGCTCCCACGAGCTGAGCAACCGGCTCAACGAGCTCGACCCCGACCTCACGTCCCTCATCACCGAGATGGACGACCCGACCCGACCGGCTGACGAGATGCTCCACGAGCTCCTTGCACTCACCGCCCGGCTCGAGGGGCTGGCGATGTCACACCAGTTCCGCTTCGGGGCGACCACCGCATACGCCTCGATCGTCGAGGACCGACTTCGGGCACTGTCGGAGGAGCGCTTCCTCGGGCGCCAGACGCTCGTGGAGTTCCTCACTCGTCGCTATGTCCCGGCGATCCGGACGGCACAGTCGGCCGAGCAACGACTGGACCGGATGCTCGAGCGCTCACGCCGTGCCGCCGAGCTGCTCCGGACCCGGCTCGATGTCGCGCGCGCTGCGCAGAACCAGGCGCTCCTGCGCAGCATGGACGCGCGCTCGGATCTGCAGCTGCGGCTCCAGACGACCGTCGAGGGTCTCTCTGTCATCGCCGTGAGCTACTACCTCCTCGGTCTGCTCGGGTATGTTCTCGCACCGCTCGCCGAGTCGACGGGCGTGGACAGGACGTGGCTCCTCGCCGTCCTCGCGCCGCTCGTCCTGATCGGCGTATGGCTCGGGCTGCGTCAGGCCAAGCGGCGGCTCCGTCACTAGACGGCCGACCTGGACCTCAAGCGCTCGCGAGCGCCGACTGGATCCGGGCGAGGCGGGTGAGGAAGAGCCCCTCGTCGAGGCGCTTGCGGCGCAGCCAGCCGGTCACCTCGGCGTTGCACTTGCTCATGTTGCAGGGGCCGCACGCCGGCACCACGTTGGCCAGGGTGTACCGCCCACCCCGCGAGATCGGCAGCACGCAGTCCCGCTGCAGGGCTCGGTCCATCGCTCCGCAGTAGGCGCACCCGCCCCAGGCGTCCCGGAGGGCCAGCCACTGCACGTCGGTCAGGTCATGCTCGACGCGGCTCATTCGGCGCTGACGACGGCGCGATGCGCGGGCCGCGCGAGTGCGGGAGAGGGCCACGAGCCGACACTACCCAGCGCGACGCTCGGTCGGCGTGAGGCCGAACCGGGCTCGGAAGGTGCGAGCGAAGTGCGCCGAGTCGCGGAACCCGCACGCACCGGCGATGGCCGTCACCGTCTGACTGTGTCCGAGGGCAGGGTCGAGCAGCGTCCACGCGTGGTCGAGGCGTCGATCGAGGAGCAGGTGCCCGAAGGTCGTCCCCCTGCAGTGGAGCAGCTTGGTCAGGTAGCTCACCGAGATCGCCACCCGCCGGGCGACGACGGCAGGAGTGAGCTCGGGGTCGGCGAAGCCGCGCCCGATCTCATCGACGATCTGCTGGATCAACAGGGTCTTGGCGGATGGGGCGGCCGCCAGCGTCGCCTCGGACACGGCCAGGGAGACCAGCCCGACGAGATGCTCCGCGACGCCCACCGTCTCGCGAGGACTGAACACCGAGCGTTGCGCCCCCAGGGCGTGCAGCGCGCTCGCGACGAGCGCCCCCGCCGCGCTCTCGGCGCAGACCCGGATCGCGGTGCAGAGCTCCGGAGCGGCGAGGAGCGGGTCGAGCATCCCCTTCGGGATGACGAGGCACAGCTCCTCGAACTCTTCGCTGAAGCTGAGCGTGAACGGCCGCTCACTGTCGACGATGACGAAGTCACCGGCGGCGGAGGTCGCCTCCCGGCCGTCCTGGTATGCGGTGCCCTCGCCGCGCGTGACGAGGTTGAGGAAGTAGACCCCGCCAGGGGTGTGCGCGATGTGGCTGGGCGTGCGTTCGACCTCTTGCGGGGCTGACCGGAGCCAGCCCAGCGACAGGTCGCCCAGCCGTCGGGCCTGGTACCCGGCGTCGAAGCATCCGGTCTCGTCTCCTGGCACCGGGCGGCGAAGACCCACGGGAACGAAGGCGTCGGAGACGAGCTGCCGCCACACCTCGAACTGCTCCTCAGGTCGATGGTGCGCGGTGCTGTACTGCAGCTCGGCGACCCCCAGCATCCTCCGAGTGTGGCGGCGATCACAGCCAATGTCACGAGGTTTTCGCAGGTCAACGACATCTGTCCGGTGATACACCCCGAACGGACAACATTCGTGGTGTCCGTCCTGGGCACAAAGAGTGTGCTCGGTGAGGCAAGACACCGGTCGTCACGGCGCGGGATCGTCGATGGGACCGCGCACCCGCGGCACCACTCAGAGAGGACACATCATGACTGTCAGATCACGTCTGCGCCGACCACTTCTCGTCGGCACGGCAGCCGTTGCGGCGACCCTCTTGGGCGCCGCGCCGGCGCTGGCGCACCACTGCTACATCCCGATGTACAGCCTCAACGGACCGAGCTCACCCAACTGGGAGGTCTACACCGCTGAGCGCGGCGCTGTGGAGTTCTTCGAATACATCTCCGCCTGCGAAGAGGCGGACGAGGCCGGGTACGCCGCCCTGCGCGCCGAGGGCTTGCCCGTCGGTATCAAGATCAAGGTCTCGATGACGATCGGCGACCCCAAGGAGGAAGGCAGGATGAACCCCAACGGCGCCAACGGCAAGGGCCTCGAGTACTTCGGTGCCGGGTCGACCCTTGCCGACGACATGCTCTTCGTGTGGCATGACGCCGCAACGTCGTTCGACTGCGGGGACAACTAGCGGCCGTCATCCCCGACTTGGTTCATGAGTACACGCTGACGATCGACCGAGATCGTCAGCGTGTCTCCATGACTCAACCGGCAGGTCGCGCTGCGCTTCGCGGTCAGCGCGCGAGCAGGCGGTCGAGGACGCGCTGCGGTTCGGGGTTGGTGTGCGGTTCGCCGTCGATGACGACCGTGGGCACCGTCTCGTTGCCGTCGTTGACGCTGCGGACGTACACGGCGCCCGCCTTGTC
>JBHEPF010000159.1:0-28258 GCA_046260445.1 Dermatophilaceae bacterium | reverse complement strand
GTCCGGCTCGATGTAGTGGCCCTTGGTGATCACAGCGGAGGTGTGGCCCAGGAAGGCCGCCGCGGCGTCGGTCCCGATGCCACGGGCGATGACGGTCGCCCCAGTGCGCCGGTACGCCCGCGGGCTGATGCCGGAGCCGCTGAGCCCTGCGATCTCAAGGAACTCTCGGAACGTGCGTCGCACGTTGTACGGGCTCAGCGGACCTCCGCCGCGGCTGGCGAAGATGGTTCGGGAGCCCGCGCCCTTGGGCATGACCTCGATCCGACGCCGCAGGACGACCGCCGCAAACTCAGGTACTGGAATGCGGCGAACGGATGCGTCGGTCTTGGGGCGCGGCTGACGCAGTGCTCCGGCGCCCTTACGTTGGACGACGGTTCCATTGACGCTGGCGATCATGCCCGTGGACAGGTCCTCGATGTCACACGGGCGAAGGGCCAGCACCTCGCCGGGTCGCATCGCGGTTCCGAGCAGGACCTCGATGATGTCGCGGACCTGGCCGTCCGGTTTAGGGCCGGGCAGGCCCGGCTGGTTGCGCCACTGAGCTGCCGCCTGGCGGATCGCGGCGATCTGCTCGATCGTCAGTGCGCGTGGGCTCGCCTTGGCCCGCCGCAGCGGCGAGGTCCCCTCGACCGGGTTTCGGGCGATGGCGTCATGGCGCAGCGCGAACGCGAACAGCATGTTCAGGACCGTCCGGGTCGCCCTGGCCTGGGAGAAGGAGACTCTGGCCTGCTTGGCCAGGAACCACTCGACCCGTCCGGTGGTGACTTCAGCGAGGGTGTAGTGCTTGAACGCTGGGCGCACGTGCAGACGCAGGCAGCTGCGGTAGCTCTCCTTGGTGTTCTCCGCCAGGTCGCGCACGTCGAGGTCGGCCAGCCACACGTCAGCAAGGTCGGTGAACGAGCTCGTCTGCTGAAGGACACCGCTGCCCGGGATGACCGGGCGGTCGCGGATGCGTTCCTTCAGGAGATTCTGGGCGGCGGTGGCGGTGGGCGCGAAGACCCGCACCTGCCGGACCCGGCCGTCGAGGTCACGCACCCGGGTCTCGGCCAGGGTGCGAGAGCCCTCGCGGCGGGTGGTGATCGTGCCGTGGGACCCGATCGGTATGCGGGGCCGGCCGCTGCGCATCAGCCGGCCCGGCGGGGGTGTCGCCGGGCGTCATCGGCCTCCATCTGCGCGAGCCAGTCGTCGACCTCGCTGACCCGGAACCGCAGCTCGCGGCCGACGCGGAACCCGCGCGGACCGCGGCCCTGGCTGCGCAGGTCGTACAGGGTCTGGGTGCTGACGCCGAGCCGGGTGGCCAGCTGCGAGAGGGTGAGGACGGGGCCCAGTGCCGTCGTGGGGCGCGATGTGGTCTCCATACAGACCAGGTGCACCAGGCGTGACGCGCCCGGCCGAGAGCAGTCCAGGCGGGCCGAGAACCTCGGCCCGCCTGGGGACTTTTCGCTAACTTTTTGCTGAGTTGGCACTGACTTCTCCTGATTTCAGGATCCGTACAGGCCTCTGACCAGCGTGTTTGGTGGAGCTGAGGGGATTCGAACCCCTGGCCTTCTCATTGCGAACGAGACGCGCTACCAACTGCGCCACAGCCCCATGCAACGACGTAGAGGTTAGCACCGCGGCCCAGCACGGACGAAACGTCGGCCTGCACCGCATACCCCCACCTGACGGTCAGCGGCAGCGCCTAGGCTCGCGTGCATGAGTCGATTCTCGCTTCGGCGCACGGCCGTGGAACGGCTGCGCCACGCCCGCGCAGAGGCAGAGCAACCACGTCCGATGCCTCGGCCGCAGCGCCAGCCGTCGGCCACCCCCGACCAGCACCCGGTCCCCAAGCCGATCCGCGACGCGGCCGAGTGGGCCTGGCGGATCCTCATCATCGCGGCAGCGGTCCTCGTCGTGCTCATGGCGGTGTCGCGCATCTCCACCATCGTCGTCCCGGTTCTCGTCGCGATCCTCCTCGCGGCACTCCTGCAGCCGCTCTACCACGTCTTCGTGCGCGCGGTCCCCCGCGGCCTGGCCGCCGGACTGACGGTCATCGCGCTCGTCCTCATCCTCACCGGAGCCTTCACGATCATCGGGCGGACCCTGTCCGGTGGACTCGGCGACGTGACGGAGCAGGTGCTTCAAGGCATCGACGAGATCCGCGCCTGGACGCGCGACACGTTCGGGATCAGCAACTTCCAGATCGACGGGTACATCGCGCGGGCGCGCGAGGCCGTGACCGACGGGTCAGGCGACCTCGGGCCGCTGCTCGCCCAGGTGGGCATCACGGCGGGACACTTCATCGCCGGCTTCTTCATCGCCCTCTTCGCGCTCTTCTTCTTCCTCTATGACGGAGACCGGATCTGGGGATGGGTCGTTCGCTTCTTTCCCGGCCGGGTCCGTCCGGGGGTGCACGACGCCGGTCACATCGCCTGGGCGCAGCTGAGCTCGTTCACCCGCGCCACCATCGTCGTCGCCCTCGCCGACGCGACCGGGATCACGCTCGTCGCGATCCTCCTCGACGTCCCCTTCCCGGCGATCATCTTCCTGTTCGTGTTCATCGGCGCGTTCGTCCCGATCGTCGGCGGTGGGCTCTCCGGCACGATCGCAGTCCTGCTCGCTCTCGTCGCGCACGGTCCGATCACCGCTCTCCTCATGCTCGCCGGAGTCATCGCCGTCCAGCAGATCGAGTCACATCTTCTTCAACCGCTACTCCTGGGGCGGGTGATGAAGCTCCACCCGCTCGGCGTGATCCTCGCGATCGCCGCGGGAATCGTCCTCGCCGGCATCACCGGCGCACTCATCGCCGTTCCCGTGGTCGCCGTGCTCAACGCCGTCGGCAAGTACTACCTCGCGGACGAGGACGTCACCGCGAGCGACGAAGGCCTCCTCGACCCGGAACAGGTCACCGACCAGACCGCCCACTGATCACGACGGAGCCGCGCGCCGGATCCGGAGTCGCTCAGGTGCCGTATGCGGCGGTCCGGTCCGCGTCCTGCGCCTGGGTGACCACTGAGGCCGAGGGGTCCTCGCCAGTCACTGCAGGCGCGGGAACGGCGGGACGCTCGGCCTTCGCCTTGAGCGTGTAGGTGGGTGGCGGCACCGGGACGGGCTTCCAGGCGTCGGTGCGCTGCTCGTCCGCCGCGCTGACGGAATCCTCGGCAGCGATGATGGCCTCGATGAGCTCGGGCTCGGCTGCGTCCACGGACGAGCTGATGGCCGCGTGCTCCTGCGCCGGCGCACCCGTCCGCTCAGCGGCCGCGGGCGCTGAGGGACCCTGGGCCGATCGTCGCGCGGGCCGTTGCACGGACCGTCGGGCCGGCTTTCGGCCTCGGGACCCCCGGCGTGCCGCGATCTCGGCCTGAACGCTCGAGCGCAGCCAGAGGAAGCTCGCACCCACGACCGCGACGCCGATGAGCGGCACCCACCACAGCAGCAAGGAGAAGGCCGCGAGGGCGGCGATGACGAGCGTGACGACGAACGAGCCCAGGAGGGCGAGACCGCGGACCTTGCGACTGGGCGAGCTGGTGACCGGGCTCGTTGCCGGTCGGGGTCGCGACCGCTTCGGCCGGGGACCGGCGGCCCGCGCGTTCCGCGTCAGACGCTGCGGTGGGGTGCTGTCCTGAGGGGCGGGAGTGGGAGCGGCGGGGGTCGACATACGGAGGGCTCCTCCACGCAGAGGTGACGGCGTCGTGGGGTGCGGCTTGGCGATGACCTGCGGCCGCGGTGCGGGACGGGCGCTGACAACTCGGGCCGGGCTCATCGCGTACGCCGAGGAGATCCGATGGCCAGAGGGTGCACGAAGGGCCGGCCGGCGCTCGAGGACCCGCATCGCCTCCGCGAAGGACTCGACGGAGCGGGCGGTCGCCAGGTGCTCCCGGCGACGGGACCAGTACTGCACGAAATAGGCAACCCAGATCGCGACCAGCACGACGAAGACGATCCCGGTACCCACGGGTCCCACCGTAGGACCGCCCACGGAGACCTTCCCGCAACCTCGTCGGTGTGTCGCGGAAGTGACAGGTGAAACGGATGTGACAGCACCTCGCTCACCATCTTCCGTCGAGGGAGAGGTAGCGGGGGGTGGGTGGTCAGCTGTGGGAGATCCGTTCGGACCAGGCGCGGGCGAGTCGCTCGCCCATCGTGGACCCCCACCCGTCCCGGGCGAGGTCCTCGGTGGTGAGCGCGAAGATGAAGTGGTCCCGCCAGGCGCCGTCGATGTGCAGGAAGTTCGGCCGCAGACCCTCCTCGCGCATCCGCAGCTTGCGCGCGACGGCGCGGCTGGCGGTGTTCTCCGGCCGGATGCCGAGCTCGAGCCGGTGCAGCCCGAGCCCGCCGAACCCGTAGTCACCGAGCAGCGCCACCGCGGTCGGCGCGATCCACCGACCGGCCACGCGGGAGGAGACCCAGTACCCCGCACTGAACGAGCGCGCCGCCCCCCAGGTGATCGAGTTGCCGTTGATCTGACCGACGATCTCGCCGTGCAGCTCGATGACGAACGCGAGCGACTCCTTGGCCCTCGCGCGCGACCGCTGGCGGCGGAGCATCTCACGGAAACTCATCACCGGCGGCTCCCCGTCGGGGGTCGTCGGGTCCCATGGACCGAGCCAGCCCCGGTCCCGCCGTCGCGCCTCGGTGAACTCCTCCTGGTCCCGGAACCTGAACGGGCGCAGCACGATCGGCTCTCCCCGGGGAGTGCGCCCGGCGAGGGTGACCCCTCCTCGGCTCACCACCAAGGGTCCCTGCGCATCAGTGGTCACCGCCGCCGATCTGGCTCACCGCATGCGCGAGCACCGGCCCGAGCACTCGGATCGCGTCCTTGACCCCACCGCTCGAGCCCGGCACGTTGACGACGAGTGTGCGCCCGGCCAGTCCGGCGATCCCGCGCGAGAGCATCGCGGTCGGTATGCCCTGGGCCACCCCCGCGACCCGGATCGCCTCCGCGATCCCCGGCACCTCGGTGTCGATGACCACCCGCGTGGCCTCGGGGGTGCCGTCGGTCGGTGTGAGCCCGGTTCCTCCCGTGGTGAGGACGACCGCGGCGCCGGTGGCAACGGCATCACGCAGCGCCGCCTCGACAAGCGGACCGTCCGGGACCACGACGGGGTCTTCACACTGGAACCCCCAGGAGCGCAACGCCTCGACGAGGAACGGCCCGCCCCGGTCCGGGTAGACGCCCTTGGCCGCTCGCGTCGAGCAGGTGATGACGACCGCCCGAGAGGTGTGCGCGGGAGACTCGGTCATGCGCTCCCCTCCTGCCAGTCCCCCGAGCGGCCACCGGACTTGGCGGTCACCCGCACATCTGTGATCCGGGCGTGCTTGTCGACGGCCTTGACCATGTCGACGACGGTGAGGGCGGCGACGCTCACGGCGGTGAGTGCCTCCATCTCGATGCCGGTACGGTCCGCGGTGCGCACCGTCGCGACGATCTCGACCCCCTCGTCGACGACGGTGAGGTCGACCGCCACGGCGTGAACGGCGACGGGGTGGGCGAGCGGGATGAGGTCGGGGGTCTTCTTGACGGCCTGGATGCCCGCGACCCGCGCGACGGCCAGCGCGTCCCCCTTGGGCACCTCACCCGAGCGCAGCGCATCGACAGCGGCGGCGCTGAGGAGGACACGACCCGCGGCCGAAGCCTCGCGAGCCGTCACCGACTTGGCGGAGACGTCGACCATGTGCGCGGAGCCGTCGGACCGGACATGGGTGAGCCGGGCTCCGGTGTTGTCCGTCATCGCGCCGCACCCACGAGCGGCAGACACTGCACGACATCGCCTTCGACGACCACCGAGACGTCGGGCGGCACGATCGCGAGCGCATCGGCCTGGGCGAGGGCTCCGACCATGTGCGAGCCCTGGCCCGTCGCCGGCCAGGCGAGGCCGTCGCGGAGCGTGACCCGGCTGAGCTCGGTCTTGCCCTGGACGGAACGCCACCCCACGCCGGCTCTCGCCGGCACGGCACCGGCCCGCCATGAGGAGACCCCGGACGCCCGTCCCTGCAGCGCCGCGAGCGCAGGCAGGACGAAGACGTGGAAAGAGACCATCGCACTGAGCGGGTTGCCGGGCAGGGTGATGACCGGCGTGCGCCGCGACCCGACGACACCGTGTCCCTGCGGCATACCGGGCCGCATCGCGACCCTGGCGAACTCGACCTCGCCGCTCGCGGAGAGAACCTCCTTGACGGTGTCGTAGGCCCCCATCGACACCCCGCCCGTCGTGAGGACGAGGTCGGCTGCCGCGGCGGCCTCGGACAGCAGCACCCGGAAGCTCGTGGCGTCGTCGCGCGATCGGCGCATCCGCAGCGGCTCCGCCCCGCTCGCCCGCACCAGCGCCTCGAGCATGAGGGAGTTGCTGTCGACGATCTGTCCGTGCCCGAGATCGGCGCCCGGCTCGCGCAGCTCGTCACCGGTCGAGATGATCGCCACACAGGGTGAGGTATGCGCCCGCACCCTCGGCACGTTCGCTGCGGCGAGCAGGGCGAGCCGCCCCGGGGTCACGACCTCGCCCGCCGTGAGGATCTCGGTCCCGTTGGCGACATCCTCCCCGCGCCGGCGCACGTGCCGCCCCACCTCGGGGGCGAGCCGGAGCGCCACGGTCTCGGTCCCGCCATCACTGTCTTCGACGGGCACGACGGCGTCGGCACCCCCGGGGAGCGGCGCGCCGGTCATGATCCGCCAGCAGCGGCCTAGCTCGAGGGACAGCATCCGGGTGTCACCGGCGGCGATGTCGCCGAGCACGGGCAGGACGACCGGCGCGTTCGCGGAGGCACCGGCACAGTCCGCGGCGCGCACCGCATACCCGTCCATGGCGCTGTTCGTGAACCCGGGCAGGTCGACGGCCGAGCGGACCGGTTCCGCGAGGGTGCGTCCCAGCGCCTCACCCACCGCGACCTCGACCACCCGCGTCGGCCGCAGCGTCGCGAGGATGGCGCCGAGGTGCTCCTCGATGGTGCGCAGCGTCATCGCGCCTCGATGACGTCGGCGCCCGAGCCGGTGAGCACCGCACCGTCCGGGACGACCGAGGGGTGCTCCGCCACGATGTCGACGTCGCCGACGCAGCGCACGCCGGCTCCGAACGTCAGCTGCCCTCGCAGCCGCAGGCTGGTGCAGTCGCGGATGGACGGCACCCCCTGCGCGAAGTGCGCCAGGAAGTCGCCGATGTGGGAGTAGGTCGGACCGAGGTCGACATAGGGGTCCTCGTGGTCGACCTGCGAGACGAGCTCGTAGGTGTCGGTCAGCTCGTAGATGTCCGAGCGGAGGAGGAGCAGCTCGTTGGTCGTCTTGACCGGGCGGAACCGGGTGCGCGGGATGGCGATCGCCTGGGCTCCCTCGAACACCTCGATCGCCGAGCCCATGGCCGACTCGATCTGGATGACCTCGGGCGAGGTCCGGTCCGTGGGGTCGACGTTCTTGTGGTTGGTGATCATCGGCAGGCCGAGGACCCCACCGGTGCTCGAGAGCTGCTCGTGGAGTCGGTCGACGCTGATCCAGAGGTTGTTCGTGTGGAACGTCGTGTGCAGCTCGGTGTCCTGGAAGTACTCCATCTCGCCCGGGTCGACGGCGCCGGTGTCCCGCAGGACCAGCCGGCCGTCGCTCTTGCGGATGGCGAGGTGGCCGCCCTTACGGTCGTTGTGCGTGCGGGCGCAGACCTCCGCGGCGTACGGGATCCGCTCGGCGCGCATCCAGGCGGCGATGTCCGGGTCGCACGTCGCGCCGAGGTTGTCGATGTTGGACAGGAAGAGCGTCTCGTACCCGCGCTCCTTGAGCAGGTCGAGCGCTCCGGAGGTGAGGAGGGAGACGTAGACGTCGCCGTGTCCGGGTGGGCACCACTCGAGGTCGGGGTTCGGCGGCCACTGCACCGGGGCGAGGTCGTCGACGGTGAGCTTCGGCTCGCGGTTCTGCAGGATGTCGAGCGGGATCCCGGCCACCTCGATCTCGGGGTGGGCGCGGAGTGCCTCGAGAGAGGCCTCACGGGTCGAGAACGAGTGCATGAACAGCAGCGGCAGCTCGACGTCGTAGCGCTCCCGGAGCGAGGTGACCTGGTGAGCGACGATGTCGAGGAAGGTGTGCCCGTCGCGGACGGGCACGAGCGACTTCGGTCCAGTCATCCCCATCGAGGTCCCGAGCCCGCCGTTGAGCTTGAGAACGGCCGTGTGAGCGAGCGCCTCGCGCCGCTCCTCCTCGGTCGCGGTGACCGCGCCGAGCTGGGGGACGTCGGTGAGCGGGAGGATCGAGTCCTCGGGAATGGTGCCGGTATGACCCGACTGGAGCTGGGCGTGGTAGGTCGCGAAGACCGCCACGGCCTGGTCGCTCACCCCGGCCGCCCGCATCATGTCGACGGCTGCCTGTAGACCCGGATGCCTCATGGCGCTCAAGCCTAACCGTGCGCTCCTAACATGGTGGCCGTGCCGCCGACCGAGGATCCGAACTCCCCGCCGCTGCCCGCGCCCAAGCGCGGGCGACGGCGTGCGCTGCGTGCCCGTCGACGCGACATCGCCGCCGCCCGGAACCTCGCCGCCGACGGAGCGCGTCTGGCCCACCTGGCCCTGGTCGAGGTGGAGCGCAACCGAGGCGAGGGGCCCGTGACGATCACGGCCTATGAGCCGCTCCCCCTTGAACCGGACGTGCGCGCTCTGATGCGCGCGGCATACGAGAGAGGTATGCGCGTCCTCGTCCCCGTCACCCTCGCCGATCTCGACCTGGACTGGGCGCAGTGGTCACCCGACGGGCTCGGTGCGCCGCTGGGGAAGGATGCGGTGGCCGAGGTGTCGGTCGCCTTCATCCCGGGGCTCTCAGTCGATGTGGGCGGGACCCGTCTGGGACAGGGTGGAGGCTGCTACGACAAGGCACTGCCCCGGTTCGCTCCCACTGCGCCGGTGGTCTGCGTGCTCCACCCCGAAGAGGACCTGGCCGAGCCGCGGCTCCCCCACGAGCCGCACGACCGGCCCGTGGATGGGGTGCTCACCGCGGACGGTCTGCGCTGGGTGGGGGAGGGTCCAGCGGACGGCGACCAGTGACGCGCTAGCCGCCGGGGACGAGGGTCAGCGTGTCAGCGGTGGCTTCCCGGACGGCCTGCTCCGAGTGCAGCCACGGGAACTGCTCACCGGCGACCCAGGACTTGGTCTGGTCGCTGTAGTGGGCGTGGTAAGGGTGCCCGCTCTGGCCGGTCTGGTTGACCCAGGTGGAGGCATCGAGATCGGAGAGGTCGACGACCATCCGCATCGCCGGTCCGCGGTCGACGTGGTATCCCTCGTTGGCGCTCCAGCTGTTGGCGTTGATGATCGCCGGACCTCCTGGCATGGCGTAGGGCCCGCGGTTGGCGAGCCAGCGGATCGGGCCGGGGACGCTCTCGCCCCCGAGGATGTCGTGCTCGAGCGTGAGGGTGTGCAGCTTGCCCCACTCCCATTCCTGCGGGTCCTTGCCGAGCTGACGGGTCAGCTCCAGACGCGCCGCCCGGAGCGCCTGGCGGAGGATCTCGTCGCGCTCCTCGGTGATGCCCGGCGTCTGCTTGTTGTCCCACCACAGGCTGTTCGGGCGGCTGAGCAGCTCGGCGACAGCGGCCTGGTGCTGCGCCCCACCCACCGCCCAGAGGTCGCGCGGCAGCTCGTCGTCGAAGAGCAGAGCCAGCAGGTTGCGCCAGACGGCGTTGTAGTAGGCGGCTGCCGCACCCTCGCTCGAGGAATCCTCAGGAGTCGTGTCGTCCCAGTCGACGAGGAGCCGCTGCGCCTCGGCCGTGAACTCGTCGTCACTGGTGTCGATCATGAGCAGCGCCGACACGAGCGTGGGCGCGAAGGGGTTGGTCGAGTCCATCTGCAGCTCGGCCATGTCGGCCGGGCCGAGGGCGCCGAACTCCTCGATGAGCTCCCGGATCCGGGTCGCCCGGTACCCGTGGTCGAACTCGGTGCTGAGGAACGGGCGGGTGCTCTCCGTCACCGCCTGGTTCGCGGCGACGATGACCTCGTCCTCGGGGTTGTAGGTCCACGGCATCTCCTCGAAAGGCACGAACCCGCGCCAGTCATAGCTGGGGTCCCAGCCCGGCGCCGGCCAGTACCCGGGGGCCGCTCCTTGGATGGCCGGGGTCCTCACCGGGATCAGCCCGGGGGCCTGGTACCCGATGTTGCCGTCGACGTCGGCATAGACGAGGCTCTGACCGGGAACGGCGAACTTCTCCGCGGCGTCCCGGAACTCGCTGAAGTTCGTCGCGGTGTTGAAGCCGACGATCGCATCGGCAGTGTTGCTGGGGACCAGTCCGGTCCACGCGAGCGCGACCGCGTACCGCTCCCGGACGGTGCGGTCCTGGACGAAAGCGTTCGCGCCCGCGTCGCTCGCCGCGGTGACGACGTCGGAGAGCAGCGGCCCCTGCACCGTGGAGCGGACCGTGATCGTCTCGTTCTCACCCCCGGCGACCCGGATGGTCTCGGTGCGCGCCTCCAGGGGAAGGTAGGTCCCGTCGCGCAGGTAGGTCTCGTCCCGCAGCCGGTGCAGGTAGAAGTCGGTGACGTCGGCGACGAGGTTCGTGAAGCCCCAGGCGATCCGGTCGTTGTGCCCGATGACGACTCCGGGGACCCCGGCGAAGGAGAAGCCGGCGACGTCCAACGGGCAGCCGCTCGTCACCGCCCTGCAGTGCAGGCCGACCTGGTAGAAGACGCTCGGGATCCCGACTGCGAGGTGCGGGTCGTTGGCGAGGATCGGCTGCCCCGTCGAGGACTTGGACCCGGTGACGGCCCAGGAGTTGGAGCCGACACCCTCGCCGCGGCCGAGCGCCTCGGGCATCGCCTCCATCGCCCCGCCGACCCGCGCATACGCCGCCTCGACCCGCTCGACGTCGGCGAGGTCGACGCCGAGGTCGTCGAGGGCGACCCGCGACTCAGCGGGGGCGGTCGAGTCGGGGTCCCACTCATCCTCGGAGAGGATGGGGGGGCGGGCGTCGAGGTTGAGCGCAGGGTAGAGCTCCAGGATCTGCTCCAGAGTCATCCGACCTGCCAGCCGGGCCCGGGTCAGCTCGCCCTCGTAGTTGCCCTTGAGGTCCCAGGCCATCGCCTTGAGCCAGGCCAGGGAGTCGACCGGGGTCCACTCCTCGACGCTGTAGCCGCCGAACTGCTGACCGAGGAGGACGTACTCCAGCCCCATCGCGCTCGGGCTGGAGTGGCGGTCGATGTAGGCGTTGACGCCGTCCGCGTAGGCCTGCAGGAGCCGCCGGGTGCGTGGCTCGAGGAGCGGCAGCTCCTGCTCGGCGACGCGGCGCCAGCCGAGGGTACGGACCACCTTGTCGCTCTCGAGGCCCGCCTCGCCGACGAGCTCGGCCAGGCGGCCGGCCGTCGCGTGCCGCCCGAGGTCCATCTGGAAGAAGCGGTCCTGGGCGTGGACGAAGCCCTGCGCCATCGCCAGGTCGTCGGCGGTGTCGGCGTAGATGTGCGGCACCCCGCGCTCGTCGCGCAGCACCTCGACCGGACCGGACAGCCCGGCGAGCGAGAGCTCTCCGGTCGTCGGGGGGAAGGGTCGGCGCACGGCCGTGGTGGCGAGCGTCACGCCGACCACGAGGGCGATGACGAGTCCGATCGCGACGGCGACGGCGGCGAGACGGAACTGCTGACGACGGGTCACCCTGCGAGACTAGGACACACCAGCCGCCGGACGGGAGACGACAGGGCCGTGACAGGGACACCAGCGACGCGCTGCGGCCTCGTCACGCCCGCTCACGATGGGAGCGGGGGTGCGGGTCTGTGATCTTTGCGGATGGCGGCTTCACGGCTGCCGACCTCAACCCCGCCCTCCTTCTGGGCAGTCTCACCCTGCTCGCCGCTGCCGCAGCGGTGCGCCTCTCGGTGCGCTCGGGCATGCCCTCGCTGGTCATCTACCTCGTCATCGGGATGATCCTCGGTGAGGCGGGTCTCGGGATCCGGTTCGACGACGAGCGGCTGGCCGAGGCGCTGGGGTATGCGGCGCTCGCCCTCATCCTCATCGAGGGTGGCCTCACGACGAAGTGGTCGGGGATCCGACGCTCGATGGGCCCCGCCCTGTCACTCGCGACGGTCGGTATCGTCATCTCCGTCCTCGTCGTCGCGGGCGCCGCCCACTTTATCCTCGGCGTGCCCCTGGAGATGGCCCTCATCATCGGGGCCGTCCTCGCCTCGACGGACGCAGCCGCGGTGTTCTCCGTTCTGCGTACCGTGTCCCTCCCCCGTCGGCTCAGCGGCCTTCTCGAGGCCGAGTCCGGGTTCAACGACGCCCCGGTCGTCATCCTTGTCGTGGCCTTCGCGGCCGACGCCGCGAGCATCGACGAGTCACTCTCGGTCCTGGCCCTGTTCCTCAACGCCACCGTGCAGCTCGTCGGCGGCGCGGTCATCGGTCTCGCGATCGGCTGGGTCGGCGTGCGGGTGCTGCGTCGGATCGCCTCGACCTCCTCTGGCCTGTTCGCGATCGCGATCTTCGCCGTCGCGATCCTCGCGTATGCGAGCGCCTCGCTGACCCAGACCTCCGGGTTCATCGCCTGCTACCTCGCGGCGCTGGTCATGGGCAACTCCCACCTGCCGCACCAGCAGTCCGTCCACGCGTTCGGGACGGCGTTGGGCTGGCTCGCCCAGATCGGCCTGTTCGTCATGCTCGGGCTCCTCGCCAGGCCGGCCAACCTCGTCGACCAGATCATCCCCGCGGCGATCATCGGGCTGGTCCTGCTCCTCGTCGCCCGGCCGCTCTCGGTCGTCGTCTCGCTCCTGCCGTTCGGAATGTCGTGGCGGGAGCAGGCCTTCCTCTCCTGGGCCGGCCTGCGTGGCGCCGTCCCGGTCGTGCTCGCGACCGTCCCCATCACCTACGGCCTCGACGCGGCCTGGATCTTCGACCTCGTTTTCGTGCTCGTCCTCGTCTTCACCCTGCTCCAGGCCCCGACCCTGCCCTGGGTGGCCCGACGGCTCAAGCTGACCCAGGCGTACCAGTCGGTCAGCCTGGAGGTCGAGCTCGTGCCCCTGGAGGAGCTCGATGCCGACCTGCTCCAGGTCAGTGTCGGGGAGGGCTCTCGCATCGCCGGCGTCGAGGTCGGCGAGCTCCGGCTCCCGCCCGGAGCCAACGTCACGCTCATCATCCGTGACAAGGCCGGCTTCGTACCCTCCCCGGCCACCTCGATCCTCGCCGGCGACGAGCTGCTCATCGTCACGACGACCCGGGCGCGTGACGCCGCCGAGCGCCGGGTGCGTGCTGTGAGCGAGGGGGGCCGGCTGGCGGGCTGGGCGCCGCGGTTGCGGCAGCCGCGGTCGGGTCGGCCCCCCGACCCTAAGCAGGTGTGAGCCGAGGCAGGAGGTGGGAGAAGGAGGTGGGAGAAGGAGGTGTGAAGAGGTGCCTCGCGATGCAGGTACGATCGAAACCACCATCCTGGCGCACCGGTCCCCCGTGTGCGCGACCGAACGAGGTAACCGTCCGTGCCCACGTATGCGTACGCCTGCACCGAGTGTGAGCACCGTTTCGACATCGTCCAGTCCTTCACTGACGACGCGCTGAGCGAGTGTCCCGAGTGCGGCGGCCGGCTCCGCAAGCTCTTCAACGCCGTCGGCGTCGTCTTCAAGGGCAGCGGGTTCTACCGCAACGACTCCCGGTCCTCGGGCTCGTCGACGACGCCGGCGGCTTCCCCGAGCTCGTCGGGCTCGGCCTCCGGCTCGTCGTCGGAGTCCAGCCCGACGTCATCGAAGAAGGAGCCGTCCACAGCGACCGCCTCCTCGGGCGCGTCGTCCACGGCGGACTGACCGAGGGCCTGCTCCACGCACGATCCGGTTAGCCTTCGTGGCGTGACCTCTTCTCCTGTGCCGGCGCACTACGGCGTCATCGGCGGCTCCGGCTTCTACTCGTTCTTCGACGCCGAGCGAGTAGCGGTGCAGACACCGTTCGGCCAGCCGAGCGCCGACCTCGTCATCGGCTCGATCGAGGGGCGTCGGGTCGCCTTCATCGCCCGGCACGGGGAGGACCACCGCTTCCCGCCTCACCGGGTGAACTACCGCGCCAATCTCTGGGCGCTGCGCAGCGTCGGGGTCCGGCAGGTCATCTCCCCTTGCGCGGTCGGATCGCTGCGGGCCGAGGTCGGGCCGGGCGCGATCGTCGTGCCCGAGCAGGTCGTCGACCGGACCTGGGGCCGGAACCACACGTTCTACGACGAGCCCGGCGCGGTCATCCACGTCGAGTTCGCCGACCCCTACTGCCCGGTGGGGCGGCGGGCCGTCGTGGCGACCGCGCCGCGCCATGACCTGCAGGTCGTCGACGGGGGGACGCTCGTGGTCATCAACGGCCCACGTTTCTCCACGCGCGCGGAGTCGATCATGCACCAGCAGGCCGGATGGTCGGTCGTCGGCATGACCGCGATGCCGGAGGCAGGTCTGGCGCGTGAGCTCGCGATGTGTTTCACAACGGTGGCGCTGGTCACCGACCTCGATGCCGGCGTCGACGGCGGAGCTGCAGTCACCCACCAAGCGGTCCTGGCCGCGTTCGCGGGGAACGTCGACCGACTCAAGGGCGTAGTGGCCGAGGTGATCGGTGCGCTGCCCGAGCCCGACGACACAGAACCGGGCTGCCGCTGTCAGCAGTCCCTCGACGGGCTGCGCTTGCCGTTCGACCCGCCGTGAGCCACGGCGCAGTGCGGCGCGACAAGACCCCCGGTGCTGCGGGTCGACACCGCGCGGTCGCGAGCCCAAGCCGGATGCACCCGCGGCTACGTCTCGCCGGCGCCTTCCCCGGACTTCTCGGGCCCGGCCGGCGCGCAGCCTGGCGGCGGTTCGTCCTGCGCCGGACCGCGGCGGTGGCTATGGTCATCACGGGGTATGCGATCGCGCTCACAGCTGACCCCGCGGCGCTGACATCCCTGGTCTCGCGCTAGCTCGCAGCCGGGTACGCGGTCGCGCAACCACCAGGAGTGGACTAGCCTCACCCGTTGACATCGGATCGGCGCCGCTTCGCGTGCGCCATCCCACAGACACCCCACAGAACTGAGAAGGAGAGTCCCATGAAGGGCTTCAAGGACTTCACCATGCGTGGCAACCTCGTCGAACTTGCTGTCGCGTTCATCATCGCCGGCGCTTTCGCCAAGGTCGTCGAGAGCTTCACCGCCATCGTCATGGAGGCCCTCGCCAAGGCCGGCGGCGCCCCGAACTTCGACGAGTGGGAGGTCGGCGGCTTCACGACCGTCGGACCGTTCCTCACCTTCGTCGTCTCCTTCATCCTCATCGCGGCCATCGTGTACTTCTTCGTCGTCAAGCCGTACCAGGCCGCTCGTGAGCGCTACGTCACCGCGGAGGAGCCCACCACCGAGGAGAGCGTCGAGCTGCTCCGCGAGATCCGCGACTCCCTCCGCGCCCGCGGCTGAGTCACCTCGCACGACCCGAACGGTCCCCGTTCCCTTCATCGACCGGGGGCCGTTCGCGTCACCAGTGCGGAGGGCGCTGCTCCTCCCACCACGTCCGGGAGTGCCGCGACCCGACGTCGCCCCAGCCCTCATCCGTGTCGTCGCGGGTCTGTTCGACCGTGTGCGCGGGTCCCCTCACCTCGATGCGCCACTCCACATCCCCCGACCGGATCGTCGCAGTGCCGGCCGCGAGCGCCTCGAGTCGGTAGCGGCGGACCGTCCCTGCCCCGTCGCTCTGCCCGGACTCCTCGGCGACCAGGCTCACCGGTCCCGCGACCGCCGGCGGCGACCCCGACCCGGCCGGGACGACGAGTGCCCGCACCGATCCAGGCCGCATGACGAAGGCTCGCCCCGCATCGGCAAGCGTGAGGTCAGGCAGTCGGGGACTCGGACCCACCGGGGGCTTCCTCTGCAACCTGTTCGTCCTCTACCAGAGGCGCCGGAGCCCGGCGGTGCGCGAGCCGGACGATCGCGGAGACGTCGCGGGCCGGGTCCCGGAACACGTCCGCCGTCCAGATCCGGTGGTGCACCCAGCCGAGCCTGGCGAGGTGCTCGGCCCGGAGCCGGTCCCGGTCGCGGACCGTGGCGAGTGACGCATACTGCGGCCCGTCGGACTCCACCGCGAGAACGAGAGTCCCACTGCTGTTCGGGTCCTCGATGGCGAGGTCGATCGGGGCCTCACCATGGCCATAGCCCTCGTGGACGACCAGGTCATGTGCCCGCAGGCGTCGGGCCATCTCGCTCATCACGAGCGGCAGGTCCCCTCCGCGTTCGCTGACGGTCGGAGGCAGCTCAGCCCGCCCGGCCCGCTCGGCATAGGCGAGGAAGTCGCGCAGCATCCTCGCTCCGCGCGAGTTGAGCCGCTCAGGGTCGAGGTCGCCCGACCGCAGCGAGGTGACGACCGTCATCCGGCGGCGCGAGCGGGTGATGGCGACGTTGAGCCGCCGCTCGCCGCCCTCCTGGTTGATCGGCCCGAACCGGTAGATGACCCGCCCGTGCGGGGTCTTGCCGTAGCCGATCGAGAGGATGATCGCGTCGCGCTCGTCGCCCTGGACGCGTTCGAGGTTCTTGACGAAGAAGCGCTCGCCCCGCTCCTCGTCGAAGAAGGGAGCGAGACCGGGTTCGGCCGCCAGGGCCGTCCGGATCGCCTCCTCGAGGCGGGTCGCGTGGGTGATCCCGAGCGCGATGACGCCGAGGGAGTCCTCCGGCCGGGTGCGGGCGTGCTCGAGGACGAGATCGGTCACCCGGTCGACCTCGCTGGTGGTCGTCTCGACGCCCTCGGACCCCTCGGTGAGCACTCCGACCCCGTCGACGTGCTCGACGGACAGCGGAGAGTCGGTGCCGGTGCCGGGGAAGGTGATGAGCGCGCCGTCATAGAGGTGGTCGTTGGCGAAGGCGATGAGCCGCTCGTCGGTTGAACGATAGTGCCACGAGAGCCGCCGTACCGGGACGACCGCCGCGAGCACGTCGAGGACCGACTCGAACCCGCTCGTGAGGTCGACCTGGCTCCCCTCGATGGCGACCTCGTCGGTGAGGTCGTCGCCGGCGCTCGTGAAGAAGGTCGTGGGCGGCAGCTGCCGGTCGTCGCCGGCGACCACGACGTGGTGGGCCCGAGCGATCGCGGAGACGGCCTGCGCCGGAGGGATCTGCGAGGCCTCGTCGAAGATGACGACATCGAAGTAGGTGCCCTGCGGCAGCGCGCCGGCGACGACGAGCGGGCTCATCATCCAGCACGGTTTGAGGGCCGTGAGCAGGCCGGAGGAGCTCGACATGAGGTCGCGCAGAGACTTGTGGCCACGGCTGCGGCCCGCCTCGGCGCGCACGAGTGACTCCTCGGCGGGCCGGTGTCTCAGCTCTGTGCGGGCGCGACCCGCGACGGCCTCGCGCACCCGTGCCGCGTTGTCACGCAGGTGCTGCCGGTCGGCCTCGGCGAAGTCGCTCACCACGGCGCGCAGCCGGTCGCCCGCCGGCTCGCCGTAGAGCGGATCGGCCAGGGCGATGTCGTCGCAGACCGAGGTCCACCACACGAACGCGACCTCGGCCGATACACCCTGCGGCGCCACCCGGCGGGAGGCGAGGTCCTCGATGAGCGGCCCCCAGCCCTGGGCGCGGGCGTCGTCGAGCACGCCGATGACGCTCGGAATGACCCGGAGTCGCTCGGGTGCGGCCGCGAGGGCATCGAAGCGCTCGGCGACCAGGACGATCGGGTCGGTGAGGAAGCGGCCCCCACCTGCGGTTCCGGCGAGGCGAGCCCCGAGCCACTCGAGGTCGGCCGAAAGGCGGGCGTATGCGTCGACCGCTCTCCCCAGGTCGTGCGGGACCTCCGGTCGGCCACCCTTGCCCATGAGCTTGTTCCACGCCTGGCGCTGGCCATCGGCCGCGACGAGCTCGTCGTGGAGGCTGCGGGGCCGCGGGCCGGGGCGCAGATAGCGCTCAGCCTGGCGGCGCAGCCGCCAGCGCTCCCACCAGCTCAGCTCGACACCATGCGAGCGGCGGTACTCGCGAGTGCCAGTCGCGCCGATGAGGTCGGCCAGAGGCACGTCGAACAGCTCGGCCCGGAAGGTCTCGAGGGTCTCCTTCACCCGGCTGGCCGTGCCGAGGATCGTTCCCCACTCCGTGACCGAGGTGGCGCTGGGGATCCGCAACGAGCCGAAGACCTCTTCGACGAGGGTGGAGAACTTCTCGAGGCCGCCCCCCGCATACCGCTCGGCGATCTCGAGGGCGCGCACGGCGTCCTCGCTCGTCGGGATGCGTGCTCCGAACCACGGGTCGTGCTCGGCGTCCTCCGACCAGGCGCCCAGGCTCGCGGCACGGGCCAGGGCGGAGCCCGACTCCTCCATCCGGGTCCGGTCGACGCCGTGCAGGCTCTCCCCCCGCAGCCGGACCTTGCTCCGCGGCGGCGGGCTCGCCGCCGCGAGCCGGCTGACCGACTCCTGTGCCTCGAAGGCCGAGACGCCGTAGGGCTCGCGCCTGCCGTGCAGGGCGTCGCGATGTCCCGTGAGCTCGCCCTGGGTCGCAAGGAGCAGGGTGGTCGCCTGCGGACCGTTGGCGCTGCCGGATCCGGGCCGCTGCGGCTGGGAGTAGGCGTCGAGGGCGGCACCGAACTCCCGTGCCACTGCGCGCCGGCTGCCCACCCCGTCATAGAGGTCGAGCACGAGGTCGGCCAGGCCCACCTGGGTGAGGCGTTGGTGCACGGCGTCGATGGCGGCGCGCTTCTCGGCGACGAAGAGGACCCGGCGGCCGTCGGCCATGAGGGCGGCGATGAGGTTGGCGATCGTCTGGGACTTGCCGGTACCGGGTGGTCCCTGTATGACGAGGTTGGACCCCACCCGGGCCGCCTCGATCGCGGCGATCTGCGTCGCGTCGGCGTCGAGGACGAGGTGCTCCCGCCGGGGGTCGACGCGCAGGTCGGGCTGGGGCGGGCTCGAGCGCACCGACGACAGGGCGTCGGCGTCTCCGGCGAGGGCCGCGACGACGTCGTGGTTCGCGAGTCCGTCGATCTGGGCGGCGAGGTCGACGACCATGGGGAGCTTCGCATACGAGAACGTGCCGACTACCTGGCGAGGAGAGATGGAGAAGCCGTCGAGACCAGCGCATACCTCCGCCAGCGCACGGTAGGCCGGCTGGGGGTCGAAGCCGGTCGGGGTGTCGGTGAGGGCCTCGATCTGATCCGCGTCGAGGGTGATACCCCGCTGCTCGACGAGGTAGTGGACAAGCACGGGATTGAGCTCGACCTCGGGCGAGACGGCGAGGACGAAGTCGTCCTGGGCCGGCGTCGTCGGCCGGAGCGTGGCCGAGCGCAGGAGGACCGGCGCCATCGGCGTGCGGGTGGTGCGGGGGAGGTCCCAGGTGGCCATCCCGATGGCGAGGTGGAGGGTCGCGATGCCGCGCTCCTCGAGCAGCTCGCGGGACTTCGCGGCGATGGTCCGGGCACGGTGCCGGGCTTCGGCGAAGGCGGTGTCCTCACGGAACAGGTCCCGCAGGCGTGGCGCCCCTCCGGCCATGAGCACCGACAGTCCGCCGGGATGCGCCATCGTGAGGTCGAGGGTGCCCGCCCGCAGGTCGCGGTACCACAGCAGCGTGTTGCGGCCGCCGAGGTCGACGAGCTGTCGAGACCACCGGGCCACAGCGGCGGCGACGAGGTCGCGGCGCGGGTCGGTCGGGGTCTCGGTCACCGACTCAGGCTATCCGCGATGCCCTGCCATCGACTGGTCCCCTGAATGCGTGTCTCCCCCTTTGTCACCGCTGGTCCGGGGTCGGGTGAGCACGACCGTCGCGACGAGGATCGCGACGGCGAGGACTCCGACGCCGGCGGCGAGCGCCGCATACGAGGCCTGGGCGATGATCACACCGGCGAGCGCCCCACCGCCCCCGGCGGCCAACCCCATGAGCAGGTCTGCCGAGCCCTGGGCGCCCGGCCGTTGCACGGGGGTGAGCGCGGCCGTGAGAAGCGTGGAGCCGCTCACGAGCGTGCACGACCAGCCGACGCCGAGAAGGAAGAGCGCCACGGTGAGCAGGACCGAGAACCCCTCGGCGGCGAATGCGCCGGTCACCGCGGCGGTGAGGAGGATGACGCCCCCGAGCCGGGCGACGGGAACTGCGCCCACGCGGTCGACGGCGATGCCGACCAGCGGCGAGAGGGCGAACATCCCGAGGATGTGGATGCTGATGACGAACCCGATGAGCGTGAGGTCCGCGTCGCCGTGGTGCATGTGCAGTGGCGTCATGACCATCAACGAGACCATGGCCGCGTGCCCGAGGGCGAGGGTGATGAGGCCGAGAAGCGCAGGACGGTGCGACACGACGTCTCCGAGGCCCTGTCGGATGCTGCCCTCCCGGCGGATCGGGCCGCCGACAGGGGCGATGGTCTGGGATGTGGTCTCGCCGGCGGCTGCGGCAGCCGCGCTGACGGCGGCCGCCTCGCGCTCCCGGGACAGGATGAGCGGGTCCGGGCGCAGCCGGAGGACAAGGACGAGGATCGCTACCGCGATAGCCGCGAGCGAGAAAACGAACGGCCCGGCGAGAGTGGGGATCCCGAGGGCGCGCGCGACGGGCTGAGCCGGACCGACGAGGTTGGGGCCGAGCACGCTGCCGATGGTCGTGGCCCACACGACGATCGAGAGGTCCCGGCCGCGATGCTCCGGCGCGGCGAGGTCGGCGGCGGCGAAGCGGCTCTGCGAGTTCGACGTCGTCGCGCCACCGAAGAACAGGCTCCCCAGAAGCAGGAGCGCGAAGCTGCTGATCACGGCGGAGGTGATGATGAGGACGGCACCGGCGAGAGCCAACGCATAGCCCAGCACCAGGCCCGGGCGACGGCCGCGGGCAGCCATGAGCCGGGCCACCGGGATGGCGATGAGGGCACTCCCGAGGACCTGGAAGGTACCGCCGAGCCCCGCATACGTCGAGCTGCCGGTGATGTCCTCGGCGATAAGCGAGCCGACCGCGATGCCCGCCGCGAGCCCGATGCCGCCCAGGACCTGTGTAGAGGCCAGCGTGCCGAGGGTGCGGCGCTGGACCGGGTCGAAGGGGTGGGGACTCACCCGATGGACTCTAGAGGGGAGGATGGTCAGATGCCTACCGTGCTCGTGACCGGCTTCGAGGTCTTCGGCCCCCATGTTCGCAACCCGACGCAGGAGGCTGTCGGTCTGCTCCCCGAGACCCTTGCCGGGGTCGGGGTCGTCACCGGCGTCCTGCCCGTCGAGTACGGACGCTGCGGTGAGGTGGCGCTCGCCCTGGTCGAGGCGCATTCGCCCGACGCGGTCAATCTCACCGGGTTGGCTGCCGGGCGGAGCGCCGTCACCCCGGAGCGGGTCGCGATCAACCTGCGCGACACCGGTGGGGCGGAGGGCTTCGCGGACAACAGCGGGTATGCGCCAGAGGGCGTTCCCATCGTGGCGGGTGGGCCGGACGGCATCTTCGCCACGCTCCCGAACCGTCGGATTGTCGAGGCGCTCCTCGCCGCCGGGATCCCGGCAGAGATCTCCAACTCCGCCGGCACCTATGTCTGCAACGAGACGCTGTATGCGGCGCTCACCTCACTCGCCTCCATACCCGGTCCTCGACCGATCGCCGGGCTCGTCCACGTCCCTGACGTCGATGTGCTGCCTCTGGAGTCGATCGTCCGCGCGCTCCACATCACGGTCGACGTGGTCGGGAAGGCGGTCGGGACTCGGTAGGCTTGACTGTCGAGTTCGCCCGCTTCACGGGGTGGGCCACGCCCTCGTAGCTCAGGGGAAGAGCACTTCTCTCCTAAAGAAGGTGTCGCAGGTTCGAATCCTGCCGGGGGCACCACGAATCCCGCTGATACCAGCGGGATTCGCTGTTTGGGGGAGTGACAGGTGTGGACAGAAATAAACAGAAAACGCCTCTCATCTGGCACGTATCTGGCACGAAATGGCATACCGGGAGCCACCAGGACCTGAGTTCCGCAGCTAATCGCGATTCTGGGACATGCCGAAATACGAACGTGCAGGTCAGCGGTTTGCAGGGTAGTGACGCAGCCCGAAACTCCTAGTGACACGACTTGGCGTGTTTGGCTCGCTTTGGTGCGTGTTCTGCGGGTAGCGTCTGGTGACATGTTCGTAAGGACCTCGTCGCGGCGGAACAAGGACGGCACCGTGGTGCGGTACCTGCAGCTGGCGCACAACGAGTGGGACCCGGCCGCCAAGACCTCGCGGATGAAGGTGCTGTACAGCTTCGGCCGGGCCGAAGACCTGGACCGGGCCGCGATCGCTCGACTGATCGGGTCGCTGTCCCGTCTGCTGGGCCAGGCATCTGTCGGCCTGGACAGCCTTGAGAACGAGGCGGGCGCTGCGGCGGGGTTGTCGTTCGTGGCGTCCCGCCCGATGGGCGGGGCGTACGTGTTGGACGCGTTGTGGACCCGGCTCGGTGTCGCCAAGACGATGCGCACCATGCCGAGCCGGACCCGCCGTGACGCCACCGTTGAACGGGTCCTGTTCGCGTTGGTCGCCAACCGGGCGTTGGCGCCGTCCTCGAAGCTGGCCGCGACCTCCTGGGTCGCCGGTGACGTGCACATCGCGGGCCTGCCCGAGGTCAGCGACGACGCCTGCTACCGGGCGATGGACTGGCTGCTCGAAGTCGAGCCAGCCCTGGCCAAGGAGGTCTATGCCAGCACCGCGGACCTGATCAACCTGCAGGTCGACCTGCTGTTCTTCGACACCCCCTTCACCTACGTCGAAACCGAGACCGGCGACGAACCCCTCTGGCGCGATGCCAAGGGCAACCCCGCGGCCACCACCACCGACACCGCCGACGACGACGAGCTGCCGCAGGGTGCGGTCAAACAGGCCGGGTTCGGCACCTACGGCAAGTCCAAGGACCACCGCGAGGACCTGCCGCAGGTGGTGGTCGGGATGGCCGTGACCCGAGAGGGGATCCCGGTACGGGTCTGGTGCTGGCCGGGCAACACGAACGACTCGGCATTGATCCGCCAGGTCAAGGACGACATGCGCGACTGGAACCTCGCCCGGGTGGTGTGGGTCGCCGACCGCGGGTTCACCTCAGCGGAGAACCGCCGCTATCTCCAACGCGCCGGCGGTGGCTACATCCTGGGCGAGAAGCTCCGCTCCGGCTCCAGCGAAGCCACCGCCGCGCTGGGACGGGCCGGCCGCTACCAAGACGTCGCAGGCAACATGCGGGTCAAGGAAGTACGGATCAGCGAACACGAACGGTTCGTGATCGCTCACAACCCCGAAGCCGCCGACCGTGACGCGCTGGTGCGGGCGGCGCTGCTGCAACGGCTCACCGAGATGATCAAGAACTCCGACAAGATGACCCCCACCAAGCGTGCCGAGCTGCGTGGAGTGATCTCCACCAAGCCCGGGCTGAACCGCTACCTGCGCCTCACCCCCACTGGGCTGCTACGCATCGACGCCGCCGCGATCACCGCCGAGACCAAGCTGGACGGCAAGTACCTGCTCCGCTCCAGCGACCCCCACCTCTGTGCTGAGGACATCGCGCTGGGCTATAAGCAGCTCCTCGAGGTCGAACGCGGCTGGCGCGACATGAAACAGATCCTCGACCTGCGCCCGGTCCACCACCGACTCGAGGACCGCATCCGTGCTCACGTGGTCCTCTGCTGGCTCGCGCTACTGCTGATCCGGATCATCGAGACCACCACCGGCGACACCTGGAACAACATCCGCCGCGAGCTGCAACGCCTGCACGTGGGGACCTTCACCGGACCCGTCGGCACCTACCGACAGACCACCGACCTCACCAGCGAGCAGGCCAAGATCCTCGCCCAGCTCGACATCACCGCCCCGCCCCGGATCCTGGACCTCGCCACCACCGCGAGCTGATTCCTCCCGCCGAAGAGGGCTAGTGACACGCCGTGTCACCGGCCAAACACGCGTTTCACCAGGTCAACCCCCACATTCGCGTCCCCAAGCAGTCACTCAGCTGCGGAACTCAGGTAGCGGCCACGGCGCGTATCGCCTTGAAAGCGTCGTGAAGCTTCGGCCGACAGTAACTGCGTCAAGTAGCCGCGAACGTGCTGCTGCAGTGACAGGCGGTCCCCTCAGGCGGTGTCACCGTTGCATCGGCTGACGGGCATGTGGAGTCGGAGTCGGCCATTGGCCTACGGCGGCGCCGGCAGCACAGCCATGAAGATGATGCCCGCACCGGGAATGAAGTCGACCTCGGAGCCCACAACGTCGGCCACGCAGCGCGGCGAATCGCGCAAGAGCGCTGCGACCCTCCGGCTCAGCGTTTCGTTGTCCCCCGCTCCGCCGCCGCGGCCGTGGCGTGCTCGGTCTCCCGGCGCTCGAGGAAGAAGGCGCCCAGGCTGCCCGCGAGAGTGGCGAACACGACGACCGAGAACACGGCGAGCGCCACCTCCAGCGCGCGGGCGAAGCCGTCGGGCTTCCCCAGCGGCTCACCGGTGATGGTCGCCAGCGCGGTGGCATGCAGGGCGTCCGCGTATTGGGTGTAGTCGGAGAACTGGAAGAGCAGTTGGCTGCTCCCCATCACGGTGATCGCCCAGACGACGCCCAGCCACCCGATCCGGCCTCCTAGCACCTGGTGCGCCGATCGGGAGGACCGGACGGCGGAGGAGAGGACGCGGCCGGTCCGGAGGAACCTGGCCGCCCGCACCACCCGCAAGACGCGTAGGAACGGCAGGACCAGGAAGAGCAGCTGCCACCAGTTGCGGCGCAGGAAGCGGCCCGTGTCCGGGGCCACCACCAGGCGTGCCACGAACTCGACCACGAAGACTAACCACAGCCCCCACCCCAGCACCGTGAGCGCCACCGCCACCGAGGTTCCCTCGCGGGCGACGCTCTCGCCGAGGACGACGAGCAGGAAGAGGACGCCCAGCGCAGTCATGACGGGGCTGAGCCGGTCCAGCACCTCATCGGCCCAGCGCTCGCGCTCGGTCGGGGTCCGTCGCAGCAAGGTGACCATGGAGGCGAGTATCCCAAGAGCGCTGGAAGCCGAGACCCCAGCGGCCTGGCCGGCCCAAGGATTCGACGCAGAGCAGGTTCACCGGCGCTAGTAGCCAGCACTCGCGCTGTCGGTTGCCGCCCACCGCGGTCGCGGCTCATGCGAGTCGATGGTCGACGCGATCGTTCTCGGTGAAGCTCTCAACCAACACGGTCCGTCTGGAGCTCGTCACTACGACAAGACGCGACGGCGCGCGGGACAGCGCACAGGCAGGGCCGCGATGGCAATGCAGCTCGGCCACTCCCCGCGAGCCGGGCGCACGGTCACGCTGGCCGACTCCCGGGTGGGATGAGACCGATTGCACCGCGGCGAGATCTCTGTCGTTCGGCGTCCGCTCCGTTGCCGCCGCCAGGCGGGATCACGGTGTCGACTCGCGTTCGTCCCTGGACTCAGTTCGCTGAGCGGGTGATCGACGCCCGGGAGGTGCATCAAGTAGCCGCGAGTCGACCGACCCCATCATGTGAGATGGCAGATCTACTTGCCGATGGTGAAGGTTCCGAGGTGGGTGGTTCCGTCCGAGGCCAGGAGGGGGATGGACCTGGTGCGGGGTTCAGAGGCTTGTTCCTGCAAGGCCTGCTCTGGGGTGAGCGGCGTCGAGTTGTCTCGAAGGAGATCGGATGCACGGACGTATCCTTGGATATCGCTTCCGTCTGGTGCGGAGCCGTGAGCGGCAATGAGGTCGGGCACACCTTCATTAGCGTGCTCGATCCCGTACGTTTGCCCATTGGCATTGACCCCGAGCTTGGTGGGGACGTAGTTCAGGAACTGGATGTTGACGTTGGCTGCGGTGCCGGTGGACGCAGTTAGGTAGAGCGCAGTCGTTGTGTGATCAAGCGGGACGTCGTCCCAGACCACGCCACTGCTGCTTCCCGCATCAGTTGCGCTGCAGGTCACGCTAGGAGCCTGTGCCGCTGGGGTGGTGGACCAGACGAACGTCCCAGCCGTGAGGCAGGTGACGGCGACGCGAACATGGGTGACGTGCTCGGGACGGTCATCCATCGGCAGCTCGGTCGCCCTATCAAGGATGAGGCTGGTTGGTTCGCCGAGGGCGGAGATGATGGGTGCGCCGGGGATGACTCCCTCGGGCGCTTGGACTGCGGTGCCAAGAATGGGCGTGGCCTGCCCCTGGGGATGTTCGGGGCTGCTCCACCCGTTGGCCGCGAACGCTGCCGCCGAGCCGCCGGCTCCGAGCAACGCGCCAACGGCAAGGAGCCCGGTCGCGGTGAGAACTCGACGACGATCCCGGGCCGGAGGGGGTGTGACTACCTCGATCAGGCCGGCCCGGATGGCATCCGATCGGTTGGCGGTGAAGGTCATCGGAGTTGTTCCTCTCGTACATCTACGTCCGCCAAGCCGGCACGGAGCCGAGCCTTCAGTCGGGACAGGCGCATCTTTGCTGCTGACTCCGAGAGGGCAAGCGCTATGGCTGCTTCTCGGATGGTGAGGTCGTCCAGTGCCGTCATCGCCAGCAGTGCACGGTCGACCTCACTGCCAGTGCGCATGAGTTCGCGGACTCGTTGGACGGTTTCGCTGTGTGACTCGACGACCCGGTCGGCCGGATCAGCCGCGCTCGAAGGAGGTGGCAGCTTCGCCAGGAAGGCCCGGTAACGGCGCCGGGAGCGGGCAGCATTGCGGTGCACGTTCTGAGCGGTGACCAGAAGCCACGGCAGAAGAGAACCATCGACGAAGCGCACCACATCACGACGCCGCCACAGCTCCAGGAACGCCATCGCGGTCATATCCTCGGCATCAACTGCCGCGACGCCGGCCGAGCAAAGATTCCGGAACACGCGATCTCGGTGCCGGTCCCAGATCACGCCAAAGCAGTCGGCGTCCCCGTCCAACAGGTCCGCCCAGACGTCCTCATCGGGATCCATGCCGCTCGTCACACCCTGTATTGTCCGCATCCCCGCAGATCGGTCACACGGATATCGCAACTGCGCCCTTTCCGCCGCCAGTCGGGCGTGGTTGACGCTCAGGCGGATCGGCTGATCTCGTGCTCGACGGCGCGGCGGATCCACGCCGAGACGGATCGGTCGTCGGCCTCGGCTCGCTTCTTGACCTCGTCGAGGAGCTCGGGCGGGAACCGGACCGGAACCGGGGTGGTCAGCCGCTTCGAGCGCCGGCGAGGCGGGCCCTGTGGCTCCTGGTTTTCCGGCTGGGCGTAGAAGTCGTACTCCTGCTCGGGAGTCATCGGGTCAGTACTCATCACGGTCCCTTCGGTAGGTAGCGGCAAGGCCCGAAGATGCCTCGTAGCAGCCGATTGGTCGGCACTTGCTCGGACGATCGCGAGGGTGCGATCGGCACGATCAGGACGGTGCCTGCCACCTCGGCCACCATCAGATAGTGCGCTGGTGGCTTGGCGGGGTAGAAGAGCGGGTCGTTGGACCACACGTCGTGGATGTCTTCGACACCGAGGTGCGGGTGCTTGAACAGGTGCGCGGCTTGAGCATCGATCTCGAACGGGTTCTGGTCATCGAGCAGGTCCAGGTCGAGTAGCTCGTCCACCCGATCAGTGTATAACAAACGACTACGTCCTGCCTTCTCAAGACGTGCCCCACTTCGCCGCCTGTCGACGCATCTGGGGCGGTGGTCGTGCTGGGGTTAGGCGACGGGCTGGAGTGGTTGGACCTTGGGGATGCCGGCGGCGCGTTCGGCGGCGAGGTCGTGGGCTGCCTGCATCGCGAGCCAGGCGCGTGCGGTGCCCACGCCGGCCTCCTCGAGACGGACGGCCAGGTTGGAGCTGATCCGGGCGTGGCCGTGCAGGACCCGGCTCAGGGCTACGCGGGAGATCCCGAGCCGCGAGGCGGCCTCGCTGACGCTGAGGCCGAGGTCGGCCAAGACGTCCTCGCGCAGGATCTCTCCGGGGTGGACAGGGTTCTTCATCGTCACGGTCGTTCTCCCTTCCTTCTCTAGTGGTAGTCCTGGTAGTCGACGAGCTCGACGTCGGAGTCGACGAATCGGAACGTGACGCGCCAGTCGCCGTTGACCCAGATCGAGTAGTGTCCGGCCAGGTCGCCTTTGAGCCGGTGGGTTCGAAAGGACGGGATGGCCAGGTCCTCAGCGCTCTGTGCGACGTCGAGGACAGAGAGGATGCGCAAGAGTTTCGGGACGTGGTCGGCTTGGACGCCCTTCTTCGTGCCGTGCCGGTACAGCTTCTCGAGTCCTTTGTGTCGGAAGCTGACGATCACCCAACCACTGTATCGCGTGCCGTTACGCGATACAAGCGGTATTCGGTCATCCAGTTCGTCAGCCGCCTATAGATCGCTGCCCCACTCCGCCGCCAGTCGACCGCCCGGATCGCGGCATGTGCGGTGATCTGGGAGACGCGGCGTGCGCCAAGCGCGGTTTGTCTTCAGTTCTGGGCATGATGGGGCGATGACGTCGGGGAAGAGGGGCGTGAAGTGTTGCCCGAAATTGAGTAGGCGCTCGAACCGTGCGGT
>JBHEPF010000133.1:0-2882 GCA_046260445.1 Dermatophilaceae bacterium | reverse complement strand
CCCAGCGCACACAGCCCGCTGTCGAGAGTGCACGACTTGCCGTGACGGGACCACCGCATACGGCAAGTCGTGCACTCTCGACCAGCGGAGGGGGTGACTGGAGAGGGCCGGGCGCGGGCAGGGGCGGTGTCGGTGGGGGCCCGTATGCTGCGACCGGTGAGCAGGTGGAGCGCGGAGCGGGTGCGGCGAGCGGCGCCGGACGACTTCGCGCTCAAGGCCGGGCGGGCGCTCGCGCGGCCGGGCCCGTGGTCCGAGACCGGGGCGACCGACACCCTGCTGTGGGGCAAGTGCCAGGGGTCGGGGTCGACGCCGTACCAGGTGAGCATCGACCTTCTCGCCCCCGCGTACCGGTGCACCTGCCCGAGCCGGAAGTTCCCGTGCAAGCACGCCCTCGCCCTGCTCCTGCTCTGGTCCGACGGGCGCGACGTCGCGGAGGTCTCGGAGCCTTCGGCGTTCGCAGCGGAGTGGGCGCGGCAGCGCGCCGAGCGAGATGCGGGGGCGGCCGCCCGGGCCGCCGATGACACCGCCACGGGTCGTCGGCAGGTCGACCCCGCCGCCCGCGCGGCCCGCATCGAGACCCGGCTCGCGACGATGGACACCGGGATCGAGGAGTTCGCGATCTGGCTGCGCGACCTCGTGCGCGGAGGCACGGCCGCCGCCCGCAGCGAGGGCATCCAGCACTTCGACGCCGCAGCCGCCCGGCTCGTCGACGCCCAGTGCCCCGGGCTGGCGAACGAGGTCCGGGAGGCGCCGGCCGCGCTGTTCGGGGGTGCGGACTGGAGCGAGACGACCCTTCGGCTCATCGCCCGCTGGTGGACCATCGTCCGCGCCTGGCAGCACCGCGCGCACCTCACCGAGGACGAGGTCGCCGACGTGCGGGTCGCCCTCGGTTGGAGCCGGCCGTCGGCCGAGATCCGCACCCGCGATCCGGTATGCGACAGCTGGCTCGTCCTCGCCGTCCGCCGGACCGAGCAGGCCCGGCTCTCCGAGCAGCGCACCTGGCTGCGCGGGCTGAGGACCGGGACGACCGCCCTCCTCCTCGACTTCGCCGTCGGCCAGCCGCTGCCCGTCCCGCAGGCGGTCGGCGCGACGCTCGAGGGCACCGTAGCGCTCTACCCGGGGTCCGCTCCGCGACGCGCACTGTTCCTCGACCCGCCGACGCCGACAGAGCCGCTGCCCTATCCGCGCGGCAGTGACCTCGCGCAGGCCCACGACGAGATCAGCGCACACCGGGCCGCGAACCCGCTTGCCCTCCGCACGCCGCTCCTGCTCGACGGCGTCGTCATCGGTGCGCGGACGATCAGCGATCCCAGCGGTGCCGCCCTGCCGCTCGTAGCGCCACACTCGCAGGTGGCGCTCGCGGTGAGTGGCGGACGCCCCGTGGGCTGCTTCGGCGAGTGGTCGGCGGGTGGGTTCACCCCGCTCACCGTCGTCGCCGAGGGCGAGGTGATGGCCTGTGGGTGAGCCCCCCGTCTCCAGCACGCAAGCGCCCGGCCTCGCCGCCTGGTGGGACGAGGTGAGCACGTGTGCCCTCGTGGGCACCGGGCGTCGCCCGGTGCCGAAGCCTCCCCATGAGCTGGTGGCTGCACTCGGGGTCGACCATGACGGCCCAGGCTCGACCGACGTCGACGTCCATGTCCACCCCGAGACGCGGCTGCTCGACCAGATCGCGATCGGCACCGCGTGGTTGGGCGGCGCGGTCCCCTCGGTCGCGCCGGAGTCCCTCGAACCGGCACCCGACGAGACGCTGCCGCTCGCACCGCCGATGGCCCTACAGATCCTCGAGCTCGTCCTCACCGAGGCGCTGGCGGCTCCCGCCGCCACCCCCGCCCTCGTTGCCGACTGGGCCGAGGCCGCCTTCGTCCACGGCGTCCGCGTCCCCCCGCTCCTCGTCCCGCAGCTCCTCGACCACGCTGCCCTCGGCGCGGGCAGGGGCACGCCCAGCGCGGTCCAGCGGGAGACACGAGCGGCGCTCCTCGCGGTCACCGGCGAGCGAGGGCGGTGGCTCGCCGCACTCGACCCGCGGTGGCAGAGCCTCCTGACGACGAACCCGCCCTCGTCGTCGCCGGCCCGTCACGACCTGCAGACCTCAGACGACCACGCCCCCGCGCTGCCGGACGACTGGGCCCAGCTCCCGCTCGGGGACCAGATCGAGCTGCTCACCCGACTGCGCTCGCACGAGCCGGACGCTGTTCGGGAGGCGGTCGCCGAGGGATGCCGCAGCGGGTCCGCCCGGGAGCGCGCCGCATACCTCCGCGTGCTGGCCGACAACCTCGGTTCGGCGGACGAGGAGCTGCTCGAGCACGCCCTCGCCGACCGGGCCGGCGGAGTGCGGGAGGAGGCTGCGCGCCTGCTCGCGCGACTGCCCGACAGCGCGCGGGCTGCGCGGATGGGCGAGCGGCTGCGCCCGCTCGTCTCCGTGACGACCCGACTGTTCCGCAGGAAGGTCACGGTGCTCCTCCCCGACCCACCCGACCCGGCGGGCGTCCGCGACGGCCTCGGCAAACCGCCGCGCGGACGCTCGGTCCGCGGCCACCACCTCACCGAGATCATCGCGGGGGCGCCGCTCGCACTGTGGCGCGAGCTCACCGGCCTGGAGCCGGAGGCCATCCTCGCCGGGCTCGACCTGTCCGACGACGTCATCCCCGGGCTGCGCCGTGCGGCCGCCGGCCAGCGCGACCCGGTCTGGGCTCGCGCCCTCATCGAGCACAGCGGCATCCATCCGGCGCTCCTCGACGTCCTCGATCCGGCCGACGCCGAGCGGTTCGTCACCGACCGGCTGCGCGGCGCGAACGCCCAGGAAGGCGCGCTCGTGCTCGAGCGGGTGCCCGGACCGTGGGGACCCGCGCTCAGCGAGGCCGCCGTCGACCACCTGGGGCGGG
>JBHEPF010000132.1:0-22682 GCA_046260445.1 Dermatophilaceae bacterium | reverse complement strand
GCCCACCGAACCCCTGCGCCCCTCCGCCCCGCAGCCCACCGAACCCCTGCGCCCCTCCGCCCCGCAGCCCACCCTTGACGTCGGGTCCACCTGGCCAGACCTGGCCACCTTCGAGATCCTCGCCGCGGACCGACGCGTCATCCCGGTCGTGCGACGGCTCATGGCCGACGCCGAGACCCCGGTCGGGATCTACCGCAAGCTCGCCGGTTCCCGGCCCGGGACCTTCCTCCTCGAGTCCGCCGAGCACGGCGGGGTGTGGTCGCGGTACTCGATCATCGGCGCCGCCGCCGCCGCCACGCTCACGGCCGAGGACGGCCAGGTGCGCTGGATCGGCGAACCACCCGTGGGGGTCCCGACCGAGGGGCTGGCCACCGACGCCCTGGCGGCGACGGTCGATGCCCTGGCCACCGAGCCGGTGCCAGGGCTGCCGCCGCTCACCGGCGGCATGGTCGGCCTCGTCGGCTACGACGCCGTCCGCCGCTGGGAGCGCCTCCCCGAGACCGCTCGGGACGATCTCGACCTGCCGGAGGTCGCGATGATGCTCGCGACCGATGTCGCCGTCCTCGACCACAGCGACGGAACCGTGCTCCTCGTCGCCAACGCTGTCAACTACGACGGCAGTGGCGAACGGGTGCACGAAGCCTGGGCCGACGCCGTGGAGCGGCTCGAGCGGATGACCGCGGCACTCGCCGAGCCGGCCGACTCCACCGTGGTCGGGATCGACCACTCCGCTGTGGCCGAGGTCATGGACGCCGTCACCTCGACCGTCACCGAGAACGACTACATCGAGATGGTCGAGTCCGCGAAGGAGGACATCCGCGCCGGCGAGGTGTTCCAGGTCGTCCTCTCCCAGCGCTTCAGCGTGCCCTGCGCGGCCCCAGCGCTCGACGTCTACCGGGCCCTTCGGGCGAGCAACCCGAGTCCCTACATGTACCTCTTCCGGATCCCGACCGTCGACGGTGGTGTCTTCGACGTCGTCGGCTCCTCGCCGGAGGCCCTCGTCAAGGTGAGCGGACAGACGGCGATCACCCACCCCATCGCCGGGTCCCGGCCTCGCGGCAAGACCCCGGAGGAGGATGTGCGGCTCGAGGAGGACCTCCTCGCCGACCCCAAGGAGCGCTCCGAGCACGTCATGCTCGTCGACCTCGGCCGCAACGACCTCGGGCGGGTCTGCCGTCCCGGCACCGTCGAGGTCGTCGAGTTCATGACGGTGCGCCGCTACAGCCACGTCATGCACATCGAGTCGACGGTGACCGGCGCGCTGCGCCCCGGCGCGCGCGCCTACGACGTGCTGCGGGCGACCTTCCCGGCCGGCACCCTCTCGGGCGCACCGAAGCCACGGGCGATGGAGCTCATCGAGCACTACGAGGGCACCCGCAGAGGGGTCTACGGCGGGGTCGTCGGCTACGTCGACTTCCACGGCGACCTCGACATGGCGATCGCGATCCGCACCGCGGTCCTGCGAGACGGCATGGCGTATGTGCAGGCCGGCGCGGGCATCGTCGCGGACTCGGACCCGGTGAGCGAGCACCGGGAGTGCGTGGCGAAGGCGGCTGCGGCCCTGCGCGCCGTGGCCACTGCGGGAAGTATGCGACCGGTCACCTCCCCTGCCACGAGGAGCGAGCGGTGAGCGCGCTGACCCGGCGACCGGCGGCTCTCGCCATCGCGGCGCTCAGCGCGCTGGTCGTGGTCGTGACCGCGGGCCGGCCCTGGGTGAGGGGGACCGTCGACGACGCGATGATCGGGGGCAGCCTGCAGGAGGCGACGGGTCAGGAGGCGGTGACCGGGTTCGTCGCCCTCGGCCTCGTCATCCTCGCCGGAGCCGTGGCGGCGGCCGCCACGCGCCGGCTCGGCCGTCGCGTCGCCGCGGTGATCCTCCTCGTCACGGCGATCGGCATGAGCGCGCTCGTCCTGCGGGTCATCCTCGACCCGGGCGGTGTCCTCGGGTCCATCGCCGCGGCGAGCACGGGTCGCACCGGTGCCCTGACCGCCACGGGTGACGCGACCGCGTGGGCCTACGTCGCCGTCCTGCCCGCGCTCGGGGGGTTCGTGTCCGCCGTCCTCGCCTGGCGCGGGGCGCGGGCCTGGCCGGAGCCGTCCGCCGCATACGACCGACCGGGTGCGGAGCGGCCCGGCCGGCGCGGGGAGCGGGTCGCATCGGACTGGGAGCGGCTCTCCGAAGGGGAGGACCCCACAATGGACCGTGGAGCGTCGTGACAGCGCACGCGGATACCCTGTCGGACATGCCCACCGTGCTCGACGACATCATCGCCGGGGTGCGCGCCGACCTCGCCGAACGAGAGGAGCGGGTGACCTTCCAGGAGGCCGTCACCGCGGCCACCGAGGCCGCGCCTGCTCGCCCCGTCCGGTCCGCCCTGCGGCAGCCGACCCTCTCACTCATCGCGGAGGTCAAGCGCCGCAGTCCGAGCAAGGGCGACCTGGCCGCGATCCCCGAGCCGGCCGCGCTGGCGAGGGAGTATGCGCGGGGCGGGGCGAGTGCCATCAGCGTCCTCACCGAGCAGCGCCGGTTCGGCGGCAGTCTCGCCGACCTCGACGCGGTCCGGGCGGCGGTCGACACCCCCGTGCTCCGCAAGGACTTCATCGTCACCGACTACCAGGTCTACGAGGCCCGCGCTCACGGAGCCGACCTCGCCCTCCTCATGGTCTCCGCCCTTCCTGAGGCCGACCTGCATCGGCTCTACGCCCTGGTCCGAGAACTGGGGATGACCGCCCTGGTGGAGGTCCACGACGAGGACGAGACCCGGCGCGCGGTCGATCTCGGCGCGGAGGTCATCGGCGTCAACGCCCGCGACCTCAAGACCCTCGAGGTCGACCCAGGCGTCTTCGAGCGGCTCGTCGCTCACATCCCAGCCGACCGGGTCCGGGTCGCCGAGTCCGGGATCTCGGGCGTGGCCGACGCGGCCCGCTACGCCGCGGCCGGCGCGGACACCGTCCTGGTCGGTGAGGCGCTCGTGCGGGCATCAGACCCGCGCGACCTCGTCGCCGACCTCACATCGATCGAGGTGCACCGATGACCGCAGAACCCACGACCAGCCCCGGGGCCGGGCCGAGCCCGCAGACCCACATCCCCGGCCGGTTCGGCGGCTTCGGCGGCCGCTACGTGCCCGAGGCCCTCATCCCGGCGCTCGAGGAGCTCGACGAGGCCCGGCTCAAGGCCGGGGTCGACCCCGACTTCATCGACGAGCTGGCCCGGCTGCACCGGACCTACACCGGCCGCCCGAGCATCATCACCGAGGTGCCGCGCTTCGCCGAGCACTGCGGCGGGGTGCGGGTCATCCTCAAGCGGGAGGACCTCAACCACACCGGGTCGCACAAGATCAACAACGTGCTCGGCCAGGCCCTGCTCACCGTCCGGATGGGCAAGCGCCGCGTCATCGCCGAGACCGGAGCGGGCCAGCACGGCGTCGCAGCGGCTACCGCGGCGGCGCTCCTCGGCCTCGACTGCACCGTCTACATGGGCAAGGTCGACACCGAGCGTCAGGCGCTCAACGTGGCCCGGATGAAGATGCTCGGTGCCGAGGTCGTCGCGGTCGAGCACGGCAGCGCCACCCTCAAGGACGCCATCAACGAGGCGCTGCGCGACTGGGTGACCAACGTCGACACGACGCACTACCTCATCGGCACGGTGACCGGTCCGCATCCGTTCCCCGAGATGGTCCGCGACTTCCACAAGATCATCGGTGAGGAGGCGCGCCAGCAGGTCCTCGACCTCGCCGGCGCCCTGCCCGACGCCGTCCTGGCCTGCGTCGGCGGCGGCTCGAACGCGATGGGTATCTTCCACGCGTTCATCCCCGATGAGTCGGTGCGGCTCATCGGCATCGAGGCGGGCGGGGAGGGCATCGCTTCGGGACGGCACGCCGCCCGGTTCGCCAGCGCGACCTCCAAGGGCGTGCTGCACGGGGCGATGAGCTATCTCATGCAGGACGAGGACGGCCAGACGGTCGAGTCGCACTCGATCTCCGCCGGCCTCGACTACCCGAGCGTCGGGCCCGAGCACGCCTTCCTGCGCGACAGCGGCCGGGCCGAGTACCGGTATGCGACGGACGAGCAGGTCATGCGCGCGTTCGACATCCTGTGCAAGAGCGAGGGCATCATCCCGGCCCTGGAGTCTGCCCATGCTCTCGTCGGGGCGATGGAGGTCGGCCGGGAGATCGCCGCCGAGCGTGGTCCGCAGGAGGCGGCCAAGGCCCTGCTTCTCATCAACCTCTCGGGACGTGGGGACAAGGACATGCACACGGCGGCGGAGTACTTCGGGCTGCTGCCATCGGTCTCAAGCACGGAGGACACCCTGTGAGCGTGCGCGAGGTCCTCGACCGCTGCGCCGCGGAGGGCCGGTCGGCGCTCATCGGCTACCTGCCGGTGGGCTACCCGACCGTCGACGGCTCGATCGCGGCGATGACAGCCGTCGTCGAGGCCGGAGCCGACATCATCGAGGTCGGCATGCCCTACACCGACCCGGTCATGGACGGCGCGGTCATCCAGGACGCCGTGAGCGTCGCCCTGCGTCGCGGCGTCCACGTCGACCATATCTTCGACGCGGTCGCGGCAGTGCGCAGCGCCGGGGCGACCCCGGTCGTCATGACGTACTACAACCTCGTCCTGCACCGCGGCGTCGACCGCTTCGCGGCCGACCTGGCCGCGGCCGGCGGCGCCGGGCTCATCACGCCCGACCTCATCCCCGAGGAGGCGGGGGAATGGATCGCGGCGAGCGACGCATACGACCTCGACCGGATCTTCCTCGTCGCCCCCAGCTCGACCCCGGAGCGGCTCGCGACGGTCACCGCCGCCTGCCGGGGCTTCGTCTACGCGACCTCGACGATGGGCGTGACCGGTGTCCGCTCGGAGGTGGGGTCGGCGGCCGCGGGCCTCGTCGCGAAGGTCCGGGAGGTGACCGACCTGCCGGTGTGCGTCGGACTAGGCGTCTCGACCGGCGCCCAGGCCGCTGCGGTGGGCGCATACGCCGACGGCGTCATCGTCGGATCGGCGCTCGTGCGCGCACTCACCGCCGACCTCGCCCCGGGAGGCGAGACGAGTGGGGAACTTGACCCGGCCCTTCGGTCGTTGCGGTCGACGACCGCAGACCTCGCAGACGGGGTTCGACGAGCACGCACGACGACAGGCAGCCGATGACCGACACCCTCACGACGACGGCACCCGCACCGTCCACCGGACGGGACCGCGCGCTCGACATCGTCGGGCTCCTCGCCCGGCTCGTCCTCGGCGGGGTGCTCCTCTTCGCCGGCCTGTCCAAGGTCCTCACCCCCGTCGCCTCGGCCCGCGCCGTGCAGGCCTACCAGATCTTCCCCTTCGAGGTGGCCCAGTACATCGGCTACGCACTCCCGATCGTCGAGATCATCATCGGTGCTCTCCTCGTCCTCGGGCTCTTCACCCGGGTCAACGCCGTTCTCGGCATGCTGCTCATGGTGGTCTTCATCGCGGGCATCATCTCGGCCTGGGCCCGAGGACTGGCGATCGACTGCGGGTGCTTCGGCGGCGGCGGGGAGATCGAGCCCGGCGAGACCCAGTACCCCCAGAAGATCGCCGAGAACGTTGGACTCACCCTCTGCGGGCTGTGGCTCATCGCCCGTCCGCGTAGCCTGGCCGGCCTCGACCGACACCTCTTGCGCCGGCTGTAGGCGCCCGCCCTGGCCGCCGGACGCTTTTCGCGCTCCCGCAGCCCACCGCATACCCTGCTTACAGACCCCGCACGAAGGAGCACCACTCATGGGCAAGCAGCCCGCAGCCAAGCCCGCTGACTCCGACCGCCAGGCCAAGATCGACGCCGCCGCCAAGGCCAACGCGACCGGGCCGAACAAGATCCTCATCGGCACCGTCGTCGCCCTCATCGCAATCATCGCCGTCGTCGCCGGTGTCATCATCGCCGACCAGTCCACCAAGTCGACCGAGTCCACGGGAGGCAACGCCATTCCCGCCGCCGCAGGTGAGACGGGTGCGGGCTTCGTCGCGAACGAGGGGGTGACCCTCGAGCCGGGTGCGCCCACGCTCGACATCTACGAGGACTTCCGCTGCCCGGCGTGCCACCGCGCCTACGCCGTCTTCCACCCCACGGTGAGTGACCACGCGGACCAGGGCAAGATCAAGCTCGTCTACCACTTCAAGGCGGTCATCGACAGCCAGACCCGCACCGACGAGTCGGTGCGGGCCGCGAGCTCGGCGATGTGCGCCGCGGACGCCGGCCGGTTCACCGAGTACCACGAGGCGATCATGGACGACATCGTCGCCAGCGGTGGGCAGCAGCCGGAGTGGACGCCCGCGACCTTCACGGCCGCGGCCGAGCAGGCGGGGATCACCGGCCCCGAGCTCGAGACCTTCGACCAGTGCGTCGCCGACGGCAGCTACGAGCGCTACATCCGCAGCGTCGACGAGCAGTCCGCCCGCGATGGCGTGACCGGGACCCCGCTGTACAAGCTCAACGGCGAGGACCTCGACTTCAACCAGGTCAACAGCCCCGAGCTGCTCACCGAGGCCATCGCGAACGCCACCGAGTAGATGCCTTTCGCCCTCCCGAGCCCGACCGTTGGAGCCTTCTCCCTCGGGCCACTCACCCTCCACGCGTATGCGCTGTGCATCCTCGCGGGTATCTTCGTCGCCATCTGGCTCACCCAGAAGCGGCTCGAGGCCCGCGGTGGCGAGCCGGGCCAGGTGCTCGACATCGCGACATATGCGGTGCCAGCCGGCATCATCGGCGGTCGCCTCTACCACGTCATCAGCTCCCCGCAGGCGTACTTCGGCGAGGGCGGCAACCCAATCGACGCCTTGAAGATCTGGGAGGGCGGGCTCGGCATCTGGGGCGCGATCGCCCTCGGCGCGCTCGGCGCGTGGTGGGGGGCCCGGCGAGCCGGGATCCCGTTCCTCACCTTCGCGGACGCGGCCGCGCCAGGGGTTGCACTCGCGCAGGCGATCGGACGCTGGGGCAACTGGTTCAACAACGAGCTCTACGGCGGGCCGACCGACCTGCCGTGGGGTCTGACGATCCACGAGTGGAACCACAGCGCCGGCCGGGCGGCCGTGGACGCAGCAGGCGACCCGGTCGTCCTCGGCACCTTCCACCCGGTGTTCCTCTACGAGTCGATCTGGCTCGTCCTGCTCGCCGGGGCCCTCATCCTCGCGGAGCGCCGCTTCCGGCTCCGGCGCGGCCAGGTGTTCGGCCTCTATGTCGCGGGCTACCCCGTCGGCCGCATCGTCCTCGAGCTGATGCGCACCGACGAGGCGACCCTCATCCTCGGGCAGCGGATCAACGTGTGGACCTCGATCATCGTCTTCCTCCTCGGGGTCGCCATCGTCATCTGGGCGGCGCGCAGTCAGCCGCCCGCTGTCTCGGAAGGCGAGACAGTCGCTCTCGGATCGCGGGACGACGAGGCTCTCAAGTAGCATCCTGACCACGTGGCCACCGCCGTCCACGTGGCCCCCGTCACCCGTCTCGTGAGGCTTCCGGGACGGGGGCGGTCCCTGCCATGACCGATGGACTTTCAAGAACGGACGGTGATGAGTCGCCATGTCCCTGGCTCATTTCTCCGCACACCCGGCCCCTGCCGGCCTGTATCGGCGCGAGTACGAGCACGACGCCTGCGGTGTCGCCATGGTCGCCACGATGCGCGGTCACGCCGGTCACGACATCGTCGTCTCGGCGCTCACCGCGCTGCGCAACCTCGACCACCGCGGCGCAACCGGCGCCGACCCGCTGGTCGGTGACGGCGCCGGCATCCTCACTCAGATCCCGGACGACTTCTTCCGGCCCGTCATGGCGGACCTGAGCGTCGACCTTCCTGCCGCAGGCAGCTATGTCGTGGGGATGGCCTACCTACCGCTCGAGACGGCGGAGCGCGAGGAGGCCCAGCGCCGGGTGGCGTCCATCGCCCATGACGAGGGCCTGCAGGTGCTCGGCTGGCGGGACGTCCCCCATGCGGCCGACCTCGTGGGCCAGAGCGCAGCGGACTGTATGCCGCACTTCGCCCTGCTCTTCGCCGCCCCCGCACAGGGTGGCCCGGCGACCGGACTCACCGGCGTCGAGCTCGACCGGGTCGCCTTCGCGGTCCGCAAGCGGGCCGAGCGCGAGGTCGAGGTCTACTTCCCCTCCTTCTCGTGCCGCACCATCGTCTACAAGGGAATGCTCACAACCGGTCAGCTCGAGCCGTTCTTCCCGGACCTGTCCGACGAGCGCTTCACGACCGAGCTCGCGCTCGTCCACTCGCGCTTCTCGACCAACACCTTCCCGAGCTGGCCGCTGGCCCACCCCTACCGGCTCATCGCCCACAACGGTGAGATCAACACCGTCAAGGGCAACCGGAACTGGATGCGGGCCCGCGAGTCGCAGCTGCACTCCGAGCTCATCCCCGGCGACCTCGATCGACTCTTCCCGGTGTGCACCCCGGAGGCCTCCGACAGCGCGTCCTTCGACGAGGTGCTCGAGCTGCTCCACCTCGGTGGTCGCCCGCTGCCGCATGCCGTGCTCATGATGATCCCCGAGGCGTGGGAGAACCACGACTCGATGGAGCCCTCGCGGCGGGCGTTCTACGAGTTCCACGCCAACCTCATGGAGCCGTGGGACGGTCCGGCGTGCGTCACCTTCACCGACGGCACCCTCATCGGGGCCGTCCTCGACCGCAACGGACTACGACCGGGTCGGTACTGGGTGACCGACGACGGCCTCGTCGTACTCGCCTCCGAGTCGGGCGTTCTCGACATCGAGCCCGAGAACGTCGTGCGCAAGGGTCGGCTCCAGCCGGGCCGGATGTTCCTCGTCGACACCGCGGCCGGTCGGATCATCAACGACGACGAGGTCAAGGCCGAGCTGGCCGCCGAGCACCCCTACGAGGAGTGGGTCGCCGCCGGGCAGATCTACGCGAAGGACCTACCGGAGCGGGAGCACATCATCCACACCGCGGCCTCGGTCGTGCGGCGCCAGCAGACCTTCGGCTACACCGAGGAGGAGCTGCGGATCATCCTCGCGCCGATGGCGCGCACCGGTGGTGAGGCGCTGGGATCGATGGGCACCGACAGCCCCATCGCGGTCCTCTCGAGCCGGCCGCGCCTGCTCTTCGACTACTTCACCCAGCTCTTCGCCCAGGTGACCAACCCGCCGCTGGACGCGATCCGCGAGGAGCTCGTCACCTCGCTCGGCACCGTGGTAGGGCCCGACGGTGACCTCCTCACCGCCAGCCCAGCGCATGCCCGCAAGCTCGTCCTGCCCTTCCCGGTCATCGACAACGACGACCTGGCCAGGATCCGGTACATCAACGAGGACGGGGACATGCCCGGCTTGGCCGCCCATGTCGTGCGCGGTCTGTACCGCGTCGCCGACGGAGCCGATGCGCTGCAGTCCCGGCTCGCGGAGATCTTCACCGAGGTCTCGGCGGCCATCGAGGAGGGGGCCCGGCTCATCATCCTCTCCGACCGGGACAGTGACCGCGACTACGCACCCATCCCCTCGCTGCTGCTCACCTCCGCGGTGCACCACCACCTCACCCGCGAGAAGACCCGCACCGAGGTCGGGCTTCTCGTCGAGGCCGGGGACGTGCGCGAGGTCCACCACGTCGCGCTCCTCATCGGGTTCGGCGCGGCTGCGGTCAACCCCTACCTGGCCATGGAGTCGGTCGAGAACCTCGTCCGCAGCGGCGGGCTGACCGGGGTGAGCGCGGAGCAGGCCGTGCGTAACCTCATCAAGGCGCTCGGCAAGGGCGTCCTGAAGGTCATGTCGAAGATGGGCATCTCCACGGTCGCGTCCTACTGTGGCGCCCAGGTCTTCGAGGCCATCGGCCTCTCGCAGAAGCTCGTCGACGAGCACTTCACCGGCGTGGTCTCCCAGCTGGGCGGCGTCGGTCTCGACGTCATCGCGGCGGAGGTCGCCGCGCGGCACACCACCGCATACCCCGCCGACGGCGTGCGCCCGGCCCACCGCCGGCTCGAGGTCGGCGGCGAGTACCAGTGGCGCCGCGAGGGAGAGCCGCACCTCTTCGACCCGGAGACGGTCTTCCGTCTCCAGCACTCGACCCGCAACCGCCGCTACGACATCTTCAAGCAGTACACCTCGCGGGTCGACGACCAGGCCGAACGGCTGATGACCCTGCGCGGGCTGTTCGCCTTCAAGGACGGCCGGCGTCCGCCGGTGCCGATCGACGAGGTCGAGCCGATGAGCGAGATCGTCAAGCGCTTCAACACGGGCGCGATGAGCTACGGCTCGATCAGCAAGGAGTCCCACGAGACCTTGGCGATCGCGATGAACCGGCTCGGGGGTCGCTCCAACACCGGCGAGGGCGGTGAGGACGAGGACCGCCTCATGGACCCCGCGCGACGCTCCCGGATCAAGCAGGTCGCCTCCGGCCGCTTCGGCGTCACCTCGCTCTACCTCACCAAGAGCGACGACATCCAGATCAAGATGGCCCAGGGCGCCAAGCCCGGCGAGGGCGGCCAGCTGCCCGGGCCGAAGGTCTACCCGTGGGTGGCCAAGACGAGGCACAGCACCCCCGGTGTCGGCCTCATCAGTCCGCCGCCGCACCACGACATCTACTCCATCGAGGACCTGGCCCAGCTCATCCACGACCTCAAGAACGCCAACCCGAGCGCCCGCATCCACGTCAAGCTCGTCGCCGAGGTCGGCGTCGGGACCGTCGCGGCCGGGGTGAGCAAGGCGCATGCCGACGTCGTGCTCATCTCGGGTCACGACGGCGGCACGGGCGCCTCGCCGCTCACCTCGCTCAAGCACGCGGGCGGGCCCTGGGAGCTGGGCCTGGCCGAGACCCAGCAGACGCTCGTCCTCAACGGGCTCCGGGACCGCATCGTCGTCCAGGTCGACGGCCAGATCAAGACCGGCCGGGACGTCGTCATCGCCGCCCTTCTCGGAGCCGAGGAGTTCGGCTTCGCGACCGCTCCTCTCGTCGTCTCCGGATGCATCCTCATGCGGGTGTGCCACCTCGACACGTGCCCGGTCGGGATCGCGACCCAGAACCCCGAGCTGCGCGCCCGGTTCACCGGCAAGCCGGAGTTCGTCGAGACCTTCTTCGAGTACATCGCCGAGGAGGTCCGCGAGCACCTCGCGGCGCTCGGCTTCCGCTCCATCGAGGAAGCCGTCGGCCAGGTCTCGGCCATCGACGTGTCCAAGGCGGTGCAGCACTGGAAGGCCAGTGGGCTCGACCTCGCACCGATCCTCGCCGAGGTGCAGAGCCCTGACGGGTCCGGCACCTCCTGCTCGAAGACCCAGGACCACGGCCTGGACCGGGCGCTCGACCACGAGCTCATCGCGATCGCCCGCCCTGCGCTCGACCACGGCACACCGGTGACGGGGACCGTCCAGGTCCGCAACGTCAACCGGACCGTGGGGACGATGCTCGGGCACGAGGTCACCAAGGCTCACCCGCACGGGCTGCCGGACAACACCATCGACCTCACCCTCACGGGGTCTGCGGGTCAGTCCCTCGGGGCGTTCATCCCCGGGGGTGTGACGCTCCGGCTCATGGGCGACGCGAACGACTACGTCGGCAAGGGGATCTCGGGTGGGCGGGTCATCGTGCGCCCGGACGAGAACGCACCGTTCACGGCCCAGGACAACGTCATCGCGGGCAACGTCATCGGCTACGGCGCGACCTCGGGCGAGATCTTCCTGCGTGGCAAGGTCGGGGAGCGGTTCTGCGTCCGCAACTCCGGTGCCACGGCGGTCGTGGAGGGGGTGGGCGACCACGGGTGCGAGTACATGACCGGTGGGATGGCGCTCGTCCTCGGCCCGACGGGACGCAACTTCGCCGCCGGGATGTCCGGTGGGCTCGCCTACGTCCTCGACCTCGCCCCCGAGAACGTCAACGCCGATCTCGTCGACATCGGTCCGCTGCGCGAGGCCGACGTCCCCGTCGTCAAGGGCCTGGTCCAGGACCACGTCCGCTGGACCGACTCGGCTGTCGGCAGGGCGCTGCTCGAGGACTGGGAGTCCGCCGCCGAGCGGTTCACCCTGGTCCTGCCGCGCGACTACCAGCGGGTCCTCGACGTGCGCACAGCGGCGCTCGCCGAGGGGCTCGACGTCGACGGCACCGATGTCTGGAACCGCATCATGGAGGTCTCCCGTGGCTGACCCGCAAGGCTTTCTCAGGACTCGCGAGCGCGAGCTGCCGCAGCGCCGTCCGGTGCCGGTGCGCATCAAGGACTGGCGAGAGGTCTACGAGGAGCAGGACCTCGCCCAGCTGCGCCGGCAGGCCGGCCGCTGTATGGACTGCGGCATCCCGTTCTGTCACTCGGGCTGCCCGCTCGGCAACCTCATCCCGGAGTGGAACGACCTCGCCTGGAAGGGCGACTGGGGCGAGGCGATCGAGCGGCTCCACGCGACGAACAACTTCCCGGAGTTCACCGGGCGGCTCTGCCCCGCACCGTGCGAGACCGCCTGTGTGCTCGGCATCAACCAGCCTCCGGTGACGATCAAGCAGATCGAGGTGCAGACGATCGAGCAGGCCTTCGGGTTCGGTGCGGTCAAGCCGCAGCCACCCGAGCGCCTCTCCGGCAAGACCGTCGCGGTCGTCGGATCGGGCCCGGCGGGACTGGCCGTCGCCCAGCAGCTGACCCGGGCCGGGCATACCGTCGCCGTCTACGAACGAGCGGACAAGCCAGGCGGCCTGCTGCGGTACGGCATTCCCGAGTTCAAGATGGAGAAGGCCGTCCTGGACCGGCGCCTCAACCAGATGGAGGCCGAGGGGACCCGGTTCCGCAACGGCATCGACGTCGGCGCCGACATCACCGGTGACCAGCTCCGCAAGCGCTACAACGCGGTCGTCCTCACCACGGGCTCGACCGTGCCCCGTGACCTGCCCGTTCCGGGACGGGAGCTCTTCGGTGTCGTCCAGGCGATGGACTTCCTTCCGCAGGCCAACCGGGCGGCGCTCGGCGAGACCGTCGAGGACCAGATCGTCGCGACCGGCAAGGACGTCGTCGTCATCGGCGGCGGCGACACCGGCGCCGACTGCATCGGCACCTCGCACCGACAGGGTGCCCGCTCGGTCACCAGTCTCGAGATCATGCCGAGGCCGGGGGAGGACCGCGCCGCGACCCAGCCATGGCCCACCTACCCGATGACCTTCCGCGTCGCCTCCGCGCATGAGGAGGGTGGCGACCGGATGTATGCGGTGAGCACCACCCAGGTTCTCGGCGACGAGGACGGCCATGTCCGCGGGCTCCGGCTGGACGAGGTGCGGTTCGAGGAGGGACGGTTCGTCCCTGTCGAGGGCTCGGAGCGCGAGATCCCGGCCCAGCTCGTCCTGCTCGCCATGGGCTTCGTCGGCCCGGAACGCGAGGGGGTCGTCGAGCAGCTCGGCGTCGACCTCGACGAGCGCGGCAACATCCGCCGCGACGACACCTACATGTCGAGCGTTCCGGGTGTCTTCGTCGCCGGTGACGCGGGCCGCGGCCAGTCGCTCATCGTCTGGGCCATCGCCGAGGGGCGGGCCGCCGCGAACGGTGTCGACGCATACCTCTCCGACGGCCGCTCTGCGCTGCCGCGCCCGATCAACCCGACGGACCGACCCCTGACGGCCTGAGCAGGTCACACAACCGGACCGCTTTCGTCATCCCTGCGCGTGCGGTAACGTTTTCTCGCCACGTGACACGCTGTGACGTGGGCCACGTCCCCAACCTTAGGCTTGTGCTCATGCGCCGCGCGAAGATCGTCTGCACTCTCGGGCCTGCGACCTCGAGCGAGGGCACAGTCCGGGCCCTCGTCGAGGCGGGGATGGACGTTGCCCGGCTCAACCTCTCCCACGGGAGTCACGACGACCACGCGGCGAACTACCTCAAGGTGCGCAAGGCGAGCGATGCCTCCGGTCGGGCGGTGGGCATCCTCGCCGATCTCCAGGGTCCGAAGATCCGCACCGGCCGCTTCGTGGACGGGCCCGTCACACTGTCGGCCGGGAGCCGGTTCACCATCACGACCAGGGACGTCCCCGGTTCCAAGGACGAGGTGGGGACCACCTATGACGGACTGCCGGGCGACGTGCGTCCCGGAGACCTGTTGCTCATCGACGACGGCAAGATCGCCCTTCGGGCGGGTGAGGTCACCGACACCGACGTCATGTGCACCGTGATGGAGGGTGGGGTGCTCTCGAACAACAAGGGCATCAACCTGCCCGGTGTCGCGGTGAGTGTCCCCGCCCTGTCGGAGAAGGACAAGGACGACCTGCGGTTCGCACTCGGGCTGCGGGTGGACTTCGTCGCGCTGTCCTTCGTTCGCTCGGCGAGTGACATGGACGACGTGCGGGCCATCATGGACGAGGTGGGGGTCACGGTCCCGGTCATCGCGAAGATCGAGAAGCCCCAGGCCGTGGAGAACCTCGACGAGATCATCGAGGCCTTCGACGGCCTCATGGTGGCCCGTGGCGACCTCGGAGTCGAGCTGCCTCTCGAGCAGGTCCCGCTCGTGCAGAAGCTCGCCGTCGAGCGCTGCCGACGGCAGGGCAAGCCGGTCATCGTCGCTACCCAGGTCCTCGAGTCGATGATCACCAACTCCCGGCCCACCCGGGCCGAGGCCTCCGACACTGCGAACGCCGTGCTCGACGGCGCTGACGCCCTCATGCTCTCGGGAGAGACCTCGGTCGGCGCCTTCCCGATCGAGGCGGTGCGCACGATGTCGCAGATCATCTCTCACACCGAGCAGGAGGGCCTGGACCGCGTCGCGGCGCTGCGGACGCCGCCCGTCTCGATCGGAGGCGCCATCGCGGCAGCGGGCGCCGAGATCGGTGGCCTCATCGGGGTCAGGTACCTATGCCCGTTCACGCAGACGGGAGAGTCCGCACGGCGGATGGCCCAGGTGCGCCACTCCATCCCGATCCTCGCCTTCACCCCGCTGCAGGCGACGCGATCTCAGCTCGCGCTGACGTGGGGTGTGGAGACCTTCCTCACCGAGACGCCGCGGCACACCGACGACTACGCCAAGATCGTCGACCGCATCCTCCTGGCCAACGGACGACTCGGGGAGGGCGAACGCGTGGTCATCGTGGCCGGCTCGCCTCCCGGAATCCCCGGGTCGACCAACGCCCTGCGCGTGCACCGCGCCGGTGACGCGGCCAATGCTGTCGTCCCCGCCTACACCTCCTAGCCGGCCCACGCGGATGCGGGAGGCACCCCGGCGGTACGCGCCAGGCCACCGAGTCGTCGGTGGATATAGTTGGACAGGCGCCCCCGGTGCCACGCCGAGATGGTGGAATGGCAGACACGGAGCACTCAAAATGCTCTGCCTTCACGGGCGTGCGGGTTCAAGTCCCGCTCTCGGCACCACCGCTCACCGTGGCGGACCCCAAATGAGAGGCAGACGATGACCGACGAGGTGCAGGCACCACTCGAGGACGCACCGGAGTCGACGGCCGAGCCGGCCGACGCAAGCTCAGCCGGCGCCGGAGGTGCAGAGGGCTCGCTGCGCATCCTCGTCGCCGAGGACGAGGCGATCATCCGCCTCGACCTCGCCGAGATGCTCGCCGAGGCCGGCCACGAGGTCGTCGGTCAGGCCAACAACGGCGAGAAGGCCGTCGAGATGGCGACCCAGCTGCGCCCTGACCTCGTGATCATGGACGTCAAGATGCCGGTCATGGACGGGATCACCGCGGCGGAGGTGCTCGGCAAGGAGCGGATCTGTCCGGTCATCATGCTCACGGCGTTCAGCCAGAAGGAGCTCGTCGAGCGGGCCCGGGACGCGGGCGTCATGGCCTACATCGTCAAGCCCTTCACGCCCAAGGACGTCATCCCGGCGATCGACATCGCGCGCTCCCGCTGGGCCGAGGTCGAGGCGCTCGAGGCCGAGATCTCCGATCTGGGGGACCGGCTCGCGACCCGCAAGGCGGTCGACCGCGCCAAGGGCATCCTCATGAGCAAGCTGAAGATCTCCGAGGGTGACGCATTCCGGTGGATCCAGAAGACGGCGATGGACCGCCGGATGGGGATGCGTGAGGTCGCGGACGCGGTCATCTCCGGGATGGGCAAGGACTAGACCGGCTGCGCTCCGAGCGCGCAGCTCTGACAGCGCAGCAGCGCTGATCCATCGCTGCGAACGGTGGTCCTCGGTCAGCGACCGCGAAGGGCTGCACCGCCTCAGCGCAGCGCGATGACGAGCGTCGTGAGCAGCGGGGCGACGATGAGCGCCGGCAGCATGTCGCCGACCGGGATGTCGCGGATCCGCAGAAGCCGCAACCCGATCCCGGCGAGCATGACTCCGCCCGTGGCCGTGAGCGCCGCGATGTGTGCCTCCGGCAGGAACTCCCCGAGAGCCATCCCCAGCACCGTCAGCGACCCCTGGACGACCGCGACGGAGACGGCCGAGAAGAGGACCCCGATCCCGAAGGTCGACGCGAAGGCCATCGCCGCGAAGCCGTCGAGGACGGACTTGAGGGCCAGCTGGTCGATGCCTCGGCCGAGACCGTCGTTGATCGACCCGAGGATGGTGAGCGGGCCGACGCAGAAGAGCAACGTGGCGCCCAGCCATCCCTCGATGAAGCGCTCGCGCGGCGTCAGCGCCGCCGGCGAGTTCGGCTCCTCCTCGGCCTCGTCGGCGTCTTGGCCACTGTCCGGGTCGACAGACCCCTTGGCAGCCTCGGCACCGCCGAAGCGTGCGTGGACGACCGCGGCCATGTTGCCGAGCCGGCTCTCGATCCTCAGCAGCGAGCCGACGACGCCCCCGACGAGGAGAGAACCGAGAACGATGAGAATCGGAGCCCCGGACCCGGTGGCTGCGCGGAACGTGACGTCGGTCACGGCGGCCGCGGAGAGCCCGGCCATAGTGATGGTGACGAGGCCGAGGATGTCGGTCACGACGCCCTTGGTGCGCTCAGGGAACCGGTGCCCGATCGCCATGCCCGCCAACGCGCCGATGATGACGGTGATGACGTTGATGACCGTTCCGAGGCCGGGGAAGTCGAGTGTCACGAGGCCTTAGGGTATGCGCGACCTGGCCAGGTCAGTGGTCCAGGGGCCAAATGTGGAGCGGACCGGAGTACCCATCCGAGGTTGGGGCGTCGTAGGCTACCCGGTGGTAGGCGCCTGGCGGGGAGGTTGCCTCGATGAGAGCACCACCGCCGTCAGGACAGGAGAGACTCGCATGGCCCGCCACCCGATCCTCATCCAGCCTGTGACGACTCCCCAAGAACGGGAGATCCTCACGCGACTCTGGCTCTCGGCCAGCATCGAGGGTGGGGTGAGCCCGGAGGTTGCGTCCCGCAAAGCGAGTCAGGGATCAGTGGAGGTGGCGCTGCAGCGCCCGGACGTCCACGGGTTTCTCGCGTTCCTCGATGGGGCTCCCGCTGGGTTCCTCGTCGCGACCGAGTCGGCCATGCGCTTCGGTGAGGGCGACGAGCTCGTCGTCGAGCAGATCTTCGTCACCAAGGCCGCCCGTCGACACGGCGTGGCCCGATCCCTGCTCCACACCGCGACCGGTTTGGCAGAGCGGCTCGGCTTCGACCGGATCGCGAGTGCGGTCCCGTCTGCCGCCCGAGATGCCAACCGGTTCTTCGCCCGGCTGGGTTTCGGTCCCGCGGTGACCCGCCGGGTCGCCAGCGTCAGCGCCGTCCGGCGCAGGGTGGCACCCTCCGATACGACGACCTCACGCGAACGACTGCTCCACCTGCGCCGGTCGATGCGCGCGCGTGGCCAGGACGGCCGCCGAGAGGTCCCCGTCGTGGTCCCGGCCGCTCAGTATCCGCTGAGCCAGCTGAGGCCGGATGACATCGGCTCGGCACCCGGCCGAGTCTGACCGCTCAGGACGCGTCAGCTGGGCGTGGCTGCCCGGCCGGGCACCTTGTCCCGGAGCAGGCAGGTGAGGCGACTGGTGCATACCCGATCGCCGGACTCGGTGGAGATGACGATCTCGAGGCTCGCGGCCGACCGTCCGGCGGCCAGGGGAGTGGCGACGCCGGTCACCCACCCGTCACGCACCGCCTTGTGGTGGGTGGCGTTGATCTCGATCCCCACGGCGATGCGGTCCGGCCCCGCGTGCAGGGCGGCACAGACCGACCCGAGGGTCTCGGCGAGGACCGCGGAGGCGCCGCCGTGGAGCAGCCCATAGGGCTGGGTGTTCCCGGCCACGGGCATCCGGCCGACGACGCGCTCACGGGTCGCCTCGAGGAACTGGATGCCCATCCTCTCGACGAGCGTGCCTCGCGAGCCGGCGGTCATCGCGGCAACGGTGTCATCGGAGGCGTTGTCTTCGCAGCCGGTGTCGTCGGAGGTGGTGGGCAGGTCAGACGGCATGGGGGTCCTTCCGGGTGGGGAGTGTCGGTGTTGTCGCCTAGGCTGCCATGCGTGAGACGCCTCCTCCTCCTCGACGGACACTCTCTCGCCTACCGGGCGTTCTACGCGCTCCCGGCCGAGAACTTCTCGACCTCGACCGGCCAGCACACCAACGCCGTCTACGGCTTCACGTCCATGCTCATCAACGTGCTGCGTGACGAGGACCCGACGCACGTCGCCGTGGCCTTCGACGTGTCCCGGCAGACCTTCCGGCTGGAGGAGTACACCGAGTACAAGGCAGGTCGCTCGGCGACCCCGAGTGAGTTCCAGGGACAGATACCCCTGCTGCACGAGGTTCTCGACGCGCTCTCGATCAGGTACGTCGAGGCGCCGGGATACGAAGCCGACGACATCCTCGCGACCCTCACCCACCAGGCAGTCGCCGACGGGCTCGAGGTGGTGCTGTGCACCGGCGACCGGGACGCCTTCCAGCTCGTCTCGGAGCACGTGACCATGGTCTATCCAGTGCGCGGGGTCTCCGAGGTGTGGCGCATGGACCCCGCGGCGGTGGAGGAGAAGTACCTCGTGCCGCCCAACCGCTACAGCGATCTCGCCGCGCTCGTGGGGGAGTCGAGTGACAACCTGCCCGGCGTGCCAGGAGTCGGTCCGAAGACCGCGGCGAAGTGGATCACCCAGTACGGCGACCTCGCCGGCATCGTCGCCCACGTCGACGAGATCAAGGGCAAAGCCGGGGAGAGCCTGCGCGCACACCTCGACGACGTGCTGCGCAACCGCCGGCTCAACCAGCTCGTCATGGATGTCCCACTGGACGTGGGCATCGCCGACCTCGAGCGACACACGTGGCAGCGCGAAGAGGTACACCGCGTCTTCGACAGCCTCGAGTTCCGCGTCCTGCGCGACCGGCTCTTCGCGACGTTCGACTCCGGGGCCGAGGAGATCGAGGGAGGCTTCGACCTCGACGCCTCCGTGCTGCTGCCCGAAGACGTCGCCGGGTGGATCGCACATCACTGCGGAGCCGACCCGGTCGGCGTTCATGTCATCGGGCACTGGGTGCGGGGCGAGGGCGATGCCACCGCTCTGGCGATCGCCACGGAGAGCGGGCCAGCAGCATTCGTCGACCTGCTCACCCTCGACGAGGAGGGGGAGTCGGCTCTCGGCGGGTGGATCGAGGATCCGGAGCGGCCGAAGGTGCTGCACGACGCCAAGGTCCCGATCCACGCTCTGGGCGCGCGCGGGTGGCGGCTGCGCGGGGTCGTCAGCGACACCGCGTTGGGTGCCTATCTCGTCCGCCCCGACCAGCGCTCCTATGACCTCGCCGACCTCTCGGTCCGGCATCTGGGTCGTGAGCTGGCGAGTGAGCCCTCAGACACCGGCGGCCAGGGGATGCTCACCTTCGACACGGAGGAGGACGCCGCTGCGGACGCCGCAGCCGAGGACGCGATGGTGCGGGCGCGGGCGGTGCTCGAGCTCTCGGTGGCGCTCGCGACTCGGCTCGAGGAGATCGGTGCCCAGCGGCTCCTCACGGAGATCGAGCTCCCTCTCATCGACACGCTCGTCGAGATGGAGGACGTCGGCATCGCGGTCGACCGCGCCCGCCTGGAGTCGCTGGAGGCGGACTTCGACGCGAAGATGATCGCCGCACAGGACGACGCCTACGCGGCGATCGAAGGGCAGGAGATCAACCTCGGCTCCCCGAAGCAGCTCCAGGTCGTGCTCTTCGAGACGCTTCAGATGCCGAAGACGAAGCGCACCAAGACCGGCTACACGACCGACGCGGACGCACTCGCCGACCTATACGGCAAGACCGAGCACCCCTTTCTCGAGGCGCTGCTCCGGCACCGTGACACCTCTAGGCTGCGGGTCACCGTCGAGGGGCTGCTGAAGTCGATCGCGCCGGACGAGCGCATCCACACGACCTACCTGCAGACGATCGCCGCCACTGGTCGGCTGTCCTCCACCGATCCGAACCTGCAGAACGTCCCCATCCGCACCGAGGAGGGTCGCCGGATCCGCGAGGTGTTCGTCGTCGGTGGCGGCTACGAGGTCCTCATGTCGGCCGACTACAGCCAGATCGAGATGCGGATCATGGCGCATCTGTCCGGTGACGAGGGGCTCATCACCGCCTTCGCCTCGGGGGAGGACCTGCACCGGTTCGTCGGCAGCCGGGTGTTCGGCGTCGAGCCGGCCGAGGTGACTCCGGAGATGCGAGCCAAGATCAAGGCGATGTCCTACGGCCTGGCCTACGGACTGTCGGCGTTCGGCCTCAGTCGCCAGCTCACCATCTCGACCGAGGAGGCACGCGGCCTCATGGACGAGTACTTCGAACGGTTCGGCGGGGTGCGGGACTACCTGCGCGACGTCGTGGCGGAAGCGCGCCAGACGGGGTATACCGAGACGATGCTCGGCCGCCGGCGCTACCTCCCCGACCTGACGAGCGACAACCGGCAGCGCCGTGAGATGGCCGAGCGGATGGCACTCAACGCCCCCATCCAGGGCTCGGCGGCCGACATCATCAAGGTCGCCATGATCGGGGTGAGCCGGGCCCTCGAGTTATCCGGTGCTCGATCCCGCATGCTGCTGCAAGTGCACGACGAACTCGTGCTCGAGGTCGCGGCAGGAGAGCAGCGTGACGTCGAGGCGCTCGTGCGCCGAGAGATGGGCTCAGCTGTCGAGATGACCGTCCCGCTCGACGTCAACGTCGGTCTCGGTGAGACGTGGCATGCGGCCGCACACTAGGCGGCTGAGCGGCCCGTCCGACAGGCGTAGTGTCGCCAAGGTCACGTTCTGGGCGATCATCCCGAACGAAGCCTGGGTGGAGACTGACTTCAGGTGAGACTTCGCGGACGTCGTCACGATGTCCGCAAGAACCCGGTACTGTTCGGTAACAACGTACCCGTCACCGCCGACGGGTACTTTCATTGTGAGGTGTTCTATGAGACGAAGCCTGATCGCCGGGCTTGTCCTGGCTGCGATTGCGGCCGTGGTCACCGCTCTGGGGGGAGTGCTCGGATTCGACCTGCAGCACGTCGCCCTCTTGGGCGGCGCCATCGGGGGCGCCCTCGGGCTGGTGCCCCATCGCTACTCCTGGGGACGCATCACCGGGTTCCTCGTCGGCTTCGTCATCGCCTGGATCGGGTATGCGCTGCGCGCGGCGGTCCTGCCGGACTCGTCCAACGGACGCGCGGTCGCCGTGTTCCTCGTCATCGCGCTCTGTGCGTTGGCCTGCGGCCTGAGCATGGACCGCCTTCCGCTGTGGAGCGCCCTGCTCGGAGTGGCAGCGATCGTCGGCGCCTACGAGGCGATCTACACGAGCGCTCCGTCCCAGTTCATCAGCGAGTCACCGGAGGCCGCGACGACTGTGCTGCTCGCCGTGGCGCTGGGTTACCTGGCCACGTCGGTGGTCCACGACTGGCTGGCCGATCGCGCGGGCACTACCGACGGCGAGGGTGACCGTGCGCGCCACAGCCGATCGGACTCACCCCCCGAGACCTCGAACGACGACGAACTCAGCAGCCTCGACGACCTGATGGCAGGAGACAAGAAGTGACGAAGACCAAGAGGGCAGCCAGTGCGGGTGCCACGCTCCTCGCGGGTGCTGCAGCCGTCGTCTTGGCGGCCACGCCCGCGGCGGCGGCGGGTCTGGTGACCGATGACGTCATGGTGTCCAACACCGAGACCGTTCAGGCCTACCTGGACCCCACGGGCAAGCTCGACGTCGCGCGAATCTATGACCAGATCGCCATGAACGGCAAGGGCACGGTCGACCTGGTCAACCCCGTCTCCACGGCGGGTCTGCGGAACCTGGACCGGTTCGGCGGGTTCGAGGTCAAGGACGGGGCCATGGTCGGGACGTATGAGGTCGACGGTGACCTTCGCCTCCGCGCGGTCAGCGACTTCACGAAGGAGCTCCCCCTCGAGGTGACGGTGACCTACCTGCTCGATGGCAAGGAGGTGAAGCCGGGCGACGTCGTCGGCGAGACCGGAACTCTCGAGGTCCGCTACGTCGTCCGCAACGTCACGGGCCAGCCCCAGGAGATCACCTTCAACGACGGCACCGGCACGATGGTGACCGCCACCGAGGACGTCGTGATCCCCATGGTCGGCTCGCTGAGCACCGTCCTTCCGCCGTCGTTCACCGACGTGACGTCTGACGAGGCGAACATGGCCGGCGACGGTCGCGGGGGCACCCGGATGTCGTTCACGATGACCCTCTTCGGCCCGATCGGGAAGCCCGAGGCCAGCTTCGGGTACCAGGCGAGGATCTCGGACGGGGTCATTCCCCCTGCGGCCATCTCCGCCCTTCCGGTGAGCCCCTTGGAGAGCCCGTCCTTCAAGGGCGGTGCGGCCAGCTACGAGTCCGGCGCCACCACCGGTGTCACGCTGACGGCGGGCGCAACCCAGATCGACGACAACCTCCTCAAGCTCCGCGATGGGGCGGG
>JBHEPF010000092.1:0-10603 GCA_046260445.1 Dermatophilaceae bacterium | reverse complement strand
GAGATGAAGCTGATCGTGTCGGCCGATGTCGGCAGGGTGTAGTCGACGAAGGAGCCCGAGACGAGGGTGCCCTGGTCGTCGTAGACCGCCTCCTCCCAGAGGGCCTGCGCGATGCCCTGCACGAGACCGCCGTGGATCTGTCCCTCGACGATGAGCGGGTTGACGATGTTGCCGATGTCGTCGACACAGACGTACTTGCGCATCTTCGAGGCGCCGGTCTCGGTGTCGACCTCCATGGCGCACAGGTGGGTGCCGTGCGGGAAGGAGAAGTCCACCGGGTCGTAGGTCGCGTCGGCGTCGAGGCTCGGCTCGACCCCGTCGGGGAGGTTGTGCGCCGCGAACGTCGCCAGCGCGATCTCGCCGAGCGCCATCCCCTGGTCGGTGCCCCTCACCGTGAACCGCCCGTCGGCGAACTCCAGGTCGTCCACACTCGCCTCGAGGAGGTGGGCCGCGATCGGGCGCGCCTTCTCGATGACCTTGTCGGCGGCTCGCACGATGGCCTCGCCACCGACGACGAGCGAGCGCGAGCCGTAGGTGTCCATGCCCTTCGGCGCGATCTGCGTGTCGCCGTGCAGGACCTCGATGTTCTCGAACGGGATGCCCAGGCGGTCGGCGACGATCTGGCTCCATGCCGTCTCGTGACCCTGGCCGTGCGGGGTGGCGCCCGAGACGACCTCGACGGTGCCCGTGGCGAGCATCCGGATGCTCGCACTCTCCCAACCGCCGGCGCCGTAGCTGAGCGAGCCGAGGACACGTGAGGGTGCGAGGCCACACATCTCGGTGAACGTCGAGACGCCGATGCCGAGCTGGACGGGGTCACCGGACTCGCGTCGCCGGCGCTGCTCCTCGCGCAGCTCCTGGTAGCCGAAGAGGTCGAGTGCCTTCTCGGTGGCCGCCTCGTAGTTCCCCGAGTCGTAGGTCATCCCTGCCACCGTGGTGAAGGGGAACTCCTCGTGCGTGATCCAGTTCTTCTCGCGGATCGCGATGGGGTCCATCCCCACCTCGGCCGCGAGCTCGTCCATGATCCGCTCGATCGCGAACGTCGCCTCGGGCCGGCCGGCCCCGCGGTAGGCGTCGACCCACGTCTTGTTCGTGAGCACCGTCTGGCAGTTGAACTGGTAGGCGGGGAACTTGTAGATCGAGTTGTACATCCAGGCCCCGAGGACCGGGACACCGCCGCCGACGAGGGCGACGTAGGCGCCGAGGTCGGCGAGGAGCTCGACCTTGAGGCCGGTGACGGTGCCGTCCTTCTCGGCCGAGAGGGTGAGCTTCTGCCACTGGTCACGGCCGTGGTGGCACGAGATCATCGTCTCGGACCGGGTCTCGGTGAACTTGCAGGGCTTGCCGAGCCTGCGCGCGACCGCGATCGTCGCGAACTCCTCGGGCGTCGTCTGCAGCTTGCCGCCGAAGCCGCCGCCGACGTCGGGCGCGATGACCCGCACCTTCGACTCCGGGATGCCCGTCGTGGCCGCGATGGCGAAGCGCAGGATGTGCGGGACCTGCGTCGCCGACCACACGATCATCTGCTCGCCGGTGGGGTCCACGACCGTGGATCGTGGCTCGATGAAGGAGGGCACGAGCCGCTGCTGGCGGTACTCGCGCTCGATGACGATGCCGTCCTCGCGGGCCTTGGCGATCGCTTCGTCAACGTCACCGCCGCTACCCTGCTCGGCCGAGTCGAGCTTCCAGAAGGCCGACTTGTTCGTGCCGAGGTCGGGGTGCGCGAGCACCGTGTCGGCGGCCGCCTCCTTGAGGTCGAGCACCGCGGGGAGCTCCCCCCACTCGACGTCGACGAGCTCGGCGGCGTCGCGTGCCGCGGCGGCGGACCGGGCGGCGACGACGGCGACGATCTCACCTGCGCAGGCGACGCGGTCGATGGCGACCGGCAGGTGCGTGGGGGTGACCTGGTCGGGCGTGAGGGGCCACGCGTTGATGTTGACGCCCTGGGTGTCGGCCACGTCCTTGCCGGTGAACACGGCGATGACCCCGGGGGCCGCAGCCGCCTCGCTCGTCTCGATCGCGCCGATGGTGGCGTGGGCGAACGGGCTGCGCACCATGGCCAGGTGCAGCATCCCGGGCAGCTGGATGTTGTCGGTCCACTTGGTCCGACCGGTGATGAGGCGCTGGTCCTCCTTGCGGGTGCGCGCGCGGCCGATCTCGCGTCCGCTGTCGGCGTCGCTGGTGTCGACGTCGATGTGCTCGTCGATGACGTCGGCGACCGCTTCGGGGCTGACGGTCATGACTGGCCTCCCGACGCGGCGCCGGCGCCCTGTTGCACGGCCTTGACGATGTTGTGGTAGCCCGTGCACCGGCAGAGGTTGCCCTCCATGCCCTCACGGATCTCCGCCTCGGACGCGTTGGGGTTCTCGCCGACGAGGTCGATGGCCTGCATGATCATCCCGGGCGTGCAGTATCCGCACTGCAGGGCGTGGTTGTCGTGGAACGCCTGCTGCATCGGGTGCAGCTGCCCGTCACGAGCGATCCCCTCGATCGTCGTCACCTCGTGGCCGTCGGCCTGGACCGCCAGGACGTTGCAGCTCTTGACGCTGCGGCCGTCGAGGTGGACCGTGCACGCCCCACAGTTGCTCGTGTCGCATCCGACGACGGTGCCCACCTTGCCGAGCGTCTCGCGCAGATAGTGGACCAGCAGGGTCCTCGGCTCGACATCATCGGAGTACTGAACTCCATCGACTCTGACGGAGATACTGGTCATGGGCCCTCCTGCGGCGCTGCAGTGTTCGGTCCCTCCCGATCCTTGTCGTGATCCACGTCACTGGCAAGGGTTCGGTCAGGATTGGGTATGCGCCACGCGGGTCGAGCGCCCTCCCCGCCTTTCCTGACAGGCAAGTCAGCAACCCCCCTGACGTCGCGAGGGACGGTTCTGCGGTGGCTATCGGCCGGGATGACCACCGCGGAACCGTCCGCCGCGGCCGCGGCCGACGCCGGATCACCTCGCGGTTGATGTGCAGGACGAGGTCGCGTATCGGGAACTCGGCGAAGTCATGCTCCGCAGGTCCCACGGGATGCGCGAGCGTCTCCTCGGTGAGCGACCGAACGCCTTCGTCCATCCGGCATAGGTGTTGTCCGGCTGCTGCAGCGCCTCCTCTGCCGTGCCGGCGTAGGCCCACGTCATGGAATCCGCCCCGGGCCCGCCGAAGTGGCGGTGCGACCGCATGCCGAGGACGCCGACGATGGCGTGTCCGAGGCGCCACGCGATGGACGTCACCGGCGCCGGTTCTGGCTCGGGGTAGGCGAAGTCGATGAGCCACTCGCCCGAACCGGCCCGCACGGTCGATCCTCTCGGTCCGGTGTCCCTCACCGCGACGGACGGTTCAGTGGTGGCTATCGGTCGGCATAGCCACCGAGAAACCGTCCGTCGCGGCAGAAGGCGGTGGCGGGTCGTGATCCTCGCGGTCCTCGCGGTCCTCGTGACCACCGTGGATGGGTCCGTCGATCCCTGACAGTCGCTCCCCGCGGCCGCCCCAGTGCGCCGCGATGATCTCCGCCGCGATGCTCACCGCCGTCTCCTCCGGGGTGCGGGCGCCGAGATCGAGGCCGATCGGGCTCGACAGGCGCCCCAGCTCGGCTTCCGTCAGCCCGGCGTCGAGGAGCCGTTGCATCCGGTCCTCGTGGGTGCGCCGGGAGCCCATCGCCCCGACATAGGCCACCTCGGGCAGCCGGAGCGCGATCTCGAGGACGGGGACGTCGAACTTCGGGTCATGGGTGAGGACGCACATCACTGTGCGCGAGTCGACGCGACCGGCGTCCACCTCGCCCTGGAGGTAGCGGTGTGGCCAGGTCACGACGACCTCGTCGGCCTCCGGGAAGCGGCTGGCGGTGGCGAAGACCGGGCGAGCGTCGCATACCGTCACGTGGTAGCCGAGGAACGAGCCGATCCGGGCCACGGCCGCCGCGAAGTCGATCGCCCCGAAGACGAGCATCCGCGGTTTGGGGGCATAGCTGGCGACGAAGACGCGCATCCCTTCGCCGCGTCGCTCACCGTCCGGGCCGTAGGTGAGCGTGGCGTTGCGGCCGGCCGCGAGCAGCCCGGTGGCGTCGTCGGTGATCGCCTCGTCCGCGCGGGCCGAGAGGGCGGGGGTATGCAGTGGCCGGCTCCCGCTGCCGTCCTCCGCAGGGCCTGAGGCTTGTGGGCGGATCACGACGTGCTGGCCCACGACCGCCGGATCGGGGTGCTCGATGACCGTGGCGACGGCGACGGGCCGCCCCGCCTCGATGTCGGCCGCGACCTCTGCCAGCTCGGGGAAGGTCTCCCGCGAGACCGACTCGACGAAGACGTCGAGGATGCCGCCACAGGTGAGACCGACCGTGAAGGCGTCCTCGTCGCTCACGCCGTAGCGCTGGAGGACCGGGGTCCCGGAGGCGAGCACCTGCTGCCCCAGCTCGAACACCGCGCCCTCGACACAGCCGCCGGACACCGAGCCGACCGCCTCGCCGTCCCCGCTGACGAGCATGGCGGCGCCGGCGGGACGAGGAGCCGAACGCCACGTGGCGACGACCGTGCCCATCGCCACGGGGCGCCCCTCCCCCCACCAGGGCAGTAACCGGGCCAGGACCTCACGCACGGCCGACCTCCTTGCTGGTGATGCGCTGTTCGTTGATGTGCCGGATGACCTCTGCAAAAGCCGCGAGCGAGTGGCCCGCGACGAACGCGTCGCAGTGCGGCAGCGCCGCGACGATCCCGCTCTGCACGGGCTCGTAGCCCACGCGGCCGCGGTGGGGGTTGACCCAGATGATGCCGTGCGAGAGCCGCCGCAGCTGCTGCAGCTGGTGACCGAGATCTGCGGGGTCGCCTCGTTCCCAGCCGTCGCTGGCGATGACGACGACGGCGCCCCGGGCCATCCCCCGGCGGCCCCACCGGGTGAGGAAGGCGCGCAGGCCGTCGGCCAGCCGGGTGCCGCCCGACCAGTCGGGGATCAGGTCTCCCGCCGCGATGATGGCCCGGTCTGCGTCGGGGTGGCGCAGCGCACGGGTGACGTGGGTGACCCGAGTGCCGAGGGTGAACACCTCGGTCGGGCTCTCACCGCGGGCGACGTGATGGGCCAGGCGGAGGAGGGCGTCGGCATACGCGCTCATCGAGCCGGAGACGTCGAGGAGGAGCACGATCCGCCGCGGTCGGGTGGTGCGGCGGCGCCAGTGGATCCGGGAGGGCTCGCCGAGGTTCTTGAGCTCGGCACGCAGGGTCCGCCGGGCATCGACCCCTCCTGTGCGGGTGGGACGGTGGCGATGAGCGCGTCGCATCGGCCGGGCCGCCGGCAGGGTTGTGAACATCGCTGCCAGTCGGCCTCGTTCGGTTGCCGACATCTCGGCGATGTCACGGTGCCGGAGGATCTCGGCGTCGCTCGCCATGGCCCGGATCGCCTCCGAGTCGCCGTCGTCGCCGGCCCCGCCGTCGGCGTCATCGGTCGCCAGGTCCGACGACAGCACGACCGGTAGCGGTCGGGGTGCCTTCAGGCCCGACCGCAGACCGCTGAACCAGGCGGTGTAGACGTGGTCGTAGCGGAGGAGGTCGGTCGGCGAGGCACAGAGTGTCGCGCGACCGGCCCAGTACGTCGCGGCCTGGTCGTCGAGACCGACCGTGGCCACGGCCCGCAGGTAGGTCTGCTCCCGGTCCGCGGTCACCGGCAGGCCCGCGGCGCGGAGAGCTCGGGTGAAGCCGAGAAGGATCTCCTCGGGTGGATGCGGGGCGGTCGTCGTCATCGTCGTCGTCGGCCTGAGCCTGTCTGCGGCGAGCGGCTATCGAGTGAGGATGCGGTCGAGGGCGTGCCGCACCCGCTCGGCGTCCTCGCGGTACTTCACCGCGACGCCGAGCGTCGCCGCCGCCGTCTCGATGTCGAGCTCGCGAGCGCCGAGCTCGTTGAGGGCGCGCGCCCAGTCGAGGGTCTCGGCGATGCCGGGGGGCTTGAGGAGGTGCTCGTCGTCCCGGATCGCGTGCGTCGCCCGCACCACCTGCTCGGCGAGCGCGGCCGGCACCTCGGGCGCACGGGAGGCGAGGATCTCGAGCTCGCGCTGCAGCCCGGGATGCTCGAGCCAGTGGTACAGGCAGCGGCGCTTGAGCGCGTCGTGCAGCTCACGGGTGCGGTTGGAGGTGAGGACGACGACGGGAGGCGTCGGCGCGGTGACCGTCCCGAGCTCGGGGATGGTCACCTGCCAGGTCGAGAGGACCTCGAGGAGGAAGGCCTCGAACTCGTCGTCGGCCCGGTCGATCTCGTCGATGAGGAGGACGACCGGCGCCTCGCGCAGCGCCCGCAGGATGGGCCGGGAGAGGAGGAACCGCTCGTCGAAGAGCTGACCCTCGACCTCGGAGAGGTCCTGGGCTGCCCCACCGGCGGCGCCGGCGGTCGCCTCGACGGCGCGCAGGGGCAGGATCTGACGCGGGAAGTCCCAGTCGTACAGCGCTTGGGTGGCGTCGATGCCCTCGTAGCACTGCAGCCGTACGAGAGGAAGGTCGAGCGCCTGGGCCAGCGCCTCGGCGAGCGCCGTTTTGCCGGTCCCCGGCTCGCCCTCCATGAGGAGCGGTCGCGCCAGTCGCAGGCTCAGCCAGGCGACCGTCGCCAGCTCGGGGCTCGAGAGGTACCCGGTCCCGGCGAGTGCGCGCTCGAGGTCGGCGGCCGAGGCGAAGGCCTCACGGGGATCCATGTGCCCACCCTGCCACGAGTGTCTCCATCGCCGACCTGGTATGCGCGGGGATCGGTGTCGGGGTGCGTGCCTGCCTGTCGACGAAGACGTGGACGAAACGGCCGTCGGCGATGAGCGTCCCGTCGCCTCGAGTCATGGCGAGCTCCCACGTCACGCTCGAGGTGCCGAGCCGGGCGACCCGCAGTCCGACCTCGATCGTGTCGGGGTACTCCGCCGAGGCGAGGTAGCGGCAGCCCGACTCGACACACAACCCCACGGGGGCGTCACCGTCCGGCCCGATGACCAGGCGGGCGTGCTCGATCATCCACGCGTTGATGACGGTGTCCATCGCCATGTAGTGGACGGTGTTGTTGACGTGGCCGTAGATGTCGTTGTCGTTCCACCGGGTCGGGAAGGGCGCGCGGTGCGGGTAGTCGGCCAGCGCATCGGCGACAGCATCGTCGGCACGGACTTCGTCGGGCATGCCCGCCATCCTGCCACCGGTTCGAGGTCGCCTCCCTAGACTCACGCTGTATGCACGAGTCACCTGAGTGGAACCCGGCCTCTGTCGACGTCCCCGGCCCGGACGGGCCGATGCCCCTCGACGTCTGGACGACCGGCGACGCGGACGCAGCGCATCCGGTGCTCGCCCTGCACGGGTTCCCGCAGTCGGCCCGCTCGTGGCGTGCGGTCGGTGACGGGCTCGCCGCGAAGGGCGTCCGGGTCATCGCTCCGGACCAGCGCGGCTACAGCCCGCAAGCGCGACCCGAGGGGGTCGAGCACTACCGGATGGGTCGTCTGGTCGACGACGCCCTCTCCGTCGCCGACGGGATGGGCGCCGAGCGGTTCCACCTGCTCGGCCACGACTGGGGTGCTCAGGTCGGCTGGAACGTCTGCGACCGGGCGCCGGAGCGCGTGCTCTCCTACACCGCGCTCTCGGTGCCGCACCCGCGGGCCTTCGCCACCGCATACAAGCAGGACGAGGAGCAGCGCACGGCGTCGGAGTACATCAGCCTGTTCTGGCAGCCCGGCGTGGCGGAGGAGTGGCTCGCGGGCGACGACTGGGCCGGCCTGCGGCGGATGCTCACCGGTCTGCCGGCCGAGGAGGTCGAGCACTACGTCATGCGGATGCGCGAGCCCGGAGCTCTCACAGCCGCCCTGGGCTGGTACCGCGCGATGGAGTCCGGTGCCGACGCACCGCCCACCCGGGTCCCGACGACGTATGTGTGGAGCACAGACGACGCCGCGCTGCGGCGCAGCGGTGCCGAGCTGTGCGGTGACTTCGTCGAGGCGGACTACCGCTTCGTCGTGCTCGAGGGGGTCTCGCACTGGATCCCGGACGAGGCACCCGACGCCGTCGTCGAGGCGGTCCTGGACCGGATCGGGACCGACTGAGCTCATCGTGGGACCGGCATCGCGAAGGGCCCCGCACCGGTGTCGGTGCGGGGCCCTTCAGCACGGGTGGCAGGTGAAGGATTCGAATAATCTCCCAGCAGGGCGGGGTCCTGCCCCAAATCGCCTCTGAACTGCGAGTTACGGTGACATAGGCGGCACTAGTACCCTTTCATCTGGCACGTATCTGGCACGATCGGCATACATCTGGCACGTATCTGGCACGAAATGAGGGGGTCCGGGATGCCGGGAAAGAGGTCCTTCGGATCGATCCGCCGGCTCAGCTCGGGTCGCTACCAAGCCCGCTACACGGGTCCTGACTTCCAGTCGCACACAGCCCCGAAGACGTTCACAGCCAAGATCGACGCCGAGGCTTGGCTCGCTGCCGAACGGCACATGAGCGAAGACCCTGCGAGCTGGCGGGCACCGAAGGTGCGGCTAGAGCAGGAGTACGACCGCCGGGCCCGGCTACGGCGCTGTACCTTCGGACCGTACTCAGAGGACTGGCTCGCACATCGGGACCTCGCAGCGAGCACACGAAACAACTACGCCCAGCTGCTCAAGCATCATCTTCTTCCCACGTTCGCCCAAGTCCCGCTCTCGGAGATTGATCGCGCGCTCGTCGCCGCCTGGTACCGAAGCGTCAGCCCTGGCAAGCCACACGCTCGAAAACACGCTTACGACCTTCTTCGCAACATCCTCAACACGGCACTGGACGACGAACTGATTGATCGCAACCCGGTGCACATCCGCGGCGCCGGCAACGTCAAACGAACAGGCGAGACTCAGCCAGCATCCCTTGACGAACTCGAGGCCCTTGCCGACGCGACACCGGAGCAGTACCGGCTCATGGTGCTCCTCGCAGCGTGGTGCGCACTGCGCAAGGGTGAACTATCCGAGTTACGCCGAAGCGACGTGGACACCACCCACTGGGTACTGAGAGTGCGGCGAGGCGTCGGTTTCGTCCCGGGTCGCACCGTAGTCAAGGACCCCAAGACCAAGGCGGGCAAGCGAGACGTCACTATTCCAGAACACCTCGTACCGATGGTTCACGAACACCTCCTTCGGCATACCCAGAATGGAGCTCAGGGGCTGATGTTCCCCTCGGCACGTGGTGAGCACCTGAGGACGTCCGCTATCGGTCGCTGGTACTACCCAGCCCGCCAGGCCGCCGGACGACCTGACCTTCGCTTTCACGACCTCCGCCACACCGGCGCTGTTCTCGCGGCTCAGTCGGGTGCAACGCTGGCGGAGCTAATGCACCGCCTCGGCCACACCACCCCCGCAGCGGCGATGCGCTACCGACACGCCGCAGCGGAGCGCGACCGCGAGATAGCCCAGCGCATGTCGCAGCGCTACAGGGAACACATGCAGGCGAGACCATCGGACCGAACCTAGAACGGCGCGCACCGCGCCTCGTAACCGGTCCGAATCCTGCCACCACGACCAGTCGAAAAAGGGGCTCTGATCAGGGGAAAGGCGTTCAGGGCCCTTGGTCATTCTCAAGGTCTAGGCACAACTGGGGCATAACTGCGCGCCTTTCGTTGACCTCCGTTCGCCTGAGGGAAACTGTCGTGCGCCCCCGGATCCCAAGCATCCTGGCTTCCGCTGGGAGCCGCGAATGCTCCACGTCACCCTCTCAGACTCAGAAGGCTTAAGCGATACTGTGCGTGAACCAGTTTTCAGGGGCTCGGGCGAAACTGGGACTGACCTGCCATTAGGTCTCTGAAGTGCACATATGTGGTCCAGTAGCGCTGGACAGACCTATACCGAAGTGCACTCAAGTGTACTCTTGGATCGCACGTGGATCGCACGGGATCGCACGCGATCGCGATACTGAGAGGGCGGGCAGGACCATGGCAGGCAAGAGCGGACACCGCGGCTTCGGGCACGTCCGCAGACTACCGAGCGGGCGGTACCACGCCAGCTACGTCGGTCCCGACACGATCCGCTACAACGGCCCCGAGACCTTCCCCGTCAAGCTCGCCGCCGAGACATGGCTCGTGAAGGAACATGAGCTCATCGCCTCGGGTAAGTGGGTCTCCCCCGCCCTGCGACATGTCGTTGGCCGCGAGCTGCTCTTCGGTGAGTACGCGCAGCGGTGGCTGGCCCGCCGTGACCTCAAGCCCCGCACCCGCGAGCACTACGGCAAGCTCCTCGACAACCTCATCCTGCCCACCTTCACCGCCGTCCCCCTCAAGGCCATCACCCGTGCCGCCGTCCACGAGTGGCACGCCGACCTGGACCGCAAGACACCCACGCTACGCGCCCACGCCTACGCCCTGCTGCGCACCATCCTCGGCAGCGCCGTCGCCGAGGAGAAGATCCCGGTCAACCCCTGCCAGATCCGCGGCGCCGGCAACGTCAAGCGCCGCGTCAAGATCGAGCCAGCAACCCTCGAGGAGCTGACCACCATCGCCGCACACATGCCGCCCAAGTACCGGCCCATGGTCCTGCTCTCCTCCTGGTGCGCCCTTCGGTTCGGCGAGATCACCGAACTACGCCGACGCGACCTCGACCTCAAGAACGGCATCATCCACATCCGCCGCGGCGTCACCCGATCCGCCGGGGAAAC
>JBHEPF010000065.1:0-51203 GCA_046260445.1 Dermatophilaceae bacterium | reverse complement strand
AGTCCGGCTGGTAGCGCGCCACCGCCAGCCGCACGAAGGGCCACAGCGAGGCCCCCGGGTCCAGGGCCACGTCGACGAACCACTGGCCCCGGCCGGGGTGGTACTCCGGGCGGTAGCCGAAGACACGGACGCTCGGACCGGCCCCCTCGGAGCCGTCCAGGTCCACCAGCCGCAGCAGGGCGGCGGGTGTGACCGGCCGCCCGGGCCGCAGGTCCACCACCTCGCCGGCGATCGCCGTGAGCAGCAGCTCCGCGGGGGTCACCAAGGGAGGCAGCGTGGTGGCGGCGGGTACTGCGGTCACCTGCACCGGGTCCTTGCCCCAACGGGACGCCACCGTCGGGGGTGCCGTGCCGGTGGGGTCGACGATCACCCCGAGCAGCTCGCCGTCGCCGGAGGAGAACCACGGGCGCTCCAGCCAGATCCGCGCCCCGGACCGCCGGGTGCGGCGCAGCGCGAACGGCTGGTCCGGCTCGGTCTGCTCCTCCCACAGCAGCAGCGGGATGACCTCACGCACCTCCGGCGCCGCCGGCCGGGCCGAGCTGACCACGGTGAGCTCGCGCGGCGACCCTGCGAGGGCCGGATCGTCGGGCGCCGGCAGCTCGGCGGGCTCGAAGAACTCGGCGTAGCGCGTCAGCCCGCGCGGGGTGTAGGTGACCCGACGGTGGTGGGTGTTCGGGAAGGCCTGGATCGCGCGGTGCGACACGACCGGTGCGGTACCGTCCTGGCCACCGAGGACGCCGTCGACCAGATGCAGCAGCCCGTATCGCTCCCGCGGCTGCACTGCGGCGGACACCACTACGTCCTGGCGCTGCACCTGCCGCGGCCCCTCGTCGGCGAGGTCGTCGACCCACTCGCTCCAGCTCGCCTCGACCACCAGCCGCTCGGTGCTCGGGCCGTGCACGTCCACGACGCCGCTGAGCCCCACGACGGCCAGTCCGGGCGGGCGGGCGAAAACCGCCAACGCCGCCAGCTCCGGCGGCCGCACCGGGGCGGGGACCGCGTGCACCAGACGCATGTCGTGCGACGGGGTGAGCCACCAGAACCATCCATTGGCCGCCGCGCGGGCCAGCAGCGCCCGGGCCGCCTCGACCGCGGGATCGGCGCTCGTGACGGATCCAGTGCCTGACCCCGTGCCCAGCCCGGACCCCGTCACCGAGGCCAGGTGGGAGCGCCACAGCCCCAGCACCCGCAGTTCCTCCTCGTCCAGGCAGGACGAGACCGCCAGTCGCACCTGCTCGCCGGCGGGCAGGCTCACGCGCACCACATTGCCGTCCCGGCGGGCGCCGAGCTCTTCTCCCGGCTCGACCACCAGCCGCAGCGGCTCCGCGGCCGGCCAGTCCCCGTCGTACGGCAGCACGACGGTCTGTAGGACGCGAGGCTCGGGCATGAGATGAGGGGCGCCGGCGTCGTAGAACACCAGCGACACCCCGACCGCCAGTGGGTCGGGCAGGTAGGGCAGGACCAGCTGGTCTGTGTCATGGACGACGTACTGCCCCTCGCCCAGCGGGGTGTCCCGCTGGGCGGTGATCCTCTCCAGCGTCACGGCTGCGTCGGGGTCGGCCCCGGGTCGGCTGTGCAGCGCGATCCCGGGCTGTTCGACCTGCCCCTTGGGGTCGTCGAGGTCCTGGATCCATCGGTCGAGGAGGGTTCCCCTCTCCTTGAGCGCCACCGCGAGGAACCGGTCGTGCACGGACTCGTCATCCGAGCCGATCGCCTCGTCGAAGCAGCCGTGCTGCTCGGCCTCCAGCTGCGTGGACTTCGGCGGGACCAGGTGCCGCTCGGCGGCGGTCCCGTCGCGCACCACCAGCCGCTGCAGCGACTCACCCGTGCCCAGCGGGCGTCTTGCGACCAGGGTGGGGGGCGGCACCGGGTGCCAGCGCAGGAACGGCCGCGGGGTGGTGACGACCGGCACATGCGGCGGTGGCAGCGGGACGGGCCGGACGCCGTCGGGCAGCCGCGGACCACCGGGACGCACCTTGAGCGGGTCACGGGTGTCGTCGAGACCGGCGAACACCTCCGGGTCGAGCTCCAGCTGGGGCCGCGCCCGCCACGCCTCGTGGCTGCGGGCCAGGCGCCCCAGGGCCAGCGTGACACCGTGACGCACGGACGGCGCCCCGGCCCCGCCCGAGGCGTCGCGCTCCGCATCCTCGGCGACCCGGCCCCGGAGCATCGCGTCGACGTCCGCCACACCGGTGAACGCCCCCTCTGGGAGGCGCACGGGCGCCGCCTCGAGCCGGGCCTCGCCCGCGATCCGGTCCTGCGCCGTGCCGAGGTCCTCCCCCGCGCCGGCGAGAGCGTCGAGCAGGTCGCGCGTGAAGTCCCCGATGTCCTCATCAGGCAGACGCTCCAGCAGCTGCGCCCGCACCGAGGCGAGCAGGCCACTCGCGTCACGCTCGGCATACGTGCGGCTGAGCAGGTCCAGCTGCTCACGGGCGGCGGCGATCACCGTAGCCTCGGGCCCCCTCGTGGCGTGCGGCCGCGGCACCGAGTTGCCGGCCAGGTCGACGCCGCGGACCCGGAACGAGTAGCGGCGGCCGTAGCGCAGCCACGGCAGCGTGCCCGGCTCGACGCGCGTGCGGACGTGAACGTGGCCGGCCGGGTCGTCCGGTGGCTCGTCGAGCACGAGCTCGCGGCCGGCGTCCTCCCCGTCCCCGTGCACGATGACCTTGCCGGGCCGCGGCGCGGACAGGCTCCACCCGTCCCAGCCGACGAACACCTCGTGGAGGTGGTACGGCGTGTCCTCCCCCGGCGCGCGGGTGAGTCCGGTGAGCTGGAGGAAGCCGGTGTCGGGGGCGTCGGCGAGCACGGGGGTGCCGCCGGCGGTGACGTCGACGCGGTGTTGGTGTACCGAGTGCCAGGCGCGACTGACGTCCTCCCACACCTCCAGGCGGATGCCGCGGACCACGTCGTCGTAGGCCAGGTCCAGTCCCGTGATGGTGCCGTCGTCGTCACGCGCCTCGAACGACTCCGCCCGCTGCACCTGCGCCAGCAGTGCCTCGGGGCGGTCGGTGCGGGCGATGGCGAAGCCGGTGGAGCGCAGCGACGCGGGGGCGGCGCTCGCTGGGTCGCCGTTGAGCTCGCTGGCCAGCATCCGCGGCAGGTCGCGCACGTGCTGTTCGAGCTTGAGCGCGGAGGCGTCGGGGTCCAGGTCGAGCACGGTGTAGGTCCGCGGGTCGCCCAGCGGCACCGCGCCGCCGGACCAGGCGCCGGAGGCGACGGCGCGCCAGTGCGTGCCGTCGGACTCGCATCGGGTGCGAGGTGGCGCCAGCCGGACCAGGTCCGTGCCCTCGGCCGGGGTGAACCGTGCGCTCACCCAGGTGGCCTCGGCCAGCAGCTCGCGGTGCCGGGGGGAGTCGACGGCGACGTCGACGACCAGGCCGAGGGTGCGCAGCAGGACCGGGGTGCTGCCCAGCTGGGCGGCCCGCTGGTGGAAGTCCTGCTGCGGCACCTCGGGCCGCGGCGTGGTGGCGCCCTCGATGGGCCGGCGCTCGTACTCCGGGTGCTCCCGCTGGTAGAACCGGCGCGCCGCGTGCACGTCTCGCATCGCGTCCAGCACCGGGCTTCCCGTCTCCCCTCCGTCCTCGACCTGGTCGTCCAGGAAGTCGGTGAGCCGCTGGTCGCCCTCCGTGTCACGCAGCAGGATCTCCACGGCCGAGGTCCACTCCAACGGCTCGGAGTGGTAGCCCTCATGGCCCTTGCTGCGCTGACCCAGGCTGGTCAGCGCCTCGTCCTCCCGGCGCTGGAGCAGTTGCTTCTCGTGCTCGGCGCGGTGAGCGGGCAGGCCGAGGAGCTCGCCCACGGCCGAGTTCAGTTCGAGTTGCGGGAGCAGGTGCAGCACCGCCTCGGCGACGGGGTTGCCGAGGACGGGCGGCGGGGTGAACGGCGAGGCCAGGGCCGACCCGAGGTGCAGGTCGAGGGCGTAGTCGTCCATCCGGCTCGCCGGGAAGCTCTGCCATGGCTTCCCGGTCACCTGGGGCGAGGTGAACGCGGCCACCGGGGTGTCCGGGGGGAAGACCGCCGCCCAGTGGTTCTGGGCGGGCGTGGAGACGAACCTGACGGGTATGCCGCCGGGCGCGGTGTCGGTGACGAGCACGAGCTCGCCGGCGAGCAGCGTCTTCACCCAGGACTCGGCGGCGGGGAAGTCGCCGAGGGTGGCGCCCGGAGAGCCGGGCGACAGTCGGTGGGTGAAGAAGACCGAGGCATGGAACGTGGCGTTGCGGGCCAGAGCGTACGGAAGGGCGGTGGCGAGGACTCGAGTAGTGCTCATGTCAGGCTCCCGGCGCGAAGGCCGCGCAGTAGGTGGACCAGTCGTCGTTGTGGCCGGAGACGTCAGGTGGCATGACGTCCCTCAGGACGGGGTCACCCTTGGAGCCGGCCAGGCGCCGCTCGCAGCTGACCTCGACCGAGGCGGAGAAGAACAGGATCTCGATCTCGACGACGACCGAGGCCCGGCCGACCATCTTGCCGGTGGCGAACTCGTAGGTCAGGGACAGCTCCAGGGTGATCGAGGCAGAGATGAGGCCGATCACATCGACCTGGCCCCGGATCCGGAAGTAGCCGGTGAGCGACCCGGTGTCGCCCTCCAACCGCAGGTAGACCCCGACGCTGATCGAGACCGACCCGGACGCGACGCCGAGGTCGATGGACAGCGAGGCGGCGGCCTCCAGTCCCATCTCCAGCTCGACCAGCCCCATCGGCGACAGTCGCACCGCCACCCAGCCACCGCCGCCGATGCACATGACGGTGAGCCGGAACGGTGAGTCCTTGGAACAGAACGCGAAGCCGACGGTGACGGCGTCGCCGAGGAACGGCACCCGGGCGTCGGCACCCAGCGCGATGTTCTCCAGGCTGAAGACCCCGACCGCGACGTTGGGCAGCTCCAGGTCGAACCCGGCGGTGACCCCGTCGGGGGCGACGTCGACGTAGGGGGGGTCGGCGAACCCGTCGAAGGGGATCATCCGCCGCAGCGTCTCGATGAAGCCCAGTGCGCCGAGGAACTCCATGCCGTCGAAGACGACGTCGACCTCGGGCTTGCCGCTCGACCCGGCGCGGAACCCGATGCGCGAGAACGTCATGGCCAGCAGCGGCTCCTGCGGCAGCAGGCTGAGCGAGAAGTTGCGCAGCTCGGCGCTGACGTCGCTGCTGGGGGCGCCCTGGGCGGAGGCCCGGACCTCGACCGCGAGCGCGAATCCTCCCCCCTCGTTGACCGTGAACACCGGGTTGGCCGCCCCGGCGGGCCACTCGCCGATCGGCGGGCGCCACTCATAGCGGGCGGTGACCCCGTCGGCCGGGCGCAGCACCCCATGGGCGAACTGCTCGACCGCATCGAGCACGTCCTGGACCGCGAGCAGCGCGTCGAGCGCGTCGCGCGGCCTGGAGAGCGCGGAGCGGGCGGCGACGGGCATCCGCGGGTGCTGCAGCGCGTCTCGCAGCCCGCTCAGCTGACCGACCAGCGCCCCCACGGCGTCCTTGGCCTCGGTGACCGTGCCGACGCCGGTCAGCAGTCCCTGGATCGCCTCCACCACCGCCTGCAGCAGGGGCAGCACCGGTCCGGCGGCCGCGTCGAGCTGGTCTCGCGCCTCGGTGATCGCCTGGTCGGCGCCCTGGTGGGCCGCTGCGGCGATGTCGGCGTCGAGCCGGTCGCGGGCGCCCTCCACGGCGGCGTGCAGCCGCTGGGCCTCGGCGTGGATCGCGCTGACGGTGTCGAGCGCGTCGGTGACGAAGGCGGGCGCCGACTCCATCCCCTTCGGGCCGGCCACGGCGGTGATGAGGTCCACGAGGCTGAACAGGCCGAAGAGCTTCGGCAGCGCCCCGTCGAGGAAGACGGCCGGGTCGAACCGGCCGGCCGCCAGACCGGAGCCGGCAGCGCCGTCGTCGCCGACCGCACCGAGGGGGCGCGACAGCGCCCGCACCGCAAGGTTCGGAGAGACGAACCCACCTGCCCGGTCGGTGCCGGTGGAGAAGTCCACCGAGACCGGGTCGCCCATGAGCCGGAGGAACAACCCGCCTGGGTTGGCCGGCCCGAACCCCTGCGCCCCGTCGCCGGCGGGGTCGGCGGCGAGGTAGGCAGCGGCATACTCCACGCTCACGGCGGGCGCCTGGCCGGCGAGGTGACGGAGCGACGTCACCACCGCGGTGGCGCTGACGAGGTAGGGCCGGGAGGTGTAGTTCTCGGCGTCCAGATGCCCTCCCCACACCAGGGTGGTGGTCTCAAGCCGCGTGTCGCCGTGGTCGAGCGGGGCGGCGAACGACACCGGCTGTCCGTGCGCGGCCACACTTTCCGTGCCATGGACGGCGTAAGCATTGGCGATGGCCTCGGCGATCTTCACGGGAGTCATGTTCTGAGGTGGTGTCCGCATGTCGGAGATCGCATCGTTCGGGACGAACAGCAGCGGGGTCGTCAGGGTGACCGGCTCCCCGGCCCGGTCGACGCCGAGCAGGTCCCAGCGAAACGCCACGCCGGCGCGGGTGGGGACCGTGGCGTGGAGCTTGTCGACGCGGTCCAGGTCGGGCGTCACCGCCGGCTCGAGGGTGACCTGGACCAGCGGGGTGTCCCGTTCGACCCAGGCGCGGGTGCGCTCGCGCAGCACGATGAAGTGGCGCTTGCGCAGGTAGGCCGTGCGCGTCCCCTCGTGGATCCTGCGCTCCGTGATCTCCACCAGCTCGGCACGATGGCCGAACGGGTAGAGGAATCCCGGGTAGGCGATGCGCACGTACGTGTCGCGGCCCGCGGCGGTGACGTGGCGGTATGAGGACACGGACAGCGTGGCGCCCAGGTCCCACGAGCCCTGGTACAGGTCGGTGTCCCAGGCGCCGCGCCAGTCCACCGAGGCGCCGATCGCCGACAGGTCCAGCCGGCGCACCCGCAGCGGCACCGGGGTGATCCCCTCGTGGGTGGCGGCGCTGTGGCGGACGATGGCCCGCCGGTCGCCCGGCCCTGTGGACATCTCGGTGACGTCCGTGTCGTCGTTGCGGTCCGCAGGCTCCATGTCACGGGCCCACACGGCCCGGACGACCCGCTGCACGCCGGCGTCGTCGTGGCCGACGAACTGCTGCTCCTCGTCCTCGACCCGGGTGGTGAACCGGGCATGCCACAGCTGCACGCGGCTCAGGTCCCCCTCGGGCCCGACCGGCTTGGGGTCGAACAGGAACGCGCCGTGCTCGGCCGACGGGGAGACGACCAGCCGGTAGGGCACCTCGAGCGCCGTCTCGTCGGCACGGGGCGCGCGTGGGCGCTCTCGTCGGGGGCGCACGCTGCCCCAGCCGCCGGGTGGGACCGACCCGCCGGCACCGGGCCGCAACCCGCCTGCGGCGCCGGCACCGGCGACAACGAGACTGTCGGCGACGCGCCCTGACAACCCCCTGCTCATCCCGCGCACCAGCCGCGCGCGGGAGACCCCGGAGACGGCCCGAGCGATCGTGCGCGGCCCCGTGATCAATCCCAGGTCGACGGACTCGAGCACCCACGGCGGCAACACGAAGTCGGCGGGGCCCGTTTCCGGTGACTCGTCCTCGGCGTAGGCGTCCGGCCCGGGCGTGGCCAGCGGCACCACCCTCAGCCGCAGCCGTGGCAGCGCCTTGAGCAGTCCCGGCCCGGTCCACCCCAGTTCGGTCCCCTCCGGCAGCTCGTAGACCAGCCGGGAGGGGCGGGACGCGCGGTGCCGAGCGATGCCGGAGGGCGGGTGCTTGTCCCCTTGCTTTTCGGGGCTCTCGGCAGTGGGGTTCTCAGGCTCGAGGAAGTACGCCTGCTCCCCCAGGTGCTGGAAGGACAGCTCGACCACGAGGTGCCCGCCGTCTCGGCCCACTCTCAGGACGGGGCCCCGGCTGCTGCGGTGCAGCTCCCCGCCGACCGCGGTGAGGTGCAGGTCGAGCAGGTCCGCGGTGCGCAGCAGACGGGCGGTGACGATACGACGGCGCAGGGTCGGAGGCATGGGGCCGCTCCCGATCGCGAGGGATGTCCCGGGCTGGGGCACCGGCCCCGATGGGTCGAGGCTAGTGGCGCTGGGGGTGCACTGGCTAGACCTCGGGACATGGCCGCTGCCCGGTGCTGACGACCAGCGTCAGTCCTCCGACGGTCGAGCCGGGGCCGGGTGCACGCCGGCGTGCTCCACGGCGCCGGTCAGCTCTCGGCCGCCGGCGTGTCCTGGCTGAAGGTGTTGACGAGCGAGCCTTCGGCCTTTCGCCGCCAGATCGAGCTCACCATCCAGGCCACCGGCTCGGCCTCCTCGGTCGGCCGGAAGAACACCCGGTACGCGAGGAGCGCCGAGTCTGTCCCCACCGGCAGGTACCGGGTCTCGAGGATCTCGTAGGCGTTCACGATCGGTCCGCCATCCAGCTCGGCGACGTGGTCGTCCCGCGTGATGAATCCCGTGGGGTAGACCCCGACAAACTCCGGAGCCAGCAAGGCCCGGTCGGTCTCCTTGTCTCCCGCGCGCAGAGCCTCCCAGACAGCAGTCTCCGCCGCGATCAGCTCCGTCTCCGTCGGGGTCACCCTGCCGATGTTAGGGCCCAGCCATCCTCGCGCCAGGCCGACCCGGTGCGCGCGGATGACCGCCTGCACCCGGTCCGGCACCTGCGAGCGACGAGTTCGGCGTCAGTCCTCTGTATGTGGCGTCCGGCATCGTGCACGGCCTCGCCTACCTCGCCTGAGAGCCGCCCCGGAGCGGAACTGCGCTGACGGTGACCGAAGGGACGGTCACCGTCAGCGCAGATCGCGCGTGGCCTCGGAACGGACTACCGGGTGTGAGCGTTCTCGAAGGCGTCATCGTGAGTGGACTCGACGGCGGCAAAGTCCGGGTCGTCGGCGAACGACTTGATCCTGGCGACCCGGTAGATGATGAGTGCGTAGACACACTTGGCGGCGATGTCCGCCACCGAGTATCCGATCTGCTTGCCGACCCACGCGTCCGCTCCCGAGATGTTGAGCATGGGCAGCAGGTAGGCGACCGGATAGACCACCCAGCTGACGACCAGCAGCACGCGCAGGCTGCTCAGCGCACTGCGCACGCCCTGTGGTTGGCGATCGAGCGCCTTGGTGAGCTGGACGAAGAGCACGTACAGGATGTAGACGAACGGGATCATCGAGAGGATGAAGAAGATCACTCGCACGGTGTTGTCATCGCTGATCTCGCCGGGGTAGCCAAGGCCGATCATGAGGACCGCGGCCGGGACAAGACGGTAGAGCAGCCGCGCCTGCACGACGCGTGCGAGGGCGAGGACCGCGATGAGCTCGACGAGGAGCAGAGGCACCGTCAGCAGCCAGTCCACGTAGCGGTAACCCTCGTTGAACGATGCACCTGCGGCCTGCACGTAGTCGCCCTGGCCACCGACGGCGTCCGTGACGAACGCCTCCTTGAACGAGTCGAAGATGCGGAAGTAGTGATAGGCCGCAATGCCGCAGACGACGATCGCGACAGTGATCGCCTGTCTGTAGCGAGGCAGGATGCGCGGCAGCGAGATGAGCAGGAACAGGGCCGTGAACAACTGTGAGGCGATCACGAGTGACAAGAAGTTGTAGACGGTGTCGAACTGGCCTTGGGACAAGACGTCGGGAATCACGCGTTCCTCCATTGGTTCACGAGCCGGCGAGCGGGTTGCGTGGCCGGACCTCGGTACTGCCTCAAGTAGTAAAACATATACAAAGTTAAGGACATCGCTTGCTTGCCGTAGGATCGCTGGGTCAGCGAATCGGCCATGGGACATTCCGGAGTCCCCGCAGCGAAGGGAGGAGCATGACCGAGAGCCAGCAGCGAAAGCATCAGCTCACCGGCCTTCCCGACGCCGTCATCCACGTGTTGCGCGCCCTCGAAGAGGACCGCCGCCGCATCGCCTCCGACCACGGCCTGTCCTCCAGCGAGCTGCGAAGCCTGTTCCGCATTGCCGAGTCCGGCAGCCTGACACCCCGGCAGCTGGCCAACGATCTCTCACTGACCAATGGCGCCATCACCGGCATCTCCACCCGCCTGGTCGATGCCGGGTTGCTGCACCGAGTGCCCCACCCCGATGACCGGCGCAGCCTCTGTCTCGAGCTCACCGAGGAGGCGCATCGCGCCATGGCCAGGATCCATGCGGACTTCGCGGCCATGATGGGCGCAGCCACCGTCGACCTCACGGACGAGGAGCTCGACATCGCAACGCGGGCGCTGCGCCAGGTCACCGACGCGATCCGAGCGCGGCAGACGCCCTCCTCGACGACCGACGCCCGTCCATAGGACCAGAGCTCGCCCCGACGGACGGGCCGCGGAGGACGGACAAAGGCGCTGGTCAGGTGCGTTCCGACTCGGATTGGTCGACCGCTATCCCGCCGCGCGCATACGGGTCTATGTCAGGGTGACAAGCACCCTCCTCATCAGCGACGTTGTCGGGAAGTGACGTGCCATGACTCCGAACACCATCGGTTTCGCCTTTCTCATCCTCGGCCTGTTCCTGCTCCTCGGGAAGGTCATGCGCGTCAAGATCGGCGTGGTGCAGCGGCTGTTCCTGCCGAGCTCGGTGATGGGTGGAGGGCTCATCCTGCTGCTCGGGCCGCAGGTGCTCGGCCGTGTCAACGGGCCGTGGAGTGAGGCCGGGCTCTTCACCGAGACGATGGTCGACGTGTGGCGGGTGCTGCCGGGCCTGCTCATCAGCGTCATCTTCGCGACGATGTTCCTCGGCCAGGAGCTGCCGACACCCAAGCGAGCCGCCAAGCTGGTCGGACCACAGCTCTCCCTCGGTATCGCCCTCGGGTCGGGTCAGTATGTGATCGGCCTCCTTCTCGCCGGCCTCATCCTCGTCCCGATGCTCTCAGCGAGCCCCATGACCGGCGCCCTCATCGAGATGGGCTTCGAGGGTGGCCACGGGACAGCGGCGGGCATGCGCGGGGTGATGGAGGACCTGGGGTTCACCGAAGGTGCCGACCTGGCCGTCGGTTTGGCGACGGTCGGCATCGTCGGCGGCATCATCGTCGGCATCGCGCTCATCAACTGGGGGGTGCGCACCGGCCGGACCGAGATTCTCAAGGGCGACGTCAAGGCGTCCGTCGAGGAGCAGAAGGGCTTGTTCGCCGAGGACGAGTACTACACCGCCGGCACCATGACGAGCCGCCCGGCCTCGGTCGAGCCGCTCTCCCTGCACATGGCCATCGTCGCCGTGGCGATCCTCATCGGCTGGGTCATCCTCGAGGCACTGCGCTGGATCGAGCAGCAGACCTACGCCAGCGTCCTCATCAACGGCGACACCCCCCTGGAGATCTTCGCCTACGTCCCGCTCTTCCCCCTGGCTCTCCTGGGCGGCGTGGCCCTGCAGGTCATCGCCGTCAAGGTCGGCGCGGCCCACCTCATCGACCACCAGATCATGCTGCGCATCCAGGGCTGGGCGCTCGACTTCCTCATCGTCGCCGCCATCGGCACCCTGTCACTGCAGGCCATCGGTGAGAACCTCGGCGCCTTCGCCATCCTCGCTGTCGCCGGCATCGTGTTCAACGTCGGGATCTTCCTGTGGCTCGCTCCGCGGATCATCGGCCGCTACTGGTTCGAACGCGGCATCGGCGACTTCGGCCAGTCCATGGGGGTCACCGCCACCGGCCTGATCCTCATGCGTGTCACCGACCCGGATGCCGAGAGCCCCGCCTTCGAGGCCTTCGGTTACAAGCAGCTCGTCTTCGAGCCGTTCTTCGGCGGCGGGCTCGTCACCGCCCTGGCGGTGCCGATCATCTTCCTCACCGGGGTCTGGCCGCTCTTCTTCGCCATGCTCGTGGTCTGGCTCATCGCCGTGGGAGCCGGCTTGTTCTACTTCAAGCCACGCGCGGACAAGGAGCGCGCGGAGTACGCCGCCGCAGGCAAGAAGGGCGCCGACGCGGTCGCCTGAGATCGACGCTCGCCGACTACCAGCCACGCGTCCCCGGGGCGCCCTTGAACGGCCCCTTCACCCGCGAGGTGATCCAACCGCCGTAGAACCCGCCCTCCTGCGGCACGACGACCTCGCCGTCGACGGTGCACTGCTCCATGGCACTCGGCATGACGGCGACGTGGTCGACGAGCACCGCGTACCCGGCGACCCGCTCGGGATAGTGCCAAGCGGCTCGCTCTGCCCTCCGGTCGCCGACGACGATGTCGAAGTATGCGGCGCGCCCCTTGAACTCACACCAGGTCGACCCACCGACCGGTTGGAGCACCCCCTCCGCGAAGGCGTCGATGGGTAGGTAGTACGTCGGCGGGTGGCTCGTCTCGAGCACCTGGATCGCGCGATCACACGCGGCGATCCGCTCCCCGGCGAACCACACCTCGATCCGCTCCTCCACCTCGCGCACCGCAGGCGGCCGCGGGTAGTCCCACACGGATTCGGGCGGACGGGCTGCAGCAGGTGAGTCGGACATACGGACACGGTATGCGGCGTGCGGCTCCACCGAGGCGTGTCACCAAAGGCTGACGGACAGGGGCTCCGCAAGCGGGCGGGTACAGGGCGTGTGGCTAGGCGACAGTCCAGGGTGAGGTGTTGGTGCCGTTGAGCTCGCGGTCGTAGCTGCCTGGGGTGAGGTCCCAGTGGACGTAGGTGCCGGTGTCGTCTGGCTTGTCGCGGACTTGTGCCCAGAGTCTTTTGTTGTGGACGGTGGTGTGGTGTCTCTGGCAGAGCAGGGCGGCGTTGTTGATATCTGAGGTGCCGCCGTCGAGCCAGTGGTGGACGTGGTGGACTTTGGTCCAGGCGCCGGGGGCGGAGCAGCCGGGGTAGGTGCAGGTCTTGTCTCTGCGCCACACTGCTCGTCGCTGGGGCCGGGTGAAGAAGCGTTCGACACGACCCAGGTCGAGCTGTTCACCGTCGGCGCCGAGGACGGTGGGGATGATGGCGGCGTCGCAGCACATCTTGCGGACGCTCTGGGGGGAGAGCAGGGTTGCGGTGGCGCCGGAGCCGAGGACCTCCCCGGCGCCGGTGTGCTTGCGCAGGCTGTCCAGGTCGACGGTGACATAGACGCACGCGTTGGACTCTTCCGGCCCGCTCTTGCCGGCAGCATCGGCGCAGGACGCTCGGGAGCAGATCTCGATGAGCGCCTCCACGCGTCGCTGTCCACGTGAGCGCAGGTCACGCTCACCGGTGGTTTCGTTGGGTTGCGGCGCGGCGAGCGGGCCGAGGACGGCCTCGAGGATGGCGGCCTGTTCGGGGGTCAGGCCCATCTTGTAGGTGGTGAGGTCGCCGGAGGCCACGCTGGGTGCGGAGAGGTAGGCGTGCGGGGTGAGGCGTTTCTGTGCGTCGTCGACGGCGTCGGGGTCGCCGTAGCGGGCCAGGAACCGCATCCGGATCTCGCCCATGCTGGGGCGGCCGCAGCTGACGCCGAGGTCGAGCAGGGCGGTGGTCACGGTCGGCACCAGGTGAGGGCGCAGGCGGCTGGTGAGCTTGTCGATCTCGCTCAGCGCGCTCAGCGCGGTGGCGGGGGTGGCCTCTCCGGTGCGGGTGCGTTCCCAGATGAGCGCGATCGGGGAGTCGGGGTCGATGATGACGTCATGGCTCAGGCCTGCCCTGCCGGCGGTGCGGGCGTGGACCTTGTCGATGAGGCCGGCGAGTTGTCCGGCGCCGCCCTGACGTTGGGAGGGTGCATGCTCGATGACCCACTCGTGGGTGTTCTTGCCGGCCTGGGAGATCTCTCCGCGGCGTTTGGCTTCCAGGACGATCTCGGCGCGTACCCCACCGGCGACCGAGGCCAGGGCGTCGACCTCACGCAGCAGCTCACCCAGGTCGGTGCCGCCGGCCTGGAACAGCGCCTGGCTGAACACCGACAGCGCCTCGTGGGCGGCGGCGAGCACCTGGCGGTGCTGCTGCAGGGTGCCCGGTGCCGGTGACATGCCTCGACAATACCAAACGCGTGTTCGATACACAAGAGCAAGTATTGTGAATGTCACTGTTCCACATAGTTATTCACACTTGTGTGGACAGACATCCACGAAAGTTGGTGATTAACGGTGCCCACGTGTGAACGACGGTGCCCGGCCGGCAAGAACTCAGAGCGGCCAGAGGTCCGAGCCACCCGTCGGTCGTTCATCGAGCTCGCCGTAGGAGTCCATGAGAGGGCGCGCACGGCATACGGTCGATCGATGGACATCCTCCAGACCCACCCGAAGCGAGACACCTTCGACCTCGACCAGCTCCGTGCTGCGATCGATGCCGCGAACGCGTGCGCGTCGACCTGCGCGACCTGTTCGGATGCCTGCCTGCACGGTGACGACCCGGCGGCGATGACGCGGTGCATCGACCTGTGCAACCAGTGCGCGGCGATCTGCCGGGCGACCGCCGACATCCTGTCGCGGCCCGGCCCGAACGGCGACAGCTGGCGCGCGATCGTGGAGGCCTGCATCAAGGTGTGCAACGAGTGCGCCGACGAGTGCGAGCAGCACGCCGGACACCACGAGCACTGCCGGATGTGCGCTGAGGAGTGCCGTCGGTGCGCCGACGCGTGCCAGACGCTCCTCGACGCCGCGAACTGACGTCACCGGCTCATGCGCTGACACAGACGTACACGGGCCGGTCCCCTGCTGCGCCGCCTGTCTCATTCGCCACATAATCACGTCGGGGGCTCTCCGTCGGGTGTAAGGCGGAAGTGGAGACCCGCTCCGTCATGACCTGCCGATGGAGGTGACCAGTCATGACAACCGCTCACCACCCCTCATCCACGACGCAAGGGTCGCACCGGGGTCTCAGCGCCCTGGGGACGATGCTCGTGGCCCTGCCGCTGATCGGCGGCGTCCTCGCGGCCCTCGTCGCCCTGACCGGGCGACTCGGCGGACCTGAGAACGCCCTCACCGCAGCCTGGTACGTCCCGATGGCGATCGGCTGGTTCGCCCTCGTCGGCGCCGCCGTCCTGCTCATCCTCCACCGGAATGAGCGCCTGATGACGCAGCGCCTGGCCACCTGGTCGGCCGTGGCCGCGGGCGGGTGGGTGTTCGCCATCGGCTCGGCGCAGGTGACCGGCCTCGCCGAAGCCGCCAGCATGAACGGCATGGGGTGGCAGATCGCCCTGCTCGCCTTCGGCGTCGCGGTCTACATCATCGGTCTACTCGGTCTCACCGCCACCGGCGTCAAGGCCAGCACGCCCGAGGACGACTACTACTGATCTGACCGGCGGCGAGGGACGGCGCGGTCTGCAGTCGCCACAACTGCCCGCGACCGTCCCTCGTCGCGTGCTGGGGTATGCGCTGCGCCGCCTATCCCCTCGGCGCCCGGTCGGCCTGTACGTGGCTTCCACCAGTCGAGGCGCCCTTGACGGACGCCAGGGCGAGGCGGACGAGGTCGTCGGCCCGATAGCCCGGCCACCCGTTGATCACGTCGAGCCAGCGCGACGGAACCTCCTGGAGCCCACGAAGGCCGCCGAGCACGCCGCCGGCGATGGCCGCGACGGTGTCGGTGTCGTGCCCGACCATGACCGCCTCGACGAGGCCGTCCTCGACGAGCGAACCGCTCGATTCGGCCCGCGCCGCTGTGTGGATCGCCGCATACGCCGCCTGGAGTGCGCGCATCGTGTCACCGTTCGGGACGAACGTCTTCGGCGGTGAGTCCACAGCTACGCCAACGAGTCCCGACCAGTAGTCTCGTCGTTCTTCGGGGAGGAGCGTCAGGTCGATCTCCGGCAGCCGTCCGTCGATGACCGCTCGACGGATGAGGTCGGTCCACAGCACACAGGAGTCCCCGGCGAGCGGGTCGTAGTGCGTCAGCTCGGCGATCCCACGAGCCGCCATCGCAGCCCTGTCCGGATCGTCAAGGTGTGCGAGCGCAACCGGGCTGGTGCGCATGAGCGCCCCGTTGCCGGCGCTGCGGCCGGTCCGCTCGTGCACCTGACGAGAGGCCTCGCGCAGCCGCTCCGCCGGGGACCCGGACAGCCGACCCGCCAGACCCAGCACCGAGCGGGTCTGGACACCGATGTCCGCGGGACCGGACGCATACCACTCCTCGAACCGGCTAGCGACGGCGTCGAGTGCGTCGGCAGAGGTGAGGTCCGCCCCGGTCGCGGCGACCTCGGCGATGCAGAGCGCCATCTGGGTGTCGTCGCTCCACTCCCCCGGTGCGTAGTCCCCCAGCCCGCCGCCGATCATCTCCGGCCGGCCGTCGCGCGGCGGCGACCCGAACTCGTACGGGACGCCGAGCGCGTCCCCGCAGGCCTGGCCGACGAGGACGCCGGCGGCCCGGTCCTGCTGTGCTGCTGCAAGTCTCATGAACAGTCCCTCTTTCCTACTCGCTGCGACCATATGCGCGCCTACCGACAGTGCTCCTGCGCTACAACCGATCGGGTATGCGGTCGCCCACTTTCCGCTCGGGACCAACAGCGTCCAGCTGCACCACGTCCTCGCTGCCCGGCCTGGCGAGGATGGGCGGGTTGACCTCCCGGTGAGCCCGTGGTGGCGAGGGCTGAGTCTCCTTCCCGGGACGGATGGTTTCGGGCACGTTCTCGGGCGTCAGACGTGCCTAAGACCGTCCCTCGCCGAATCGGAGGTATCTGGGCGGGACAGATCTCGATGCCGGCCGACGGCCCCTGGCCGACGCACAGATCGCCGGAATCTGCATCGCGGGCGGCCACCGGTTGGCCACCCGCAACGTCAGCGACTTCGCCGAGACCGCCGGTCTGACCACCATCAACCCGTTCCAGTAGGCAATGGACAGCGGTCGACAAGCGGCGTTACGGCGCACCTCTGCGCACAACCTCCATACCGGCCTGGCTGGAAGGGAGGCCTCATGACCGAGCGGTTGTGCGCGACAGGCTCCCGCTTGATGTGCGACAGGCTGGCTTGGGCCGCAGATGCTCGGTTCATCCCAGGATGGCCGTGGCGATGAGGAAGTACATCAGGAGGGAGAGGACGTCTTGGATCACGGTGGCGAGGGGGCCGCTGCCGTACGCAGGGTCGCGTCCGAGCCGGGACATCAACCACGGCAGTGACATGGCCACCACGGTGGCCACGCTGCAGGCCGCGATCAGGGACAGGCCGAGCACCAACCCGATCTGGAATGAGCCGAGCACCAGCCATGCGGTCGGGAAGGTCAGCACCGCGAGGAGGAGGCCGAGGAGCAGACCGGTGAAGGACTCCATGGCGAACACCCTGCGCACGGGCACGCCGACCGACAGGCCGCGGATGACCAGGGTCTCGGTCTGGGTCCCGACCGCGTCGGCCATGTAGACGATCCCGGGGATGAAGAAGGCCAGCCGCACGTCGGAGGCGATGGTCTCGGCGAAGCCTTCGACCAGGCTCGCGGCGCCGGCCGAGCCGGCCAGGCCGAGCACCAGCCAGGGCAGCCGGTGCCACAGACGGGTGGTGACGGGTTCGTCGAGGGCGTGGCGCGCTGACGCCGAGGAGGTCAGGTACCCGCCGAGCCGGGCGAGGTCCTCGTCGTGCTCGGCGCGCAGCACCGCCAGGAAGCGGGCCAGGGGCACCAGCCCGCGAAAGGACCCGTCGTTGTCGACGACCGCGAGGCTGGACTCACCGTGGGCCGTGGCTTTCCATGCCGCCTTCTCCTGGTGCAGCCCGGACCCAACGATGGGCGGGTCGGGGTCCATGAGCTCGCCCGCCAGCATGTGAGCATCGGCAGCCACGATCGACTCCAGCGGGATCAAACCGAGAAGCCGACGGGCTGAGCCGTCACCGTCTGCGCAGACGGCCACGTCGGCGGCCGAGTCGAAGCGTCGACCCGCCAGCATGGCTCGCACCTGGGAGGCGGTGGCCTGCGGTGTGCAGATCGGCACGTTGGTCACCAGGTACTCATCCACAGATCCTGGCGGCGGTGGCGGCGACGGCTCGGGCAGCGGCGCAATCGAGATGCTCACGCCGCCATCGTGCCAGCCCCCGCGCAGTGGTCGATGGTCTCGTCAGGCGACAGCCGGCGGCACCTCGCCTGGTCAGCGTTGCCTGTGGGGGGACTCTGCAATCGCGTTGAACGTCAACGCCGGGGAGGCGTGCGGGTGACATCGACAAGGCTTGGGTTGCCGGCGCAGAAGAGAGCGCGACCCATCGTGCGAGCAGGGCCGCAGCCTTCTAAACGCCCAGCTCCGGCGAACAGCCGCAACTGACGACAGTTTCGCCGTCACCTTCCTGGAAACGTCCTCCCGAGCTCGACCCGTCCGTTCTCCTGGCTGATCTGGAAGCCGAGGGTCCAGGTGACGGGCCGGTTGAGCACCAGATCGTGACCGGTCACCGCGGGTTCGATGTATGCGCGCCACAGGTCGCGGCCCAGCCGGTCGGCGACGAAGCCTTCGGGTCTGATGACGTCGTCGTAGAAGAGCGCCAGGGCCAGGGCGCTGGCGTGTAGGGCCACGGCGGGGAATGGTGTCTTGCGGAAGCGCTCGGAGTTCAGCACCGCCGGCTCGAGCAGCCCGGACGGCCGGCCCAGCGCCGGGCCCCAGCGTGGGTCCTCGAGATAGTCGTTGCGCCATCGTCCGGTGGGTTCGACCAGGGTTTGCCACTCGCGGCAGATCCCGATCCTCGACGCGCAGGTGCAGGTCCCATCCGGCAGCGGCCGCGATGCGGGCGAACCGCTCGGCCAGCGCCTCACCAGTGGCTCGGCGTAGGACCTCGTCGAGCAGGTGACCGTAGGTCAGGGCATGCTCGGCGACCCCTGCTCCGGGCGGATGGATCGGGACAGCCTGCGCGAGGAGGTCGACGAGGGTGTCTCGGTCGTCGTAGTCGACTCCCAGCGCGTGCTCGGGAAAATCGGGCAGTCCGGCTTGGTGCGAGAGCAGGTGCCGCATGGTCGTGGCCTCCTTGCCGGACTGTCCGTACTCGGGCCACAGCGAAGTAACCGGCTGCTCGAGGCCGAGGTGGCCCTCGGCCACGGCGTCCAGGAACGCCCATGCGGCGAACGGCTTGGCGACCGAGAAGGTCATCACCAGGGTCTGCGAGGTCCACGGCGCGACCCCGTCACGGGTACCGGCGCAGTGGTCGATCTCGACGGCCCCGTCACGGACGACCGCCACAGCCCCTCCGGGCTCCTGGCCCGCGGCGACAAGCGCGTCGAGTACTGCGACAGGATCGGCGCTCACGACGCGCCACGATACGCCCCACGGCAGGCGAGTCCAGGCACGGTTGGATCGACATGGTCGGTTGAAGCTCAGCAACCGGGTCGGGGAGCTCGACTGCCTCTACGCCGGAGATGCATCACCGTCGATGCGCTCCGTGAGGAGCACGATATCTACGTGTCGTCGCTCGTTCGACAGGCGCGTGCCCACGCCTGTTGGAGCATCGAAGCGAAGTGATCTGGCACGCCGACCTCACCTCGGCGCACCAGGTGTCGGCCTCACTCCTCGCGGCCAGGGACGCAGCGTGCTCGATTGAAGGCACGGTCACAACATGGGTGGTCTCGGGATCGCGAAACAACGTGAGCGTGCTCCGAGCGGCCTGATCGGGCACCGGTCACCTCAGGATGCGGGGCTGCGGTGCGGACAGGCCGGCGAGGACGACGCCCACGACGGTGGTCACGAAGGACCGGCGGATCGCGGCCCCGCTCATCCACTTGCGATAGAGGATCGGGCCGCCGAGCAGGTCGAGGACGTCCGTGTCCTTCGTGCCGGCCGGGAGCTCGCCACGGGAGATGCCGCGTCGGATGACGGCGAGGATCACCTCGTGCCGGCCGGTGGCCTCGGCCTGGTGGAGAGCCGCGAAGGCAGGATCGCGTTCGGCAGCGTCGACGAGGGCCGGCATGAGCTGGGCGGCAGGTCCGCGCTGAAGCGCCACGGCCAGGCCGGTGAGCAGCGCGACGAGGTCCTCGCGCAGGGTGCCGGTGTCCGGGTCGGAGGGTGGGCGGATGGTCGACGCGATCGCCTCGAGGACGAGGTGGTGCTGGTCGGGCCAGTGCCGGTAGAGCGTCGTCTTCGCGACCCCGGACCGCTCGCAGACGGACTCGATCGACGTCGCGGGGATGCCGCGCTCCGCGATGAGGTCAAGCGTGGCCGCGATGACCTTGGCCCTCGTGCGGGTCACCCGCGGGTCCACCCGAGCAGGGGTCCCCGCACACCCTGGAGAGCCGGTCATGCGGCTGCTCCCCCCTCCGCCGGGTCCCAGAGCCGGCGGTGGTCGTGGACATACTCCTCGAGGGTCCGCGGGGGGCGGCCGAGCAGCCGCTCGAGCGTCGCGTCCACGGTCTCGGCCTGCCCGAACCGCAGCCCGGTGTGCAGGACGGTCTGGACCAGACGTTGCGCCAGCGGCAGTCGCTGGGCGCCGAGATGACGGAGGTACCCGAGCGCCGAGGCCGCCTCGTACGTCACCCGCACCTCGAGCTCTGCGGTGAGGATGTCGGCGACCTCGGTCATGCTGAGCGCGTGTGGACCGGTGAGTGTGTACGCCTTCCCGGCGTGGACCGCAGGCTCTGCGAAGACGCGTGCCACCACATCGCCGATGTCCCGCACGTCGATGAATGCGGCCCGCCCCTCCCCGGCAGGCAGGTACACCCGCCGGTCCCGCACGATATCCGATCGGTATGCGTCGGCGAGGTTCTGCGCGAAGAAGCCGGGCCGGAGGATGGTCCAGTCCAGAGCACTCGCCTGCAGGTGGGCCTCGACCCGATGGTGAGGCACCACCCGGTTGGTGTCCGCACCCGTCACCGACGAGAAGACGACGTGCCGAACGCCGTGAGCGGCCGCCGCGTCGACCAGCGCATTGAGGGTGGGACCGACCCGCGCGATCGCCGGCGGCCGGACGAGGAACAACCCATCGGCGCCGTCCAGGGCGGGCCCGAAGGTGCTCGGGTCGTGGAAGTCCAGAGGCGCGCACTCGACCTCCGGATACTGCCGACGTAGCGCGGCGGGGTCGGTCCCCACCGGCCGAGCCGAAGCTCCGGCGCAGAGCAGCGATCGGACGACCGCCCCTCCGACATTGCCGCCGGCTCCGGTGACGACCACCGGGCCCGGCACGTCAGCCCTCCAGGTTCAGATGGATGACGGCCAGGTTGTCGCGCCGGACGGCCTCCTCGAGCTCCTCGAGCGTGGGCACCCGGTCGACGTTGATGCGGATCCCCATCTGTCGGCCGGCCTTGTCGGGACCGATCTCCTCGATGAGCTCGCGATACACCTGAGCGACAGCCGCCGGATCCTCGACCAGCTGCGCCCGCGCAGGGCGTCGCTCACCCCGATAGGTGACCTCGACCTCCTCGCGGCCGCGCAGGTTCACCCGCCACGGTGCGCCGGTGAGGACGACCCGGCCCCCATCCGGTGCGGGTCGGTGACCGACCGGGATGGTGAACTCTCGCCCGGTCTTCCGCCCAGTGACGTGCAGCAGGAGGAGGCGCTCGCCGACCCTCTTCGACCAGCGCCGGGAGGACAGCGCCGCGGTCAGCATCGGGTTGATGACGCCGTAGAGAGCTTTCGGTGGATAGACCCGCTCGACTGCGGGACGCGCATCAGTCATGCGCCCCACTCTACGCTACGGACCCGTAGCGAAGTCATCCGTCTCGGACACCGCGACTGATCAGCCGGTCCAGCGCCCAGTAGGCGGCCATGACGACGACAGCGAACACCAAGATGCCGGCCAGGGTCGTGAACACCGCGGGATAGCCGAACTCCTCGACGTTCGCGAACGCGTAGGGATACGACTCGATCACCGCTCCCCGCGCGAGCATCCACCCGATCCAGGCGAGCGGGATGAGCAGCCCGCCGAGCACGACCCGGACATTGATCCAGCCGCGCGGCCCGAACCACAGCCACACGAGGACGGTCACGGCGGGCACGAGGATGTGCTGCCACGGGTTGGTCAGCCGCGACCACCCGGTGACGTCGGTGATGGGAGCCAGGAGCACCGCATACACGATGGCGGTGATGGTGATCATCACGACGGAGTCCAGCCGCAGCACCCGGCGCCAGTACCCGTCATCCCGGGGCGCGCGCGCCAGGAGCGTCAGGGCGATGGCGACGACGATGTTCGACCAGATGGTGAAGTACGAGAGCGTGTCGACGAGCCGCGCCAGCGCACCCGCCGTACCGGGAGCCGTGTCGCCGTAGAGGCCCGGCTCCGGTGGGCTGCGGTCGTACTGGTCGAGGACCGACAGGATGGTGGTCAGCACGACACCGAACCAGGCGAGGCCCGCGTTCACGAGGTATGCGGTGCGCTCGCCGCGCCGCAACGGCGCCTTCGCGTGGGTGACGGTCATGAGCGGAGCATAGGGCGGCGCAACGAGCCTCCGGCTCCGCGGCTCAGCTCCGCGGCTCAGCTCCGGGGCTCGGCTCAGTGGCGGGCGCGGCGGCGACCCTGCACGTGCCACATGCCGCCGAGCATGAGGAAGACCAGGAGCAGCGGCACGGCCACCCACACCTCCGCCCAGCCGGTGATGAGGTACGCCGCGAGGAGCGCGAGCAGGCCGAGCACGCCGACGACGATCCAGGCCGTGCCGAGGCTGCGCAGCGACTCGCTCCCTCGCTTCGGCTCCGGCGAGGTGTCGTCGCGCGGCCCGACCGTCGGCTGCTGATCGCTCATCACTCGACCGTATCCCCGCGAACGCGGACGCGGGCGGACCGCTGCCCTGCCGATGCGCCCGGCGGGGCTCCCCAGCGTCGGACGCAGCGGACCACACCGGCCGCGCACACACCGTCAGGAGCCAGTCATTCGCATCATCCGCTTCGCCGCGGCGGCAGTCGCGCCCTCGCCTCCCTCGCCCTCGGCGCGCCGCCGGCCGTCTCGGGGCAACCACATCAGGTGGACCAGGCCACCCTGCAGCCACCGCTCAACCCCGACTTCACCTGGTCCTGCCACGATGTCATCGACCAGTTCCTCTGCGAGGCGCTCACCCGTTCGTAGCGGCGATCTCGTCGCGACAGACCGCTGCAAACCGTGAGACAGGCGGGCTGGGTATCGTCGACGGTATGAGCGTCGATGACCCGGCCCGCCCGCTCGAGGACGCCGATCGCACCGCTGCGGTGTCGCAGCTGCGGCGTGCAGCCGAGGACGGGCGGTTGGCCCCGCAGGAGCTGGATCGGCGTATCGCGAAGGTTCGCGACGCCCGTCTGGTCGGAGAGCTCGGCGTCGCTCTCGCCGGACTGCCGCCGGAGGGCAGCAAACCCGCTCCGGTGATCTGGCCGTCTGCTCTGCCCGCTCAAGCACCGACTGCCCCGCAGCAGCCCCAGGCCCCGTCTGCGTCGACCCCACCCGGATACCGGCCCGACGACCGACTCGCTCTCACTGCAGGAATGTCGGACGAGAGGCGCAGCGGTCACTGGACCATCCCGCCCTACGTGCGGCTCCAGGCGGCGTTCTCGAAGGTCAAGCTCGACTGCCGGCACGCTGAGGCCGCCGCTCCTGTCATCGACATCGAGATCGGGCTCGGCGCCGACAACGTCGTGCTCGTCGTCCCCGCGGGGTGGGGCGTCGACACCGACCGGCTCAGCAAGGGCATCGGCACGATCAAGGTCAAGGTCCCCCGAGCCGCGGCGCAGGGGTGCCCGACGCTCGTCTTCCATGGACAGCTCGGGGCGAGCACCTTGATCGTGCGCGAGGAGAACTGGGTCGAGCGCCGCCTGGACCGGCGCGCGGGACGCTGAGCCCTTCCGGGTGTCGGTCGACCGGGCTAGCGTCACGACCGTGGACGTCTGGGAGATCAGTGCGGCGGTGTGGCAGTGGCCCAGCGGCAACTGGTTCTTCCTCACCGTCCCGGACGACGTCAGTGACGAGATCGCCGAGGCCGCCGCGGGTCACGAAGGCGGGTTCGGCTCGGTGCGGGTCGAGGTCACCTGTGGCGCGACGATCTGGCGGACCTCGCTCTTCCCGAGCAAGAGCGCGAAGGCCTACGTCCTCCCGATGAAGAGGTCCATCCGCGAGGCGGAGAGGCTGGCAGAGGGCACTACCGCATACGTCCGCCTGCTGCTCCTCGACGTCGGCTCCGGAAAGGGTTCCTGAGCGCCGGGGCCGACTCGACCGGGTGCTCCCGCAGTAGCCCTCGCACGCCGGGTCCTCGCACGCCGGGTCATCGTGCGGCGCCTGGCTACTCCCGCTGACTCTCGACGATGCCCTCGGTGATCTCGTGCCGGGCAGGACCGGGCGGGTGACGTCGCGACCACCAGGACAGCGCCACCAGTCCGGCAAGCACGAGGACGACGGCGATGGCCACGTCGACGAGGCGCATGGCTCCCACGCTCACCCGCCCAGACGGGGCGTCGAGGAGCAGGACGAGCAGCGCCGTCATAATGGCGGCGTTGAGCCACACCGGCCGCGGCACCGCCAGGACCAGGAGCAGCAACAGCACCACAAGGGGAATTCGCAGGAGACCGGGCAGGCCGAGCACGACGAGCGGGATGGGGACCGCCAGCCCCAGGACTGTGCCGAGCAGTCGCTGGCGAGCGGCCGACTGGATGCGCACGCCCGGGACCGGTATGGAGAGAAGGAAGATGCTCACCGGGATCCAGTAGGCGTACGCGTCCGACCAGCGAACGGCGATCGTGGCCCCGACGCCGACCACCGCCCCCAGGACGAGAGCGATGGCGGGCGCCGAGCCTGGAGTCGCCCGCACGGCGGGGACCTCGTCGGGGAGCCCGAGCCTTCGCCCGATGACAATGACATAGACCCCGGCCGCCGCGGCGAGGCTCAGGCGCACCAGGAGGTCCTCACCGGTGCCGAGCGGTGGTGTCGCCGCCGCGAGCATTCCGGCGAGGGCAGCAGGCACGAGCCCGCCCTGCGTCGAGCCGAGCCCCGCGAGCACCGCCAGGAGCACGAGCAGAGCCACCCACCACCACGTGCCGGCCGCAAGTGCAGCGACCGCGATGACGAGGACAAGCCCCGGAAGGACCCGCAGCGCGGTGCGGGACCCCGCCTTGAGCACCATGAGCAGGGTGAACACCGCACCGAGACCCGCCGTCAGGGCTCCGGTCTCACCAGCCGCAACACCACCGGCGAGCAACGGAACCCCGAGCAGGACGGTGACGAGCACCGCGACCAACGGCAGTCGACGCCACAGACTCGGCTGCTCCATGCGGGCATCATGACAGCACTGCCACAGCCGCCCCACCTTCGCCGGCCAGTGGTGCACGAGGGATGGTTCTCGGCACGTTGTGCTCGCCAGATCGTGCCCGAAAACATCCCTCGTCGACAGAGCGGGGCAGCCGGACCTCCGGCTCAGCCGCCCAGGATCACCGAGTCCCGAGCGAGCCGGCGCACGACGGTCTCCTCGGGCTGCTCCCGCTGCCGCCACTCCCGCAGCGACACTCCGAGGAGCGCGTCCGGGGTGTCGGTCGCCCGGTAGCACGCATACCCGATGACCCGGTCGTAGCCCTCGATGCGCCAACCGGCTCGACTGAGAATGCGCGCCAGCTCGTCGTGCGCCCGCCGCGAGTCGACCCCGCCGGCGATCTGGAGCAGGTAGAGCCCCCGCGCCTCCCGCTCGAACGCATCCTTCGAGCCGGCAAGCCGGCCCACGATGTGCCGCCACAGCACGTCGACATCGCCGCGCGCCTTCCGCCCGGCGGCGGTGAGCAGAAGCCGCCCCTTGTGCTTGCGCAGCAGCCCGACCTCGACGACCGCCTCGCGCAGCGCCATCACCTCGCGGGTGTTGTTCTCGCGGTTGCCCTTCCCGTAGACGAGCCGCAGCCCGAGCGCCTCGACGAGCCGCACGACGACGTCGGGCTTCATCCAGCCCGCCGAGGTGAGCGGTATGCCGTCCTCACCGGCCTCGTCGAGCAGCACCTGGACGTGGGCCAGTGCGGCGAGCTTGTCCTCGCTCGTGACGACCTCGCCATCCGCGCCATCCGCGGTGAGCTCGGTGACGAGCGCGACGATGATCGCCAGGTCGTCGGGCCGCACCCGGTCGATGAGCCGGTCCAGCCCCTCGGCCAGCTCCGGACGCACCGGCTCGCCGAAGCGACTCCGGTAGGAGTCGAGCAGCTCCTCCGGCGACTGTGTCTGGAGCGTGAGCCCCACGTTGACGGCGGTGAGGTCGAAGTCGGCCGGGTCATAGTCGAGGGGGACCCAGTCCCGGAGCTCCTCGGGGAGACGGGACCGCCCGCCACGCTGGCTGAGAGTCGCCACCAGCTCGTTGTGCATGTCGATGCCGCCGACGTCCTCCAGTGGCCCGGCACGCTCGCCGTCGAGGCAGATCGCACGGACGTCGAGATCACCGAGGGGAACGAAGCCCTCGAGACTGATGAGGTGCTCCCAGTCGTCGCCGAAGTCATAGACGTAGACGAGCTCGTCCCCCGGCTTTCGCAGGACCTGGTCGACCCGGGCCTCGGACTCGAGGGTCCCGACCTCGCCTTCGACGGCGTCGTCGTCGGCGATGAAGTAGGGCCCCTGCCACGGCGACGCCCCGGGCGTGAAGCGGTGCAGGTGCCCGCCCGCCCAGCCGACCGCGGTGTTGACGATGTCGGCGAGCCGGTCGAGGGTGAGGTCGGAGCGGACCGCCACCTGCCGCCAGACCTCGGGCTCGGAGTCGAGCAGCTCGATGCGCAGCGTTGCCAGCTGTGGGGTCGTCGGCGGCGCGGGCAGCGGGATCGGGGTGTTGACGCGCGGCGTGAAGTCGAAGGCGCTGCCGGGGGCGAGGGGCGGCAGAGCGTCGTCCAGCTCGACCGGCTCGTCGGGCATCCGGTCGAGGACGAGGGTGAGGAACGCATACAGGCCCGGCCAGGAGTCGGTGGTGGGTGGTTGCTCCAGCGCCTGCCAACGCTCCAGCGCCCGCACAGTCCGGGCGCGGGCCTCCGCCGCCGTGGCCGACACGAGCAGCATGCCGTGCTCCTCGGCGACCCCTTCCATGACCGCCAGCTGTTCGGCGTGCCCCTGGTCGTCGAGGCTGACGTCGGCGAGCGCGCCGCCGATCGTCGCGTCGACGTAGAGCAGGAGGGTCCCCTCCGTGCCGTCGGGCCAACGGAGCGGGAGGACGACGTACTCGGACGCGACAAGGGGATGGGTGAGGCGGTAGCAGTCAACGACCTCGAGCTCGACGAACCGCTCGACGACCGGGCTCACCGGCTGGCGGCGCTCGGGCAGCGCGCGCCGGATCCGGGCCGCGAGGATCTCGTCGTCGGTGATCGCCGCGATGACGTGCAGCGCGTTCGTCGTCTCGGCGATGTCCACCCCGAGGAGGGGTTCGACGAACTGAGCCGGGGTGGGGACCTGCTTGTCCGGCGTGAGGTCGTCGTCGCGGAGCACGCCGAGGAACTGGCAGACGAGCGCACCGAAGGCGACCGGCGATCGATGCAGAGCCTCGCGCAACGCGACGATGAGCGGCTGGTCCTCCGCGCGGATCTCGGGGTGGCTGCGCCGAGCCGGTCCACGACGGGTGGCGGCACGGTTCGGTGGACGTCGAGGGCCGCTCCTTCGAGACATACCTCATCCCATCACGAGCGGAGCGCCACAATGAGCCCACCGCCGGCCGAGATCAGCCGGTTCTGCGTTCACCGGGCGATATATCGCCTCCCCACGCGGAACGACCTCCCACCGCTAGAACCGCCTCTCCTCGCCGCACCCGACCTGCGCGACGGACGAGAAAGATACGCATGCGAAGCACCTCGACGCACCCCCCACCCCGGACATACTGAGTTCCCGCGACCGGCCGGGGGGTCACGGGTTCGGGGCGTCACCGTTCTCGGAGCCGGACGGCCTTCACCCCCGAGTCGTCGGTGCTGATCTGGGTGACGAACCGGGGATCGTGCATACGGCGGTGGTGGTACCCACAGGGCGGCACGGCAAGGTGCAGGTCGGTATGACCGCCGCCGCCCCACGGATCCTCGTGGTGCAGCTCGCACCAGGCGTACGGCCGGTCGCAGTCCAGGTTCTTGCCGGTCTCCGGCAGCGCCTCGTCGATGTCGGTCGCCAGCTTGGCCTGGGCCGACCCCTCGGCCCCACCGCACTTGGTCTGCGACGAGGCCCACGAACCCGTCCCCGGTGTGCCCCGACCGCTCACCGACACGCTCCTTCTCCGCGGCCGCCAGCACCTTGAGCGCCGCTGAGTCCAGTCTCCGGTTGGCCCGCGCGAGGTCCTCCAGAACGGTCGAGTGCTCGCCCTCTGCGAGCACGGACACGTCGAGGCGGTCGATCGCCCGATGCACGCCGGCCACCCGGCCCCGCCGAGCAGACCGCGCCGACCCGCGCGCAGCGTCGACACCCGGCAACGGCGTCACCGTCGCATCCGAGTCCATGGTCGCTGCCATAGTCATACGAGCACGCTACGGACCGACGCCGACCACCGACAGCCCTACAAAGTGACCGGCGACGACACCCCGACCGCCAATTCCATTGTGGACGAACACCGATCGCTGCAAGCATGGAGAGAGACGAGGACACCGGCCTCATCGGCAGCCCGAAGGACGAAGGACCGTGAGAGGAACCGAGAGCGGCGCCGAACGGCGATCCCGGATAGAGATCAGGCCCGCCAGACCGTCCGACGCGGCCGACCTCGCCGACCTGTACTGGCGCGCAAGGCAGACCTCCGTCCCGGCGATCCCGCCGCCCGTGCATCCACGCGAGAGCATCACCGAGTGGATGCGCGAGACCGTGCTCGTCGAGCGGCGCACCTGGGTCCCGATCGACGCCCACCAGATCGTCGGGATCCTCGTCATCGAGGATCCGGACTGGATCGACCAGCTCTACGTCGAGCCCGACCTGCTCGGCCGAGGCATCGGCACCCTTCTGCTGCGGCAGGCACTCCAACACACCCGCGGTCCCGCCCGCCTCTGGTGCTTTCAGTCGAACGCGCCGGCCCGCCGCTTCTATGAACGGCACGGCTTCGTCGCCACCGCGTGGACCGAGGGAGACAACGAAGAGGGCGCCCCCGACGTCCTCTACATCCGCTCCTGACCGGCCGTGATCGTGTATGAGCGCCAGCCCGCTCTCGCGCTGGCCCGACCCGCTCGCCGGTCCGGTCCGCGATGCGGTATGCGGTGCCACCGCACCCAACGAACTGCACCCTCTCTGTGCCCTCTAAACGTTCCCGACCTGCCGCCCAACCCCCTCGCGCGGCGGGGCCTCACAGGTAGCCGAGAGTGACAAGCGAGCATGGGTCTGTGCAGCGTCGGGCGGGAGAGCAGGTCAGCGCCGCTTGCCCCTCGACCGCCCGCCGGCGCCCGCGCCACCACCGGAGAAGAAGATCGACACGCCGACCAGGAAGCCGAAGTCGTACCAGCCGCCGGTGTTGTCCACCTCGTAGATGCCGACCGCGTCGTTGAACAGCGACACCAGGAACGCGATGGGCGCGATCAACCCATGCCACAGGCCGAGCAGGAAGCCGGCCTCGTTCGAGCCGCTGGCCGCGGCGTTGGGACTTGCGGCACAGGCAGAGAGAAGGACGACGACCAGTGCGATCCCGACCGCTGCCGCGATGTAGCGACCGGGCCGCCTGGCCACCCGACCTGTCCGTGACGTCATGGCTCACCTCCAGCTCACAAGGCCCGTCGCGACGGCCGTCATGCTGCCCGACGGGCCGCATCCAGCCTCCCACCACCCACCGTGGAACACAGCGCATTGTGACCGGCGAAACCTGTCGCGACGCCCCATGCCAGCACGTGAGGGGCGGGTAACCATCGCTCACGGAGTCCTGGAGCGCCCGTTGTCCGCCCCTCAAGGAGAGGGACAAACGCACCACGCCGCCGAGACACGGTTCACACGGTTGGACCCTAGGCAGGGGAGGCCGACGGGAGCAGACTGGAAGAGTCCACAGCGAGGCCATGCACCCTGGCCTCCGGACGGCTGAAACGCTGTCGCCCGACAGGTCGGGGCTCTGACCCTGCTCACCGTGGCCGAGATCAGCGGAGAGTGCCATGAGCAGCAAGCCCACCAGTCCCGAGGTCCTCGTCGACGCGCCGTCGACCGCGACCCACGTCCCAACACCAGCCGACGTGTGGACCGAGCCGACCTCCCCCGGCGACGCGCCGCCCTTCGAGTCGCCCGAGTTCGGCGTGGGCGGGTTCTTCCCGCATGTCGACGAACCCGCCGAAGCTTGACGGGCGGATGCCAGCGATGACTGACAGAGCGATGAGCACCACACCGAAGTACCCCGGCATCCCCACGGTCATCCACGGCAACGGAGCCGTCGCCCACGTCATGAGCCAGGTCTGCGGAGGCGTGATCGGATACCCGATCACCCCGTCGACCGAGATCTCCGAGCTCTACGAGGCGGCTCGCGCCGAGGGCGGCGTCAACGTCTGGGGAAGGCACTCGTTCTTCTTCGAGCCCGAGGGTGAGCACTCCGCCCAGAGCGGAGCCCTGGGGGCCGCGCTCACCGGCGGCCAGTACATCTCCAACGCCTCCTCCAGCCAGGGCATCCTGTATGCGATGGAGTCCCACTACGTGACCGTCGGCAAGAAGATCGGTGGCTTCGTCCTCCAGGTCGCGGCGCGCGTGGTCTCCAAGCACTCGCTCAACGTCATGGCCGGCCACGACGACATCTATGCCCTCCTCGCCTCCGGCTACACGATCATCGTCGGCTCCAACCCGCAGGAGGCCGCCGACCTCGCCGCCATCTCCTACCGCGCCTCCGCTCTCTCCCTCATCCCCGTCGCGAACGCGATGGACGGCTTCTCGACGAGCCACATGCTCAGCGAGGCCGTCCTCCCCGAGCGCGAGCTGCTCCGCGACTACCTCGGCGACCCCGAGAGCCGCATCCCGTGCCCGACCGTCGCCCAGGAGCTCCTCTTCGGGGCCAAGGGCCGGGCCTTCCAGCTGCGCGGGTTCCTCGAGCGGCACCGCCGCGACATCGGCGACAGCGACATCAAGGACCTGCACGCCTTCCTCGACGCCAAGAGCGTGGACATAGAAGCAGACAACGACGGCGCTCTCGTCGACCTCACCCTCACCTGGATCCCCGAGGAGCTGCACGGACCGTGGCGCCGCCAGTGGGTGGGAGCCCACCAGAAGGGCACCCGCCAGCTCGTCCCCGCGCTCGTCGACATCCACAACCCCGGCCTCACCGGCCCGGTCCAGAACCAGGCCGACTTCCAGGCCGGCGCGGTCGACCACCGCACCCACTTCGCCTCCGCCGTGCCGTCGATCGTCCGACAGGCGATGCGCGAGTACTCCGAGCTCACCGGCCGCCACTACGCACCGGTCCTCACCTGCGACTGCGACGACGCCGACGTCATCATGATCGGCCTCGGCTCGGTCGGCGACGACGTCCGCGCCGTGCTCCCCCACCTGCGCGCCAACGGGGTCAGGGCCGGGCTCGTCTCCGTCAAGCTGCTCCAGCCGTTCCCCGAGGCCGAGGTCGTCGAGGCCGTCAAAGGCGCCAAGGCCGTCATCGTCCTCGAGCGCAGCGACCAGACGGCGCTCACCTCCCTCGTCACCGCCGCCCTCTTCCGCGCCCGCGAGAACGCCACCCACCAACGCCACGACGGCATCCCGCCCCTCGAGCAGAGCCCCCGCCTCACCACCGCGATCTTCGGGCTCGGCGGCCACGACCTGCAGCCGCGCCACCTCATCGCCGCGTTCAGCCAGATGAACGACGGCACCCTGCCGCCGCTCGTCTACCTCGGATCGCAGTTCTTCGACGACAAGCCCGGCAGCGAGAACCTGGCGGCGCTCCAGGAGCGGCTGCGCACCGCATACCCGGAGACCGAGCTGATGGGCCTCACGACCGGGCCCAACCCACGCCTCCTCCCACCGCAGGCGATGCGCGTCCGCTTCCACTCGGTCGGCGGCTACGGGACGATCGCCACCGGCAAGCTGCTCACCGACATCCTCGCCGGGGTCCTCGAGATGCACTCCAAGTCGGCCCCCAAGTACGGCTCGGAGAAGTCCGGCGCCCCGACGAACTACTACATCACCTTGAGCCCGGAGCCGATCCTCGTGACGAACGCCGAGCTCGAGGAGGTCGAGGTCGTCATCGCGCCCGACCACAAGGCCTTCATGCACACCAACCCGCTCAAGGGCCTCGTCGAGGGCGGCACCTTCATCCTGCAGACGAGCCTCTCCCCGGAGGAGCTCTGGCGAGAGCTGCCGAGGTATGCCCGACGCACCATCCGCGAGAAGGCCATCCGCTTCTTCACCATCGACGCCTTCGCCGTGGCGCGCCGTCACGCGCCGACCCCCGACCTCGAGACGCGGATGATGGGCATCGCCTTCATCGGCTCCGTCGCCGCCAACGTCGACCGGGTCTCCAAGGGCTCACCCCGCGAGGAGATCCTCGCCAAGGTCGGCGCCCAGCTCGAGAAGAAGTTCGGGCGCAAGGGTGCCGAGATCGTCGAGAGCAACATGGCCGTCGTCGCCGACGGCATCGGGGCCACCGTGCGCGTGGACTACGAGGCCCCGGCGCTGCGTGACCTCGAGGAGCGCCCCGCGACGGCGCCGCTGCTCACCGTGGCCCTCTCGGCCTCGATGTGCCCGAGCACCACCGCCGAGCGTACGAGCGGACTCTTCGACCCGGCGTACTACGAGGACCTCATGGCGCGCCCGTTCCGGGAGGGCACGATCGGCGAGGCCCCGGTGCTGCCGGGCGCAGGACTCTTCATGCCGCCCGGCACCGGCGCGGGCAAGGACAAGGGGCTCTTCCGGCGCACCGTGCCGATCTTCGACCCGACCGTGTGCACCGGCTGCCTCGACTGTGCGCTCGTCTGCCCGGATGCGGCCATCCCCAACACCGTCCACGAGATCCACGACCTGCTCCTCGCCGCGATCGAGCGCACCGAGGCCACCGCCGGACAGCGGGACAGCCTGCGCGCCGCCGTCTACGGGATCGCCGAGCGCACCCGCGAGGCGCTGCGCCACCGCGTCGAGGCGCCGTTCCACGAGATCGTCGCCACCGCGGCCGCACCCGCCGCCACCGACCGGGTCATGTCGAACGTCGTCGAGCGCCTCGTCGCCACGCTGGCCGCCTACCCGGTGGCCCGCACCCGGCCGTTCTTCGACTCCCCCGAGCGTGACGAGCCCGGCACCGGCGGTCTCTTCACCGCGACCGTCGACCCGTGGAAGTGCACCGGCTGCCTCGAGTGCGTCGAGGTCTGCGGACCCGGTGCGCTGAGCGCAGCCGACCAGGACGCCGACATCCTCGCCTCGCTCCAGCAGAGCTTCTCCTTCATGACGGCACTGCCGAACACCCCCGAGCGGTTCATCGAGGGCTCCGACGAGCCGGACGGCGACATCAAGCGCCTCATGCTCGACCACGACAACTTCTATGCCACGACCGGTGGCCACGGAGGCTGTCGGGGCTGTGGCGAGGTCACCGCCATCCGGCTCCTCATGTCGACGTCGCACGCCCTCGGCGAGCGGCGCCGCAAGGCCCACCTCAGCGAGCTGCTGGGCCTCGTCGACCGCCTCTACGCCAAGGCATCCACCGTCGACGACGCGGCCCGGGCCGCCCGGATCGGCGAGACCATCAAGCTCCTCGAGCGGCGTCTCTACCTCCAGGAGGGCGGCCCGACCGGCAACGGTCCCGCCTCGACGGTGATCGCCAACGCGACCGGCTGCAGCAGCGTCTACGCCTCGACGATCCCGTTCAACAACTACCTCGACCCGTGGGTCAACAGCCTCTTCCAGGACGCCCAGCCCCTCGCCAAGGGCATCTTCGAGGGGCTCGCCGCGCAGCATGTCTCCGACGTGCGCGCGCTGCGGGTCGCCGACCTCGAGCTGCGCGACGCATACGACGACGGAGTGCACGACAAGCAGCTGAGCAGGCTCGGCTGGGGCGACTTCACCGCTGACGAGATGCGCCTGCTGCCAACGGTCCTCACGATCGGCGGCGACGGCGCGAGCTATGACATCGGCTTCGGCGCGATGTCGCGCATCCTCGCCAGCGACACGCCCATCAAGATCCTCGTGCTCAACTCGGGCGCCTACTCCAACACCGGCGGCCAGGCCTCGACGGCGAGCCTCACCGCGCAGGACTCCGACCTGGCCCGCTTCGGCTCCGCCCACGACGGCAAGCACGAGTCGCGCAAGGAGCTCGGGCTGCTCGCGTCCTTCCACCCCAACGTCTACGTCTGCGCGACGACGACGGCCCTGCCGGGTCACTTCCTCAAGAGCGCGATGGAGGCACTCCTGTATCAGGACGCCGCAGCGGTTCTCGACGTCTACACCCCCTGCGGCTCCGAGCACGGGATCTCCGAGGACGCGTCGGCCGCCCGGGCCAAGCTCGCCGTCGAGAGCCGGATGAACCCCGTCTTCGTCCACGACCCGCGCCGCGGGTCCACGCTGCACGACTGGTTCACCCTCGACGGCAACCCCGAGCCGACTGAAGTCTGGGCCAAGACCGACCTGGCCTACCGCGACGACGACGGCACCCTGCAGCTCATGCGACTGCCGGTCACACCGGCCGAGTTCGCGCTCGGCGAGACCCGCTTCCGCAAGCAGTTCCACCGGCTGCCGACCGAGCTCGAGAACGTCGCCGTGCCGATGGACGAGTACGTCGAGCTGAGCATGGAGGAGCAGGCGGCACGCGTTCCGTTCATCTACGCCACCGACGCCGACCAGCGGCTCATCAAGGTGCAGTGCGCCGCCGCGATCGTCGCGCTCGTCAAGGACCGGCGCCGTTACTGGCAGACCCTGCAGTACCTCTCCGGCACCCACGAGGCGGGCCTGACCGCTCTGCACCAGAGCGACCTCGACGACCTCAAGGGCCGCTACGAGCAGGCCCTGCGCGACCGCGAGTCCTCGATCGACGACATCGCCTCGGCGATGTCCACGATCGCGACGTCGAGCCGCGCACCGGTCGGTCTCGGGTCGGCTGTCCCCGTGCGGCCGGCAGGTGGTATGCCGGGGGCACCTGCCGCAGCCGCAGCCTCATCTGCCGGTGGAGCTGCTGGTGCGAGTGCGGCGGTCGCCCCGATGGTCGGCGCCACCGGCGCGGCCCCGGCCGACGCGCCGGTCTTCCTGTCCGAGACCGACATCCCGAAGTGCAACGACTGCGGCACCTGCTATCAGGAGCTCCCGCAGCTCTTCGAGTCGACGACGATGGTCATCGACGGCGCCGCGCAGAAGGTCGCCCGGATGATCCCCGGCGCCCTCGAGACGGTCGAGATGACCCCGGAGATCCTCAAGCGGATCGACCGGGTGAAGAAGACCTGCGACGCGGAGATCATCCAGTGACGACCGACACGGCGACTTCCGACACAGGCTCCGCTGCCGTCGGTCTGGACGCCCTCACCGACCGGCAGGTCGAGCTGCTTCGCCGGCGGCTGGAGGCCCAGCCCCAGGCCTTCCGCGAGATGTTCATCGAGGACGGCATGCAGGCCATCACGTGGGAGTTCGCCCAGCAGGACCTCGGCGAGGACTTCGTCAAGGCCATGTGGGAGGTGCTGCTGCGGGAGGACGACTCCAGCAAGATGATCATGCGCTTCGTCTGGGCCCTGCCGCTCAGCCGCAAACGCAAGTTCATCCGCGCGATCGACGCCCACCTCTCGGACCGCTACCCCATGTTCGCGGGGCTGTCCGAGGGCTGGCCCGCCGGCAGCTCGATCCCGCCGCACATCCGCGAGCCGGAGGAGCGCGGCCACGACTTCGGACTCGTCAACGAGGGCTACCTCGGCTATATGAACGTCGGGCTCACCCGTGGCGAGGTCGACCTGCTCGTGTGGCTCGAGGCGCTGCGCGACAAGCAGTGCGAGGAGAAGCCCTGCGAGGTGGGCATCCACATCGCCGGCCAGACTGAGCCCAAGGGTGGCTGCCCGGTCAAGATCCACATCCCCGAGGTGCTCCAGCTCGTCGGCACGGGGAAGTTCCACGAGGCGTTGGAGCTCCTCGAGTCGGCCAACCCGCTGCCTGACGTCACCGGCCGGGTCTGCCCGCAGGAGCTGCAGTGCCAGAGCGGGTGCATCTTCAAGAAGACGCCGGTCGCGTTCGGCCAGGTCGAGTGGTTCCTGCCCGAGCGGGAGAAGCTGCTCCACCCTGACGGCGACGCGGTCCGCTTCGCCAAGGCCGTCGACCCGTGGCAGGCGGCGACCAGACCGCCGGTCGCGATCATCGGCTCCGGTCCCTCGGGGCTGATCAACGCATACCTGCTGGCTTCTGAGGGGTTCCCGGTCACCGTCTTCGAGGCGTTCCACGCCCTCGGTGGTGTGTTGCGCTATGGCATTCCCGAGTTCCGGCTGCCGAACGAGCTCATCGACGACGTCGTGGGGAAGGTCAGGCTGCTCGGGGGACGGTTCGTGCCGAACTTCGTCGTCGGCAAGACGGCGACGATCGATGACCTGCGGGAGGCCGGTTTCTGGCGCATCTTCGTCGGAACGGGTGCCGGCCTCCCGCGCTTCATGGACGTGCCCGGGGAGCACTACCTCGGCGTCATGTCCGCCAACGAGTTCCTCACCCGGGTCAACCTCATGCAGGGGCAGCGTGAAGACTACGAGACGCCGCTGCCGGAGACGAAGGGCAAGGAGGTCCTCGTCATCGGCGGAGGCAACACCGCCATGGACGCCGCCCGCACGGCCCATCGGCTCGGCGGGCACGTGACGATCGTCTATCGCCGGACCCGCAGCGAGATGCCGGCCCGCGTCGAGGAGCTCGAGCACGCGCTCGAGGAGGGCATCGCCCTCAAGGTGCTCCGCTCGCCCAACGAGTTCATCGGCGACGACGCGACCGGGTTCGTCTCCGCGACGACGCTCGACGTCATGGAGCTCGGCGAGCCGGACTCCTCCGGCCGTCGCCGCCCGGTCGCGACGGGGCGCACCGAGGTCATGAAGGCCGACCTCGTCATCATGGCTCTCGGCAACGCCTCCAACCCGATCATCAAGGACTCCGAGCCCGAGCTGCACACGACGAAGTGGGGCACCATCGACCTCGAGCACACCGGGTCGCAGGAGACCTCGCTGCACGGCGTCTACTCCGGCGGTGACGCCGCCCGTGGCGGGTCGACCGCGATCAACGCGGCCGGCGACGGCCAGGCCGCAGCGCGCGAGATCATCGGCCACGTCGACGTTCCCGCGGACCAGGTCGCATCGATGGTGCGGAGTGCGCGGGAGTTCACCGAGCGCGCCTCGACCGCGCAGACGATCCTCGCCAAGGCCCACCTCGCCGACGGCATCGAGGAGATCACCGTCCACTCACCCGTCATCGCCGCCGCGGCCAAGGCCGGCCAGTTCGTCCGGGTCCTGCCGTGGCCGGACGGTGAGCTCATCCCGCTCACTCTCGCCGACTGGGACGTGCAGGCCGGCACGATCTGCCTCGTCGTCCAGGGCGTCGGCACGAGCAGCATCGAGATCAACCGGATGCAGGTCGGGGACGCCTTCGCCGGCATCGCCGGCCCGCTCGGTCGGCCGAGCGAGATCACCGCATACAGGCCGGACCAGACGGTCGTCTTCACGGCGGGTGGGCTCGGGCTGCCGCCGGTCTATCCGATCATGCGCGAGCACCTGCGGGCCGGGAACCACGTCACCCTCATCAGCGGGTTCCGCAGCGCCGGGCTGCTGTTCTGGACCGGGGACGACGAGCGGATCGCGGCGCTGCAGCGAGAGTTCGGCGACCGGCTCGACGTCGTCTACACGACGAACGATGGGACGTTCGGCATCGAGGGCTTCGTCACGACCCCGCTCGAGGGGATGCTGACCGCAGCCGCGACGGGGACCGGGCGCGGCATCGCCGAGGTCGTCGCGATCGGACCGCCGGTCATGATGCGCGCGGTCTCAGACCTGACCCGCCGCTTCGGCGTGCACACGATGGCGAGCCTGAACTCGATCATGGTCGACGCCACCGGCATGTGCGGCGCCTGCATGGTCCCGGTGACCATCGACGGCAAGCCCATCCGCAAGCACGCCTGCATCGACGGCCCCGAGATCGACGCCCACATCATCGACTGGGACAAGTTCCTCCCCCGATTCGGCCAGTTCCGCACCCAGGAGCAGGCCAGCCGTGTCCGGCACGGCTTCGCCTGAGGCGCCGGATCGTGCGGCGGTGCTCACCGTCACGGGCTCGTGCCGCTCGGCGGGTGGCACTCTGTCGTGAGCCGCCCGATCCGCCGAGCAAGGGGCCGACGCGAAAGTTCGGGGTAGCCCTTGCCCCACCGCGGCCGAGGCACCAGACTGAAAGACTCCGGAGCTTCGAGCAGGAAGTCCCGGAACGGGCAGGACAGCCGGCAGGGAACGTCATGACCACCAACTTGATGGACCGTCCGAGGACGGAAGCGCTGGGACGCGGGCCCGTGGTGTGCCTGCTGGGTGGGCCCTACCTGGTCGTCGACGGGCACCGTTCGAGTGTGCCCGAGGGGTGCCGACGGCTGCTCGCCTTCCTCGCGATGAACGATGGGAGGGTCCTGCGTCGGCGGGCCGCGGGTCTGCTCTGGCCCGAGGTCGAGGAGGAGCGTGCGGCGGGCAACCTGCGCTCGGCCCTGTGGCGGTTGCGCGCCTCCGGGACAGACGTGGTGGAGTCGGACAAGAGCGCGGTCTGGCTGCACCCTGGCGCAGACACGGACGTCGCCTCCATCCACGACTGGGCGGCCCGGCTCCTCGGTGGTCAACCGTTGCCCGACGACCTCCACACCTTGTGGTGGCACCCCGAGGTCGTCGACCTGCTGCCCGGGTGGTACGACGAGTGGATCGTCTTCGCGCGCGAGCGGCTGCGACAGCAGGTGCTGCACGCTCTGGAGTGCCTGTCCGCCCTGCTGGTGCAGGAGGGGCGGTACGCGGATGGCATCGAGGCCGCCCTCCTGGCAGTGGAGATCGAGCCGCTGCGCGAGAGCGCCCAGCGGCGGCTCATCGAAGCCCACCTGGCGGAGGGGAACCCCGCGGAGGCGTATCGGGCACTGCGGACCTATGGCGGTCTGCTGCGCCGGGACCTGGGCATCCGACCGTCTCCCGGACTGGTCGCGCTGGTCCGCGGATGATCACTCTCGCTCGACCGATGCCCCGGGCGTGACGTGACCGGCAGACCCGAGCCTCCTCGCTCGAGCGGTGGACCCGGCTACTGGATCTCCTCCTCCGGCGGGGGGATCCGGTGCTCCAGCTGGGCATCGACGCCGGACACCCCTTCCACCTCTCTCAGCAGATCCGCATCGGCGGTGCTGCCGGTGACCATGCCAAGGGTCTCCAGGACGGCCTCGACGTGCAGTCCGCGCTCGCGTAGCTCCGCGACGACCTGGTCCAGGGAGGCGAGGTGCTCCTCATCGACGGTGACACTCACCTGTGCGAGATTGTCCTCGCCGGTGTGGTCCGCCTCGACCCCATGGGGCGCCTCGTCCGCACCACGCTGGTCGTCCTCGCCCGCCGGTCCGTGCCGGAGTGGGGTGTCTCCTTCGCTCACGGTGCAAACACTAGACCCGAGCCGACGTCCAGCGATGGCGCCTGGAGCCGCCGGCTCTCCTGCACGAGGATGGACCACAGCTCGCGACCCCGGTACCCCGTCGCCTCCGCCCAAAGCGCGGCAAGACCGGCGACATGCGGCGTCGCCATGCTCGTGCCGCTGATCGCCCGGTAGCGAGTGGGCATCGTCCAGGAGGAGTAGACCTGGTAGCCCGGTCCGGCCACGTCGACCTGGCCACCCCTGGCGTCGGCCAGCGTCCGAGCGGAGAAGAAGGTCACGTCGAGCTGCTGGTTGAGCGCCCCGACGGCCATGACGAACGGGCTGTTCGCCGGAGCGCCGACGAAGCCGTAGTTGAGCTGGGTGCGCATCGCGTTGTTGCCGGCCGCGGCGATGATGAGGACCCCCTTGTCGAGGGCCCGACGGCCGGCCGCGGTGTAGGGCGGGTGTTCCCGCTGAACGTTGGCGCCCAGGGACATCGAGATCACCGCACACCCGGAACGGATGGCCCAGTCGATCCCGGCCAGGATACCGCCGTCGGTGCCGGAGCCACCGTTGCTGAGCACCTTGCCCACGAAGATGTCCGACCTGTGGGCAACGCCGTACCGCGGACCCGTCGACGGCTTCTTCGGCCCGCATGCGGTGCCGATGCAGTGCGTCCCGTGCCCGTGCTTGTCCTGAGCCGACTCGCCCGCGACGAACGACTGCATGGTCACCGCTCGGCCACCGAAGTCCGGGTGGCCGGCGTCGAACCCCGTGTCGAGCACCGCCACCGAGATCCCACGCCCGGACGAACTCGAGGCATCGGCGCGGGTGGCCCGGATGCCCCACGTCAGGTCGGCGGTGTCCTGGAAGAACTGGGGTGACGTAGCCGGGGACCTCTCACCCGGAGCGGGCACCGGGCTGCCGGACGTGCCGAGTCGCCGGGCCAGGTCGCCGACACCGTCGACATACCCGCGCACGTAGTCGTCGGCGAGCACGTGGTGAACGAGCTCCGGGGAGACCGACAGCACGTTGCCGTGTGCCTCCGCCGAGGTCTGCAGCGCCCCCAGCTGGTCGGGGTCGGCCGACACCACGGCCATGCCCAGCTCCTCGAACACCGTGTCTGTGCTCTGGGCCGTCTCCCTGGGCACTCCCTCTTCTTCGCTCAGCTCGAGCGAGGTGGCCAGATCGGAGATCCCGGCCGAGTCCTCCAGGATGCTCCCGGGGGCCTCGGCGCCCTCGGCGAACACCACGATGAATCTCCCCGTCGTCTCCGGGGGTGTCGGCAAGGTCCCGCCCTCGGGGCCGGGAATCAGGGAGGGGGATCCGGACTCGATCATCTCTGCTCCTCATGTCGGGCGCACGCGCGGGTCGGCGCGCTCAGTCTGCTCGGGTCCAGCCAGTTAAGGACCTGAAGCGTCACAGCAGCGTCACCGGGCCGGCTGCGGACGGGACGCCACGGTGACGGGGCGGTGACCCTGGGCTCGCTACCGTCTCTGGCTTCACGTCCTTGGAGGAGGGTGTCATGCCCGACCACGACCCGACCGGCAACGACTCCCAGCGGCCCGATGTCATCGTCGGCATGGTCAGCGCGGTCCCCGAGTCAGGGGGAGCAGCTGCTGCCGGCAGGCAAGCGACCGAGGTCACCTTCGGCGATGGGCGGCGAGTCCGCGTCGACGCCGGGGACCGGCGGGCCAGCGGTTGGCTCGCAGTCCTGGAGACGCTCCGCTCGGCCGGACTTCCCGCATACGTCGAGGTCGAGGCCGGCACGGACCGGGTGCGGGAGGTGCTGGTCCCGGTAGCGGTGTATGTGGGTGAGCTGCGCGACGAGGGCGAGTCCACCGAGGTGGAACTGATCGTGTCCCACGCCCGGCACCGGCTGCTGCGCGCCGATCCGCGTTACACCGAGCTGCGCGGCCGGCTCGAACGGGCCCGGGCCGACGCGGCCCCGGTCCTGGTCACCGAGCGTCTGACCGACCACGTCATCATCGATGTCCGCTCGCTGCCCGAAGCGGTGCGACCGCCCCCTTCACCCGCCGAGGCCTTGCCTGAACCTGCGCGACCCGAGGCGGTCCCTCCGGTGAGCATGGCCGTGGCGAACCAGATGTTCACGATGGCCAACGGTCGCACCTGTTGCTCGGCCGCGCCCGCGGCCCCGTGCATCCCGTTCACCTATCCGGATGACGGATGCTGGGGCCGGGCACATGAGATGTGCCGGCTCATGGGGCTGCAGGGCGTGGCCTCCGACAAGGTGTGGATCTACGGCAACCTCTCGGTCTCCAGCTCCAACAAGCCGAACTGCCTGGTGCAGTGGGGATGGCACGTGGCCCCCACCCTGCCGGTGACTGTCGGCGGCTCGACCGTCACCTATGTCATCGACCCGTCGCTGTTCACCAGCCCCGTCCCGCAGGTCACCTGGAAGGGTGTGCAGGGCGACGCGTCCGCGACACTCGTTCCGACCGCCTCGAACGTCTACCACCGCAGCCACGGCGGCTCGGTCACCTACGACCCGACCTACGCTCTGACGAACCAGGTGCTGGCCACCTACCGGGCCCAGCTGCAGGCGCGCTCGACGTCCCTGGGGCCGCCGCCGTACGCGGCGTGCCAGACCAGGGCACCCGGTACCCAATGGCTGGGCACGCTCGCCCCGAACGAGACGCGGAGATGGTTCACCTTCGGCTGGCCGGCGCCATGGCACATCGTGTGGACCGTGATGCCCACCAGCATCTGCCCCGGCGCCCCGCAACTGCGCTGGACGACCGCCGTGGAGCGGGCCAACGCCACCCAGGTGACCTACTGGATCACGGTCACCAACCTCACCCCACGGACCATCCGCTTCGAGGGACGCTACGACGTCCTCGCCCGATAGGAGACCGACATCATGTGGACGGGAACGCAGTTCACCGGAACCCTGGGGCCCGCCCAGACGCGCCGTTGGTTCACCTTCAACTGGCCCGCCGGCTGGCACGTCGTCTGGTACTGCGTGCCCACGTCCCCGCAGGTCGGGGCGCCGCAGGTGTCCTGGGAGGTCGGCGTCGAACGCGCGAGCTCGACGCACTGTACCTACTGGGTCACGGTACGCAACCTCACGAACAGCACCGTCACTTTCGAGGGCCGCTTCGCGGTCCTGTCCTGACACACACACGAAGAAGGAGCATTCTCATGCGCATCTCACTCGAGGTCGACAACGGACAGGTGAGTACTCAGGGCGGGGACGACACAGCGGCACGTGCCAGCGGGCCGGCGGGCGCCGAGGCCGGCGGCGCAGACGCCAGCGCCGGACCCTTCACAGGAGAGGGGACCGGGCAGGCCACCTCGGCCGGCACCGACGTGACCGGCGACGACGGGCACACCTCGCTGTCCAGCCCCGGGCCCGGAGACACCAGAGGTGCCCGTGAGTCGGAGGAGCCTCCGGGCACCGGCGAAGGGGACGAGGCGGACCAGGCCGACGGCGAGCTGGAGCAGGTCAAGGGCTACGAGCTGCCCGACGAGGAGCAGGCCATCGAGATGTCGGTCGCCGTCGACGAGCAGCTGCGTGACATCGGCGAGGCGTCCTTCGGGCCGGCACCCGAGGCGATCATCGGCCAGGACGACCGGGTGCAGATCCAGGCGACCGCGGCATACCCGTGGCGGGTGCACTGCTCGCTTCGCATCACCGCACAGGACGGCTCACAGTGGATCGGCACGGGCTGGTTCTGCGGACCGCGCACCGTCATCACCGCTGGACACTGCGTCTACATCAAGAACAGCGGGGTGGCCGGCCGCGACGGGTTCGTGCGCAGCGTCACGGTGATCCCGGGCCGCAACGGTGTGGCGCAGTCGTACGGCGCGGTCGTCAGCACGGACTTCCGCACCGTGACGGGGTGGGCGAACAGCGCCAACCACGAGTACGACTACGGTGCCATCCTGCTGCCGACCCCGCTGGGCAACACGACCGGGTGGCTGGGCTTCGGGGCCTACTCCGACGCGACGCTGCTGTCCTCGACGGCCAACATCTCCGGCTATCCGGGGGACAAGCCGGCGGGAACGCAGTGGTACCACGCACGCCGAGTGACCTCGGTGGGAGCACGCAAGGTCTACTACGACGTGGACACCTTCGGCGGGCAGAGCGGCAGCGCCGTCTATCGCATCGTCAACGGAGCGCGCTTCGCCGTCGCGGTCCATGCGTATGGTGGCGCCACCTCGAACTCCGGCACCCGGATCACCTCCGAGGTGCACAACAATCTGATGGCGTGGAAGGCGTGAGTCTGCCTGGTTCAGCTCCTGCCGGCGTCATCACCGGCACGGTGACCGACGGGCACGGGCGCCCCCTGGCCGAGGTCTCCGTCTCGCTGCGGGACGCCCCAGTGCCCGTCCCCGACATCGCGGCCCTGACCGGCCCTGACGGCTCATTCGCTCTCGGCGCCCCGTCTCCGGGCCACTACACGGTCGTGGCCACCGATCCGGGCGGGGAGACGGCGCATGCGTCGGTGGAGCTCCTGACGGGTGGGGCAGCGGTCGACGTGCGGATCGTGTTCCAGGCGGCTCAGACACCATGATCGACGTCGAGGTGGTCCCAGAGGGAGAAGGCATGTCCGGCCGTGACCGAACCGCCGGAGACGCTCGAGATCCGATCCATTGTCGGGGGCATCCCGCCCAGTGAGGTCATCCCGCACAGTAAGGTTCAGACGTCGATGACGAGCGACGGTTCCCCGTCGGGGAGCACCCGGACGGTGAGGTTGTCGTCTCGGGTGGCGGCGTCCCGGGCCTCCTTGAGGGCGGCGGCCATCGACGCGCGGCGCGACGCAGTGGATGGTCGGCTCTCGGACGAGGTGAACCACATGGTGTAGGGGCCAGCGTCCCGGGGCCGTGTCTCGGCGATGGTGGCGATGACCGAGGGTTCCGGATTGTCGTGGGCGCCGTCCCCCGAGAAGACGTAGTGGTCGGCGATGACCCGCTCGGTGAAGTGCGTGCTCAGGTTGTGACTGGCCCCGTGATGCTGGACCTTGAGGACCGTGCAATGGAAGGCTGCCTGCACCCGGTCCTTGTGGAGCTTTCCGATGGCGGTGAGCCCGTCGACCAGCTCCTCCTCGGCGGCGTCGCCGGTGAGGAGGACCGAGCGGCCGCGCTCCTCGGCGAGCACGGTGATGGATGCACGGTTCGGAGTGGTCACGTGCCGGGCCCCGACCTGGTCGATGATCCGTGCCGCCTCGTCGAGGGACGCGGGCGGCCGACCGCCCAGCGCGAGACTTTCACCGCCTCCGGCGTGGCCGGTCTCGGTCGGGCGGTTCTCACCGCGACCCCGGGCGACGCTCACCCCCCTCTCCTCGAACCACTCGCGCCACTCGTCGCGGAAGTCGCGCAGGTGGCGTTCGGTGGGTCCTATGACCGAGAGCCGCATGCTCCCGAGCCGTCGTCGGTGAGGTCGCTCGCGCAGGAGGACGAGATGGTCCTTGAAGCCCTTGTTGCGCTTCAGCGGGGTGCGCTCCTCGATGAGGCGGGACAACTGGACCCCGTCGGCGATGCTCTCCGCCAGGCCGGACAGCTCCGCCAGCGCGAGCTGCGTCGACGCCGACGCTGCGGTCACCGCCTCGGTGGCCAGAGCCGTCGCCTCGGCGACCTGCACGGCGAGCGCCGCGATGGGGCCCTCGAGGTCCCCGACCCGTTCATCCCACGAGTTGTGCCAGAGGGCCTTGATCTCCGGGGGCCGGGGCACCTTGGGTTCGGGGAAGGTGGGGTTGCCACCGCTGGCGGAGCGCTGGTGCTCGAAGACGATCCAGTCGCCGACGTCGCGGAGCAGCCGCAGGATCCCGGTGATGTGGTCGGCGTCGGTGTGGCTCACGAGGACGAGGTCGATCGCCTCTTTCGCCCGCCGGAGCTCCTGCAGTCGCGGCTGGCAGTTGTCGACGAAGGTGCCCGCCCGACCGCCGTCGACGAGCATGTGGTGCCCGTCTGCCGAGGTGAGGAGCAGACAGTCACCGTCCGCCGCGTGGAAGACCTCGAGTCTCATCGTGCACCGCTCCTCGAGGACTTCGACGGCGCTGACAGCGCCTCGAACATCTCGCGGAACTCGACGGTGCGGCGCAGGCACGCGTCGGCGTCGATGACCCCGAACCCGGTGTCGTTGCGCCATCCGAAGGTCTGCCCGGGAAGCGGCGCCGAGGTGGAGCGCATGATCCCCTGGATCTGCGCGGAGGTGAGCTGAGGGACGACGCCCAGCATGAGGGCTGCGACCCCCGCGACGTAGGGACTGGCCATGCTCGTCCCGGTCATCTGGACCCATTGGGTCTTGTGGCTGAAGCCGCAGGCGGCGACCACCTGGGTGCCGTCGGCTGCGATGTCGGGTTTGGGCCGGCCGTCGCGGGTCGGCCCTCGGCTCGAGGTGACGTGTGCGGCGTTCCTCGCGAGGTCGGCGTTGGCGACGGAGAGCAGCCGCTCGGCGCAGGCCAGCGAGCCGATCATCCGGTCGCTCGTGTAGGACCCTTCGCTGAAGCGGGAGGGGTAGTTCCAGCGTCCGAGACCGCCGGGGAGTGCGCGCGGGTCGTCGCGCTCGATCCAGGCGTCGAACCGACCGTCGCGCACGACCACTCCGGTCAGCCGGACACGCCACTCGCCGGAGGTGATCGGGCGCTTCTCCTGTGTCGTTCCCTCGCGGTTCCCATAGAAGGGGGAGAGCAGGATGGAGATGCGGTTCAGCCCGTTCGCCGGATGGTAGGCCTCCGAGTGGATGCTGAGGACCGTTCCGTCGTCGAGGAACTCGTGCCGGATGGCCTTCCCCAGGGGCACGGGCCCGACCCACGCGCCTCCTGGCGGCCGGACCTCGACGTCGAACCGATCCTGGGGTGCGTACCAGATCTCCATCTCGTTCTCGGAGTAGTCGGAGATGCCCTCACCGCCGACGACCCAGCCCAGCTCCTGGCGCAGGTTCGTCGCGGCCAGGACGCCCCCGGCATGGATGCGGCCGAGCAGGGCGCGCGGGCCGTCGGTGGCACTGGCCTCCACCTGTCCCGAGTTGCCCGCGGCGACACTCACACACCGACCGCGCGTGGCCAGGGCGTTGTCTATCCACCGCGCCATCGGGCTCGACGTGTCGTGCGCGTGACCGTTGGTGCCGAGGCTGATGTTGATCGACAGCGGCAGCGGCTTCTCTCCGCCCAGCCGGGCGGCCACCCGCAGGAGGTACTCGATGGCGTCGGCGATCCTCGTGGAGTCGTAGAAGCTCGACGTCGCCGCGTCCCCCGCCGCCGGGATGCTCACGAGGACGCCGGCGAGGTGCGCCTTCGGTGCGACACCGCTGTTGCCCGCGGCGATGGAGGCCACGTGCGTGCCGTGGGAGCGCGGGACCATCAGCGACTGTGGCTCCAGCTCGGTGGCGGCCACCCCGAGCCGTCGAGAGGCCACCAGTGCGGCGTTCATGTGGCTTCTGTGGATCTCGCTTCCGTAGGAGAGCCCGCTCTTCGACTCGAGATCGTCGGGAGGTGGCCGCGTGCTCCCGCCCTGGTCCCAGATCGCCTCCCACCGCGTGGTCCCGTCCCTGAGAAAGTCCGGGTGGGCGAAGTCGAAGCCGCCCACATCGATGATGCCGAGCACCACCCCTTCGCCGTCATGGTGCCGGCTCCGCGCGGCGGGCACGGAGCGCCCGCGGGGATGCGGTGAGTCGGTGCGCCCGACAAGGGGAGCAGGTTCGTTCAACGACTGGCCCGTCTCGATGTACGCGATCGCCTCCTCGTGGACGAGATCGGCGATGTCCGAGGCCGCCATCTCGACCGCTGCGGTGTCCAGCTTCCAGCAGACCCGCCGGGCACGCTGCTCTATGGAGTCCTGCACCGCCTTGCGCCGTTCCGGGTCCAGGTCTCTGTCGAGCTTGATGAACAGACTCATCTGAATGTCGGGCGACGGCTCCGGGTCACGTTCGCGCTGCGACACGCGCTCGGCGACGACCCTGCGGGACAGATCCTTGACCTCGGCGGTGGGCGCGACCTGCTCGGTGGGGAATCGCGCCTGCCGGACGGCCTGCAACGCCACCTGCGCCATCTGCTTCGGATCAGCGGTGTCGCCGGCCTCGACGGGCTGGACCTCGGCGATGAGGTCCCCTTCCGAGGGCACCGCGAGAGAGGGAGAGTGCTCGGCCCGACTGTGGTTGACCTCGTCGCTGCCCGACAGCAAGACATCCAGGCGCGGTGACGTGCGCGGGTTGAGGGGCTTGACCTTCGGCTCCACAGCGACCTCCCTAGCCAGGGACGGGCGAGCACCACATCCCTACCGGCACCCGACGCAGCATCGCGAGGGTTGCGCCTTCCCCCGATCATCCACCCACCGGGGGGCGAGAGCCAGTAGTGCCGGCGAAGAACAGGCCGTCGCGGCAGTCGGACTGAGCCGTTGCCTGTGTGGGACAGCGCCCGATGGGCTCTCCTCTCGCACTCACGCGAGCGGCAATGACTCCGCTCGGGACGGGTTCAGTGCCCGTCGTCACTCCCCTCGGGGTCACGGGCCGAGCGCGTGCGACGCCGGGGTGCCTGGTGATGGACGAGGGAGTCGAGGATCTGGTCGATCATGGCCCTCTGGTCCTGGCTGCCCCCGAACTCGCGCTTGACGTCGACGAGGTACTGAGTGAGCCCGTCGAGTCGTCCGGCCATCATCTGGAGCATGCTCAGGGCTGCGTCCGGCCGCTCGTGGCAGAAGCGGGCGGGGTCCGACAACACAAGCACAACGGCATCGGTCGGGTGCGGCTCCCCATCCGACACGCCGGCGCGTCCTGAGACTGCGACGGGTCGAAAGCACCCCTCCCCCATGGGCTGAGGACCTCACCGGAGGCCCACCCAGAGCGATGTCGACAGGTCACGCGCATGACCTCTGCTGATCCGGCACATTCCTGCAGTCCGGACACGTCGATCCAGCCGCTACGACACCGTGTGAGTGAACCGGCGTCATGACCCCGGTTCAGCCACTCATTGAGTCGCGTCCTCGCGCGGCAGCGGCGGGGCGCGATCGAGCCCAAGCGTGCGCTCGGCCTGGTGCCGGCGCGCTACCCCGTCCGCGACCCGCGGCCGGAGCAGGCGCTGCGCGAGCGACTGCAGGCCGTGCTCCCCGGTGCCACCGCCCGCTGAGTGAGGCGGCGCTGCTCTCGCTGCTCAAGTGGTTGTCCGTCGAGGGGAAGGTGTTCGAGGACGGGAAGAGCGCGGTGAGCGGCAAAGACCTGGAGCGGCGCATCGACGAGGAGGCCTCGGACGAGGTCATCGGCAAGGCGATCGCAAGGCGATCGTGGCGGCGATGGTCGTCGTCGCCGCCGGTGCTGCCGCTGCCGGCTCCAGCTACCCCTCGGACTGCGCGGTCGCACGTCGCGGCGACCGGAGTCCTCCCTCAGTGGCGCCCACGCGAAGGGCGTAGCGTGAAGGGCGTGAGCTCCGAGCGAGAACCTCGCGCAGGCACCTGGGATGGGTGGAGACGATGAGCAGACGGACGAGTGCCATCGCGGGCGGGCTGGCCGGTGTGTTGCTCGCCGCGACAACCGGGATCCGCATCGGGCGGAACGCGTTCGAGCGGCGGATCGACGCCGAGATCGACAGCGTGCTGGGCCAGGGCTCGGTCAGGGCGCGCGAGCCGGTGTCCGAGGAGGACCTCGCGACGCTCCCCGAGCCGGTGCGGCGTTGGCTCCGCTGGTCGGGGGTGGTCGGCAGACCGATCCCGTCCACCGTCCGGCTGCGCCAGGAGGGCGAGCTGCGCATCGGCGGCCGCGGCTGGATCCCGTTCACGGCGCAGGAGTACTACTCGACGGCGTCGCCCGCCTTCGTCTGGAAGGCGCGGATCACGATGGCGCCGGGGGTCGAGGTCGTCGGGAAGGACAGCTATCTCGACGGTCGCGGTGCGCTGGAGATGCGGCTTCTCGGAGTCGTGCCGGTCGCCCGCGACAGCGGTCCCGCCGTGGACGAGGCCGACCTGCTGCGGTTCCTCAACGAGATCATGTGGTTCCCCGCCGGCGCGCTCATCCCCGAGATCACCTGGGAGCCGGTCGATGACGGCTCGGCGCGGGCCACGATGACCCACGGGGCCGCCAGCGGCACGGCGACGTTCTTCTTCGACGCGCAGGGCCGGCTCACGAACATGGTCGCCGACCGTTACGACCGCGAGTCCGCAGCGGTGGTGCCGTGGTCGACTCCGGTGGGCTCCTACGACGAGTTCGACGGTGTGCGCTTGTCGACCTCGGGTGAGGCGGTCTACACCCGCCCGAGCGGCGACTACTCATACATCCGCCTGCGAGTCACCGACGTCGAGTTCGATGTCTCGCAGCGGTACTGACCCCGGACCAGCGTGCCGCTCACCAAGAGTGGCGTCGGCGGCGGCGGTCGGTGAATCGCTACCGTAGGCAGAACCAGACCGAACCCTAGTGAGATCGCATGAGCCCACGACGCGCCAACCCCTGGCTCGCGCTTGTCAACGACACCATCCGGTGGCGCGACTTCGTCGACTACCGGCGCAGCTTCGAGGTGGCGAGGGCCGCCCAGGTGGTCCTCGAGGAACTCACCGCCCACATCGATGAGCACGGCGCCACGGGGGCTGACGTCATCGCGCCCGCGGCGAAGCGGCTCACGCTCCGGCTGCAGCAGATCACCCTCCATGCCGACGACTCGTCCGGCTCGATCGGCGGGGCCTGCCAGGATGCGCTCGACCTCTATGCGCTGTGCTGCCGGGAGGGCAGTCCCGACTCGGTGAAGCTCGCGCGCTGGATCGTCAAGGCCCGCGAGGACTCGCCCGGCTGGCCGAACATCACTCTCGAGCCGTTCGCGCCGGCGTTCACCGCGGAGGCGTGGGACGCATACCGCGCTGCTGTCGCCGACCTCGACGGCCGCACCGAGCCGGGCCAGTACGGGATCGACCGCTTCGAGGTCGAGCGGATGATCCTGGAGCTGCTCGACCACGACGGCGATGTCGATGGCGCGATCCGGCTGCTCTCCGATCGGGAACGTCCTCGCTTCGGCGGCATCATCCGGCGCCTGCTCGCGGCCGACCGCACCGAGGAGGCGATGGACTGGCTGGACCGGGCGGTCGCGGCGGGACGGGTCTGGCACCAGGACGATGACTACCACCTGAGCTTCGGCACCGCCGCCGACCTGTATGCGCAGGCCGGCCGGGTCGAGGAGGCGTTCGCCGTCCTGCGCGCCGGCTTCCGCCGGCATGCCGGCCCGGGCGCCTATCGTGCCCTCGTCGACTTCGCCGCCGGTCATGGGCGCGGCGAGAGCGAGCGGGCCTGGGCCGTGGAGGAGGCCACGCGCCAGGCGCGGCTGGTGGACGGCTCCGCCCTGGTCGGCATCCACCTCGCGGCCGGTGATGAGGAGTCAGCGTGGACGGCGGCGCGCGACTTCGGGGCCGGAGTGCGCTGGTCGGAGCTGGCCGAGCGGTTCCGCACCTCGCACCCGGACCGCGCCGGTGAGCTCTACGCGATGCAGCTGCCCGGCCTCCTCTCCGTCGCGAAGACCCGCGCCTATCCCGGCATCGCACGGCACCTGGTCGAGATGGAGCGCCTGTATGCGGCTGCCGGCCGCACCGACGAGTTCCGTTCTCTCATGGCCGAGCTGCGCAGCACGTATGCGCGACGCACCTCCTTCATCAAGGCGCTCGACAAGCGCGCGCTGCCGTAGGCGGCATGGGAGGCCGGGTCGCTTCGCTCAGGACGAAGCGTCCTCGCGCCCCAGCGGCGGTGCGTCCCACTCGTCGTCACTCATCCGCAGCACGGCGAGGGCGACGACGGCGAAGCCGAGGGTCGTCGCGCCCCAGCCGCCGATGACGTCGAGGGCCCGGCTGGGGACGATGAAGGCGGAGATCACGTGGACCGGCTGCGCCACGATGATCAACACGCCGACCCACCAGCGCACGAGGCCCGAGCGGATGACCGCGATGCCGAGCAGGATGAGCCCGAGCAGGTGCCCGAAGACGAAGGCGAGGATCCCGACGATGCCGGTCGGGTGGTCCATGACGAGCGTCGTCACGTCGACGGTCGTCGCCTGGTCATAGCCCGCGCGCAGCATCGCCTCGGTGTGGGCGACAGTGGACCTCGGCGGCCGGGCCAACGCCGCGATCACCGCGTTGTCGTGGGTCGTCGTGACGGCGCCGCTCGCCGCCGGCTATCTCGCGATCCGCCACGACCCGGACAACTGGGTCGGCACGTGGCTCACCTCCGCCGGCACG
>JBHEPF010000026.1:0-10718 GCA_046260445.1 Dermatophilaceae bacterium | reverse complement strand
CACCCACGCGACCTCTCAGAAGGCCAGCGCCTCGCGCTCGTCCTCGCGGTCCAGCTCACCGGGAACCCGGCGGTCGTCATGCTCGACGAGCCGACCCGCGGCCTCGACTACGCCGCCAAGGGCGCCCTCAGCGCGATGCTGCGCCGGATGGCCGCCGACGGGCAGTGCGTCATCGTCTCGACCCACGACGTAGAGTTCGCGGCCGGCGTCGCCGACCGGGTGCTCGTCATGGCCGAGGGCGAGCTCGTCGCCGACGGGCACCCCCGCGAGATCCTCGTCTCCTCACCGGCGTTCGCGCCCCAGGTGAGCAAGATCCTCGCCCCCCGCCCCTGGCTCACCGTCGCCGACGTCCGCGAGGCGGTGGCCATCCGATGACGATCACAGCGGCACCACCACAACACGGGAAGCACAGCCAGCAGAGCCGGCTCATCCCGGTCCGCTCGAGGGCGGCGCTGGCGATCGGGCTGGTCAGCCTCGTCGGGCTCGCGAGCTTCCTCTGGCCGCTGCTCATCGTCCCCGGGTCGGGCCTCGACGACGCCACGACAGCGCCACTCATCCTCGCTGCGCTCCTGCCACTGTTCCTCGTCGTCGTCCTCGCTGAGATCAGCCGCGGAGGGTTCGACGTCAAGGCCATCGCGATGCTCGGAGTGCTCGCCGCGGTCGGCGCCGTGCTCCGCCCTCTCGGCGCCGGCACCGCCGGGCTCGAGACCGTGTTCTTCCTCCTCATCCTCGCCGGACGTGTCTACGGGCCTGGGTTCGGCTTCGTCCTCGGCGCGACGACCCTCCTCGGTTCGGCCCTCCTCACCGGCGGGGTCGGGCCGTGGCTGCCGTTCCAGATGGTCGCGGCCGCCTGGGTGGGGCTCGGTGCGGGACTGTTGCCCCGCGCGAGGGGACGGTGGGAGATAGGCCTGCTCGTCGCATACGGCGTGGTTGCCGGCCTGGCCTATGGCCTCATCATGAACTTCTCGTTCTGGCCGTTCACCGTCGGACTCGAGAACCAGCTGTCCTATGTCGCGGGGGCCCCGGTGGTCGAGAACCTGCAGCGGTTCCTCGTCTTCAGCGTCGCGACCTCGCTCGGCTGGGACATCGGGCGCGCGATCACGAACTCGTTGGCGATCCTGCTCATCGGGCCGGCCGTGCTGTCCGCGCTACGCCGGATCGCGCGGCGGGCGGCCTTCGACCTGGTCGGTACTGGTAGAACTGTGGACCATGAGCTTCGACAGTGAGGGACTGTTCAGCACCGGCGCGGACGTCGAGCGGCGGGAGGGGTGGCTGAGCCGGGAAGACATCGAGTCGGTCCGCGGCCGGATGCCGATCCTCTATGTCGACGCCGTCCCGGTCCGCGTCGACGGCGCCGGCTCGGTCACCGGCGTCGGTCTGCTGCTGCGCGCCCGCGACGACGGCACGATGGCCCGCGAGCTCATCTCGGGGCGGGTGCTCTTCCACGAACGGGTCCGTGACGCGCTCATGCGCCACCTCGAGAAGGACCTCGGCCCGGTCGCGCTCCCCCAGATCCCTCCGAGCCCACAGCCGTTCACCATCGCCGAGTACTTCCCGACACCGGGGGTCACGCCCTTCCACGACCCCCGCCAGCACGCCGTCTCGCTCGCCTTCGTCGTGCCGGTCGCCGGCGACTGCGCGCCCCAGCAGGACGCGATCGACCTCGCGTGGCTCACCCCCGAGGAGGCCCTCGACCCCTCCACCGTCGCCGAGATGCCCGGCGGGCACGGGGTCCTCCTGCGGCAGGCCTTCTCCCACCTCGGCTGGGCCGTCTGACGTATGCGCTGCTCGCCTCCGCGCTGCCGTCCGGCTACTGCGTGCGGGTCAGCGTGAGCACGACGTCGTCCTCGACGACGAGCAGGTTGAGGTCGTAGCCGTTGCCGCGCGCGATGATCGCCCCGGAGGCGACCTCGGTGCTGTAGGAGTCGCTCGTGCCGGGCAGGAACTCGTAGCCCGCCTCGGGCAGCTCGGCCTTGTAGAAGTCGAAGACCTCGGCCCCCGATGGCACCGTGAAGGAGACGTTGGCGTTGTCCGCGGTCGAGGTCGGGTCGCCGGTGATCGTCAGCTCCGGCGGGATCGGGAAGCCCTCGGGCAGGAGCTCGGCAAGTCTCTCCGCGTCGCTTCCGGGCGCCGGCGGCGTCTGCCCGGGTGCCGTGGTCTCCGCCGGGTCGGTGGCGGTCGCGCTGACGGGTGGCGTCGCGGTCGGCGAGTCGGTCGCAGTGCTCGTCGCGGTCTCGGTGGGGCTCGCGGTCGGCGTCGGTGAGGCCGTGGTCGTCAGCTCACCCGGGTCGTCGCCGGAGCAGGCGGTGAGAGTGACGGCGAGCCCGAGGGCGGCGGCGACCGCCACGCGGCGGAGCAGGGCGGGACGGGTCATGGCCCCATCGTCACATCGGTCACAGGGATCACACCACTCCCACGCCGGGATGTGACCCGATCGCAATGCCCGCAGGCTCAGGGCCGGCGCTTGATGACCCGTCGGCGCTGCTTCTTGCCGCTCGTCCTGCCGTCCATCTTCGCCTTCTTCTTGGCGTTGAACAGGTCGACCGTTCGCGTCCGGTCGTGCTCCTCCTTGGCCCGCGCCTCCGCCGGGGTCGGGGCGGTGCCGCCGAGCCGGGCGGGCAGGAACCGCAGGTCGGGACCGCTCATCGGGGGGTATGCGGTGATCTGCTCCTCGAGCTGGCTCTTCATGATCGCGTGGAGACGCTCCGTGGCGACGGCGACGTCCTCGTCCGGGCCGATGTGCATGGGCGCGCCGACGGTGACGTAGATCGGGATCTTGGAGTACCCGAGCCGCTTGGGCACATGCTTGGTCCAGACTCGCTGCGACCCCCATACGGTCGCCGGGAGGATCGGTACGCCCGCCTCCTGGGCCATCCGCGCCGCCCCGGTCTTGAACTCCTTGAGCTCGAAGGACAGCGACATCGTCGCCTCGGGGAACACCCCGACGATCTCGCCCCGCTTGAGCGCGTCGACGGCGGCCTGGAGGGAGCCGAGCCCCGCGCGCCGGTCGACGGGGATGTGCTTCATCCCCCGCATGAGAGGGCCCGTGATGTGGTGCTCGAACACCGACTTCTTGGCCATGAACCGCGCCACGCGACGGTGCTTGCGCAGCGCGAGCCCGGCGAAGGTGAAGTCGAGATAGCCCTGATGGTTGATGGCGAGGACCGCACCCCCGGTGCGCGGCACATACTCCTGACCGCGGATGCGGAACCGCAGGCCCATGGCGAAGAAAGCGGTCCGGGCCACGCCGATGATGGGGGTATAGACGGGCTCCATGCCGCATACCCTACGGGACCGTAAATGGCCCGGTTCGGTCTGACTGGGCCTGTCTGGGAAGATGTCCGGCATGACCCTTGACCTCGCCTCATCCCGTGCTGCCTCGATCCCCGAGCGGCCCTCGCTGGAGGGCCTCGAGGAGAAGTGGACGCAGGTATGGAGCGAGGAGCAGACCTACGCCTTCGACAGAGAACGAGCTCTCGCGCAGGACCGCAGCCACGTCTTCTCGATCGACACTCCCCCGCCGACGGCCTCGGGGTCGCTGCACATGGGGCACGTGTTCTCCTACACGCACACCGACTGCATGGCGCGCTACAAGCGGATGGCCGGCTTCAACGTCTTCTACCCGATCGGCTGGGACGACAACGGCCTGCCGACCGAGAAGCGCGTGCAGAACTACTACGGGGTGCGCGGGGACGCGACGCTGCACCATGACCCCGACTTCAGCCCGCCGTTCGAGGGCAACACCTCGAGCAGGTCGCCCGAGCTGCCGATCAGCCGGCAGAACTTCATCGAGCTGTGCGACGTCCTCACCGTCAAGGACGAGGAGGCCTTCGAGTCCCTCTTCCGCCGGATGGGGTTCAGCCTCGACTGGAACATCTCCTACCGCACCATCGACGACAACTCCCGCGCGACCTCGCAGCTCGCGTTCATCCGCAACATCGAGCGTGGCGAGGCCTACCAGGCCGAGGCCCCGGGCCTGTGGGACGTGACCTTCCAGACCGCGGTCGCCCAGGCCGAGCTCGAGGCGCGCGACTACCCGGGCCACTACCACCGGGTCTCCTTCCACGGCGCCGAGGACGGGTCCGACCCGGTCCACATCGAGACCACCCGCCCCGAGCTCATCCCCAGCGTGGTCGCCCTCATCGCCCACCCCGACGACGAGCGGTATGCGGCGCGCTTCGGCACGATGGTGCGCTCGCCACTGTTCGGGGTCGAGATCCCGGTGCTGGCGCACCCGTTGGCCGAGATGGACAAGGGCGCCGGCATCGCGATGTGCTGCACCTTCGGCGACCTCACCGACGTGCTGTGGTGGCGCGAGCTGCGGCTGCCGACCCGCTCGGTCGTCACCCGCAGCGGCCGCTTCCAGCACGAGACGCCGGAGTGGCTGGCTTCAGGGCCCGGTGCGGAGCTCTATGTCGAGCGGCTCGCCGGCAAGACCGCCTTCTCGGCGCGCGAGGCGGTGGTGGGCGCGCTGCGCGAGTCGGGCGACCTCGAGGGCGAGCCCACACCGACCCAGCGCAAGGCCAACTTCTACGAGCGCGGAGACAAGCCGCTGGAGATCGTCACCTCCCGGCAGTGGTACATCCGCAACGGTGGCCGCGAGAGCGCACTCAACGACGACCTCGTCGCGCGCGGTCGGGAGATCGACTTCCACCCGTCGTTCATGCGCGCCCGCTACGCCAACTGGGTGCAGGGCCTCAACGGCGACTGGCTCGTCTCGCGCCAGCGCTTCTTCGGCGTGCCGATCCCGGTCTGGTACCCCGTCGACGCCGAGGGCGAGGTCGACTACGAGCACCCGATCCTGCCGACCCCCGAACAGCTGCCGGTCGACCCGGCCGCCAACCCCCCTGCCGGATATGAGGAGTCACAGCGCGGCGAGCCCGGCGGCTTCGTCGGCGACCCGGACATCTTCGACACCTGGGCGACCTCGTCGCTCACCCCGCAGATCGCCGGCGGGTGGCGCACCGGCGACCCGATCTGGGACAAGGTCTTCCCCATGGACCTGCGCCCCCAGGCCCACGACATCATCCGCACCTGGCTCTTCGCCACGGTCGTGCGCGCCCACTTCGAGCACGGCTCGGTGCCGTGGACCAACGCCGCCATCTCCGGCTGGATCCTCGACCCGGACCGCAAGAAGATGAGCAAGTCCAAGGGCAACGTCGTCACCCCCGAGGATGTCGTCAAGGCGCACTCCGCCGACGCGGTGCGCTACTGGGCGGCGAGCGGACGGCTCGGGACGGATGCCGCATACGACGTCGGCCAGATGAAGGTCGGCCGCCGGCTCGCCATCAAGATCCTCAACGCGAGCAAGTTCGCGCTGTCCTTCGGTGAGGTCTCGGGTGACCTCGCCGACCAGGTGACCGAGCCGCTCGACCAGGCCCTGCTCGCCTCGCTGCGCGACGTGGTCGCACTCGCCGGCGCCGGGTTCAACGCCTGGGACTACACCCGCAGCCTCGAGGTGACCGAGACGTGGTTCTGGAGCTTCTGCGACGACTACCTCGAGCTCGTCAAGGACCGCGCCTACGGCAGCCGGGGTGAGTCAGGTGCGGACAGCGCCCGGGCCACCCTGCGCATCGCGCTCGACATCCTGCTGCGACTCTTCGCGCCGATCCTGCCCTATGTCACCGAGGAGGTGTGGAGCTGGACCCACGACGGGTCCGTGCACCGCGCCTCGTGGCCGACCATCGACGACATAACCGCCGGCGGGGACCCCGCCGTCTTCGCCGCCGTGGGTGCCGCGCTCGCGACGATCCGCAAGACCAAGTCCGAGGCGAAGGTCGGGATGCGCATCGAGCTCTCGCACGTGACCCTGAGCGGGCCGTCGGCCGCGTTGGACCGGGTCCGCCTCGGCGAGGCCGACCTGCGGGCGGCCGGACGCATCACCGGCACGCTCGAGTACGACTCGTCCGACGCGGCCGCTGTCGGCATCGGGGCGCGTGACGCCGAGCTCGTCATCGAGGAGAAGCGAGAGTTCTGAGGCTTGCCGGCACCGACATACACATGAGAATGTATATGTATGTCTGTCATGGAGAAGCGCCTTCAGCTGCTGCTGGACGCCCACCGCTGGGACCTGGTGTCGCAAGCCGCTGCAGCGGGGCAGCGAAGCGCAGCGTCCGTGATTCGGGAGGCCATCGACGTCTACTTCGGTGACGCCGATGCCGATGTTCTCCGGGCTGCGGCTGCGCGCGAGTTCCTCGAGATGACCGCGTCTCCACTCCCGGGGGAAGTCGCTCAGGAGCCGCACGAGATGAAGGCCGAACGCGAAGCGGACGCGGAGGACTGGTACGAGCGGGTCGTCTCTCGATGAGAGAGGTCTTCCTGGACTCCTCGGTCCTGCTTCTCGCAGCCGGGGCGCCGCACCCGCTGCGGGATTCCTGCCGGGCGATCGTGGACGAGGTGGCGTCCGGCAGGGTTCGTGGTCATCTCAGCGTCGAGGCGATTCAGGAGTTCGTTCACCACCGGATGAGACGGGCTGACCCGCAGGCTGTCCCGGCGGCACGGGCGATCAGCCGCTTCTGCATCCTGCACCCGTTCGATCAATCGACGCTGGATAGCGCCCTCGACCTCATCGCCGTTGGATCGGCACGAGGTCGGGACGCAGTCCATGCCGCGAGCGCCTTGAAGGCGGGCTTCGCTGAGATCTGTAGCGCCGATACCGACTTCGACCACGTGCCCGGCCTGGCTCGTCTCGATCCAAAGCGCTGGGTCCATGACGGCTGAGACTCCGGGCGAGACCCTCGTCAGTAGAGGGCAACCAACCGGCCGACGACACCGCCGTCGTGGAGGCGCTGCAGTCCGTCCGGGATCTCGTCGAGGTGATCTCGGTGATCCCCGGGTCGATCTGCCCCATGGCGAAGTAGTCGTAGACGCCCTGGCGGCCGCATGCGAGGTCATGCCTGGGCCGGTCCAGGCTGCGCCGAGCGCGAAGGAGACCCCGTCGGGGATCTTCACCAGGGCGGTCGCAGGGCACTGACCTTCTCGCCGAAGCCGCCATCGGTGACGAACCCGAGAGCGCCGTAGGCCGTCGTCGGGCAGATGCCGACCCTGTCGCCAACCTGCCAGTAGGTCACGCCCTCCCCGACCTCAGCGACCTCACCGGCGACCGGGTTCGGGAGCTCGACCTGCACGAGGGGCTCGTCGATCCCGGTGAGATCCCACCCCTTCATGCTGTTCCTCTTCCGCTGGTCTCGACGCGCGTCGTCGAAAATCCAACCTACTCCCGGGCGGACTCAGGCCGGAGAGGCGTCGGTGAGCGGCGCATACCGGGTCTGACGGGCCTCTGCGCGGATGGCCCGCGGACCGCTCGGGGCGACGACGAACCACGGCATGTTCCAGCCGGACAGGCGCAGCTCATGGGTGGCGAAGCTGCGGACGCCGCGCGCGCGGACCGACCCGTCGGCCGGGTCGTAGACGTCGAGCCGGTCGTCGCCGTTGCCCGGCAGGATGAGCAGGACGTGGCGGGGCAGGGTGTCGCTGCCGACGTAGAGCAGCGCCGGCATCCCGTCGGAGACGACGGCGTTGAGCCGGTCGAAGACGTCGACGAGCCGGGAGTGCGCGAGGGGGCGCAGCAGGATGATCCCGTAGTCGGTGCCCTGCTTGGCCGCCCCCAGCTCGAGCTCACGCTGGGCACCCCAGGGCGGCGTGCCGAGCCGCCTCGGCCAGGGCAGGTTGAGCCCGCTGCGGCCGAGCGCGAAGTGGTTGGTCCGGCTGTGCACGACGCGCTCGTAGGCCGCGAACCGCTCGGCCGGTGAGCCGCCCCGGGGACTCCCCGGGCGCGCCCCCTCACCGGTGGAGATCCAGTGCGCGAACGCCGGGTCGACGAGCATCCGGGCCACGGTCAGGCACGCCGAGCCGCACGTCACGTTGCTCTGCTGACGGGGTCCGGTGTCGCCGTTGACAAGTCGGTAGGAGGGCAGGGTCACGCTCCTATCCTGACCCACCCGCGCGGCTCTGACCAGATGCCTGGAGAACGGAGTGTCCGCCCCCCTTGACAACACATCGACTATCGATATCATCGAGAAACGATGCTATCGATAGTCGATGGTGCATCAGAGACAGGAACTTGTGATGGTCACTCAAGCAGCTCGTCGGCACACGTGGATCGCGGCTCTCGCGCTCGTCCTGGCCGCTCTCTCCGTCGGGTATGCGCTCGTCCTCGCCCTCGGTGCCAACGGGCTCGGCCTGGTCACGTCATCCCCCGACGAGGGACTCGGACGCCTCGGGCCGGACGCCTTCGCGGTCGCGTCCATGCCGGTGCGTGTCCTCGGCGCGGCGGGTCCGGCGACGGCGGCGGCCGCCAACGCACAGATCCCAGCGCTGGGCTCCTACGAGCAGGGTGCGCCGGCCGGTGCGGCGGAGTTCTTCGGCGACACGGCGTTCGTGTCCATCTGGGCCTGGGAGCTCCCTGCACAGCTCGCCTGGCTGGCCGTCCGGATCATCCCCGCCCTGGGTCTCGCCGTCGTCTGGTGGCTGCTGTTCCGCATCTCCCGGGATGCCCGAAGTGAGCACGCCTGGAGCGCTCGCACGACCGGCCGGCTGCGCACCATGGCCGCGCTCATCGGCGTGGGTGGACCACTCGCGGCGGTGGCCCGATGGATCGTCGACCGGTGGCTCCTCGAGAGCTCCACGGCCGCCGCGGTCGCAGACCCGGCCGCCCTGCGCATACCGCTCTGGACTGTTGCGGTGGGACTGGCGCTGGTCATGGCAGCCGCGCTCGTCGAGCGGGCGACGGCGATGGCCGAGGATCTCGAGGGGGTCATATGAGCCCGGCCCCGAGCGCGCAGGGCCACCGGATCCGGTGCCACCTCGACGAGCTGCTCGCCGAGCGCGGGATGACCCTCACCCAGCTCGCCGACCTGGTCGGCGTCACCGTCGTCAACCTCTCGGTGCTCAAGAACGACCGCGCCAAGGCGATCCGCTACTCCACCCTCACCGCGATCTGCGACGCCCTTGGGTGCGACGTCGGAGACGTGCTGTCGCTCGAGCCGGTCAGCGCGCCAGGATGAGCGCGGGACTCACGCCGAGCGCTTGCGGGTCCGCTTGGGGGTCGGCTCGTGCCGCACGATCGTCGGCAGGACGTTGTTCTCGACGACGTCCTGGGTGATGAGGACGCTCGCGATGCCCTCGTCGCTCGGGACGTCGAACATCACCGGCATGAGGACCTCCTCCATGATCGCCCGCAGCCCACGCGCGCCCGTGCCGCGCAGTAGCGCGAGGTCGGCGATGGCCTCGATGGCCTCGTCCTCGAAGCCGAGCTCGACGCCGTCGAGGTCGAACATCCGCTGGTACTGCTTGACGAGGGCGTTGGCGGGGGCCGTCATGATCTCGACGAGCGCCTCCTGGTCGAGCGGGGTGACGCTCGTGACGACCGGCAGGCGGCCGATGAACTCGGGGATGAGGCCGAACTTGATGAGGTCCTCGGGCAGGATCTCATCGAAGCTCTCGCCCATCTCCTTGGGCATGTGCAGCTCGGAGCCGAAGCCGAGGCCCTTCTTGCCGGTGCGGGACTCGATGATCCGCTCCAGGCCGGCGAAGGCGCCGCCGACGATGAAGAGCACGTTGCTCGTGTCGATCTGGATGAACTCCTGGTGCGGGTGCTTGCGTCCGCCCTGCGGCGGCACCGAGGCGGTCGTGCCCTCGAGGATCTTGAGCAGCGCCTGCTGCACGCCCTCACCGGAGACGTCGCGCGTGATCGAGGGGTTCTCGCTCTTGCGGGCGATCTTGTCGATCTCGTCGATGTAGACGATCCCGGTCTCGGCCTTCTTGACGTCGTAGTCGGCGGCCTGGATGAGCTTGAGGAGGATGTTCTCGACGTCCTCGCCCACATAGCCGGCCTCGGTGAGTGCGGTCGCGTCCGCCATCGCGAAGGGGACGTTGAGGCGGCGGGCGAGGGTCTGGGCGAGGTAGGTCTTGCCGCAGCCGGTCGGGCCGACGAGGAGGATGTTGGACTTGGAGATCTCGACGTGGTCGGCGTCGCGCTTGCCGCTCGGGTTCTCCTCGGCCTGGATCCGCTTGTAGTGGTTGTAAACCGCGACCGAGAGCGCGCGCTTGGCCTTGTCCTGGCCGACGACGTACTTCTCGAGGAAGTCGTAGATCTCGCGCGGCTTGGGCAGCTCGTCGAAGGTGAAGTCGCTGCCCTCGGCGAGCTCCTCCTCGATGATCTCGTTGCAGAGGTCGATGCACTCGTCGCAGATATAGACGCCGGGGCCGGCGATGAGCTTCTTGACCTGCTTCTGGGACTTGCCGCAGAAGGAGCACTTGAGCAGGTCGCTGCCCTCACCCATGCGTGCCATCCCGTTCTCCCTTGTCGATCGCGTGCTGCGTCCGTCACCGGTGGCGGTCGTGTGACGCTCCGGTATCTCGACGGTACCTGCCCGCGGGGCCTCTTCACTCCAATGAAACCGCCAATCGGGCGTGAGATCGGCTCTGTCCGCTGACAGCGGACAGGGCCGAGATCAGGCGTTCGTGACGGGCCGAGTCGCTCTCGCGGCCTGGTGCCGACATAACGCCTGGGTATGCGGTAGCACCTGATCTCGGGACGTGCGCCTCATCTCGGGCAAGATCTCGCGCTGGGATGTGGGGCTGGTGTGTCGCGGTCAGGAGATCCGCCGCGCCGCGCCGCCGAGGTCGATCCACCTCGAGCGTGGCTCGGCACGCAGCCCGTGGCCGATGAGGTGCCGGGCCAGCACGGCCGTGTTCCGTGCCGTCGCCCAGGTCCA
>JBHEPF010000025.1:0-16608 GCA_046260445.1 Dermatophilaceae bacterium | reverse complement strand
CCGGCCGCTGTGGCTGGGCGTCCTCGCCGTCATGGTCCTCGGGTTCGTCGCCCTCCTGGGCCGCTTCGAGAGCCCTCGCCGCGACGAGCGGCCGCCTCCCCCGGCCTGGCTCGCGGTCCTCGCGGGGGTTCTCACCTGCGGAGGGCTTGCGGTCATGGCGAAGTTCGGGATCGTCGACGCCGACGGGGGCAACTGGGTCTGGCCGCTGCTGCCGATCGCGGCTCAGCTGCTTCTGCGCACTCGTCCCCGCCGTCTCGCGCCGGTTGCTCCCTCGCAAGACAGCAATTTCCCGGGAGCGACGGACCATGTGTCGCCCCCTTGAGGAAGTGTCTCGCCGCGGATCACGCAGCACCTGACAAGGTCCGCATTATCGGCCATCGCATGAGTTGAGCCGCAGCGTTTTCCACATCGGCGCTTCAGTCCACGAGTTATCCACGAACATCGGTATGCGCTCGCACGGCGAGCGCGGATCCGCGCCAGAGTGAGGGCATGGACCGACGACTCCCACGATGGCGCAGTCGCAGGGCGGAGTGTTCAGCGTCACCGAGACCGCGGCGGTCGGCGTATCCGGACCGGGAAAACCGGATCACCCGGCTCGGCTACGAGGTGGTGCGGATCGTGTGGTCCGACCTGGCGACCCGGCCGGGATCGTGTGTCGCGTGCACGCGGCACGGCGCGCGAGCGGCGGAGGTTGTCACCCATGGCGGAGCAAGGGTCACCGATGCCCTCGGTCGTCCACGTCGAGCGACGCGCAGGCCCGCTCCCAGCCCTGCGCCAGGGTGGCCAGGTCCGCCCGGTAGTCGACCATCCGCGCACCGACACCGTTGCGTCCCATCAGGATTCCCTCCTCGGCCCACAACCCGCGAGCCTCCTCGCGCAGATGGGCAGGCAGCTCACCGGCAGCATTGGTCACGCGCCACCAGGGGACGTTCGCACCCCAGTGCCGCATGATCGAGCCCACCTGACGGGGGCCGATCCCGACGAGCGTGGCGAGGTCTCCGTAGGACACCAGGCGACCGCTCGGCACCTGCTCGACGGCGCGCAGCACGCGCTCGACGACGATCTCGTCCACGGTGCCGAGGCTACTCACCGCTTGCGGTGGGGGCGCTCGGCACCGCCCAGCCGTGGACGTGCTGCAGCGCCCAGGTGTGCATGGCGATCGCCGCCGCAGCCCCGGCGTTGATCGAGCGGGTCGAGCCGAACTGCGTGATGTGGACGAGTGCCTCGCTGGCCGACCGCGCCTCGGCGGAGAGGCCCGGCCCCTCGCCGCCGAAGATCAGCAAGGCGGCCTTGGGCAGCGCATACGACTCGATCGGGACCGAGCCGGGGACGTTGTCGACGCCGACGATGACCAGGTCGGCCTCACGCGCATACGAGACGAGAGAGTCGACGCTCGAGTGGTGGTGCTCATGCTGGTAGCGGTCGGTCACCATCGCGCCCCGGCGGTTCCACCGTCGACGACCGACGATGTGGAACGCGCCGACGTTGAACGCGTTCGCCGTGCGGATGACCGATCCGATGTTGAAGTCGTGCTCCCAGTTCTCCACGGCGATGTGCAGAGCGTTCCGGTGACGATCGAGTTCCCCGACGATCGCCTCGTGTCGCCAGTAGCGGTAGCGGTCCTCGACGTTGCGCCGGTCCCCCTCACGGAGCAGCTCCGGGTCGTAGCGCTCGCCGGCCGGCCACTCGCCCTCCCAGGGTCCGACACCGACCTGCCCCGTCACCGTCGCCGCCTGGTCCGCACTCCCCCATTCTGCCTGGGAGGCACGGCTGTCCTCAGCGGCCCGCGTGGACGTCCCCGGCCGCGTGCCGTACCGACCTCGTCTCGCCGGTGAGGGAACGGTGCACGGCGTATGCGGCGAGCCCGGCCGTGACCAGGCCGAAGGAGCCGGTGGTGACGAAGGCCAAGCGGGGTCCGAGTGCGACGGCGAGAGCTCCTCCGAGGACCGTGGCGACGACCGAGCCGGACCGGGCCAGCCCACTGACGAGCGCGATGACCCGGCCTCGTGAGGCCTCCGGGGTCTGGTCGAGGATGACGACGAAGATGAGGGCGTTGGCCAGGCCGAGCGCGACCCCGATGACGAGGCAGAGGACGAGGTAGAGCATGAAGTCGGGGACGACCCCCTGCCCGATCTGGGTCGCAGCCGTTGAAGCGAGGGCGGCGAGCGTGAGGGGGATCCGGCGTCTCGGGTCTTCGACCAGCCCGGCGGCGAAGGCGCCGATGACGGCCCCGATCCCGCCTGCCACCGCAGCGAGGCCGAACTGCGCGGGCGTCGCGCCGAGGATGTCCCGGACGAGGAAGACCTCGACGGCGTTGACCGCCTCTACAGCCATGATGAACGGCACGAGCGCCAGCACGAGCACGAAGGCCACCCGATGCCCCCGCAGGGTCCGAAGTGCCGTGAACGGCAGGAGGGAGATCGGCTCCGGCGTGACCGGGACCCTGCGGGTGCGCACCATGAGCGGCGTGAGCCCGGCGACGAGGGTGAGGCCGGCCGCGATGAGCATCGCGACCCCATCGCCCCACGTCTGGACGACCACGCCCGCGACCCCGGCTCCGGCGGGCATCGCGATCGCGCGCAGGCCCTGCTGAACGGAGACGAGCCGGGCCATGTGCTCCTCCCCCGCGAGATGCGGCAGGATCGCCGTCCACACCGGCATCGCGAGTGAGCCCGCCAGGGTCGCGAGCGCAGTGAGCGCGAAGGTCGCCGGCAGGTCGGTGCGCAGCGAGAGACCGATGAGGGCGGCCGCCTGGACGAGGAGGCTGGACACGAGGATGTGTCGGGAGTCGTAACGATCTGCGAGCGAGCCGGCGATCCCCATCGTGAGGATCGTCGGTAGCGAGATGCAGAGCAGGAGGGCAGTCGCCGCGAACGGCCCGGCGCCGCTGGCGTGCACGCGCAGGAGCAGGGTGACCATCGACAGCCCGAGGGCTGCCGTCATGAGCGCACTCGCACCGAGCATGAGGCGGACGTCCCGGATCCGCCAGACCTCGAGCGATTTCTGAAAGGCTTGTTTCATATATATGAAGGTACTCTTTCAGATCGGTGGCCGCAACCCTAGGATGCAGGTATGCCGGACCTTCCCGACCAGCTGAGGATCACCGACCCGCGCACCCTCCGGGCGCTCGCCCACCCGGCGCGGCAGAGGGTCATTCTCGAGCTGTACTCCGGGGAGATCCTCACCGCGAGCGAGGCGGCCGAGATCTGCGGCATGTCCCCGTCGGCCATGAGCTACCACCTCCGCGCACTGCAGAAGGCCGGCATCGTCGAGCGCGACGAGAGCAGCGACGGCCGCGAGCGTCCCTGGCGCGCCGCGGCCAGGTCCCTCGGCGTCGACCACGCGGCCCACGCCGGAGCGGGGGCGGCGATCATGCAGAGCTACGCCGGCACCTGGGGCAGTGACCTGCTCGCCGGCCTCGACCGACTCATGGCTCGGGCCGACGGGGAGGACCGCGGCAGTGCGAGCCGCGGCCGGGTCTGGCTCACCGATGAGGAGGAGGAACAGCTGGCCACGGCGATACACGCACTCTGGGAGCGGTACAAGGGCCGGACCCGCTCGCAGCACCCGGACGACGCCGCACCACGCGACGTGTACGCGCTCATCCTGCCGATCGACGACCGGTGAGTGATCGCCCGCTCGGATCGCCGGTCGAGCCCCCCGGCTGGGTGCTTCACGTCGACATGGACCAGTTCATCGCCGCGGTCGAGATCCTGCGCCGGCCTGAGCTGGCCGGCAAGCCGGTCATCGTCGGCGGACGAGGCGATCCGAGCGAGCGAGCTGTCGTCTCGACCGCCTCGTACGAGGCACGCGAGCACGGCGTACGGTCCGGGATGGCGCTGAAGGTCGCTGTGCGCCGGTGCCCCGACGCGGTCTTCCTCCCGGTCGACCGCCCCGTGTACGAGGCGGCGTCGCGACAGGTCATGGACACCCTGCGCGCTCATCCCGGTGCGATCGTGGAGGTCCTCGGGTGGGACGAGGCCTTCGTGGGCGTCCACACCGCTGACCCGGCGGGGACCGCTCGGAGGATTCAAGAGGCGGTGCTCGCGGCGACCGGGCTGCACTGCTCGATCGGCATTGGCGACACCACGGTCAGGGCGACGGTGGCGACCGACTTCGGCAAGCCTCGCGGCGTCTTCCGGCTGACCCGGGCCTCCTGGATCGACGTGATGGGTGAGCGCGCCGTCATCGACCTCTGGGGGGTCGGTCCGCGCACCTCCGCCCGGTTGGCCGCTCTCGGGATCCACAGGGTTCGCGAACTGGCCGCCGCGCCGGACGATGTCCTCGCCCTCGAGTTCGGCCCCAGCACCGGCCCCCACATCGGTCGCCTGGGGCGCGGCGACGGGAGGTCGGTGGTCGACGACACGCCCTGGGTGGCTCGTGCGCGCGGGCGCGAGACGACCTATCAGGAGGACCTCACCGCACCCGTCGAGATCACCGCGGCGATCCGAGAGCTCAGTGAGCTCGTCGTGGCGGACCTCCACGCGGAGGAGCGGGCCGCCGTCCGGGTCCACCTCAAGGTTCGGTTCGCACCCTTCTTCACCGTCACCCGGGTGCGCAGACTCGCCGAGCCGACCTTCGACCCAGAGCTCATCGCCGAGACCGCGCTGGCGCTGTTCATCCGGCTCGACGACGAGCGTCCGGTTCGGCTGCTCGGTGTGCGGGCCGAGATGGAGCCGCCCGAGGGCGGCTACGACCCGCCGAGGACCCACGGTCGCCGAGGCAGCCCCTAGGACGGCGAGGGTCAGGCGCCCAGCTGTCCGCGCCCGCCGAGACGGAACCAGTGGTGGCCGTAGCCGGGCAGCGCGAGCTCCAGCGGTCCGGACTCCCGCGGGACACCGTCACGGTCGAGCAGGTCCACGAGCTCGCGACCCTCCTTGAGGCCGTCCACCTCGATGGACACGCTTACCGGGTTCGATCCGAGGTTGTGCACCGCGAGGACGGCCGAGCCGTCGAGGTCGCAGCGGTGAGCGAGCACCTGCGATGACCCGCTCTCGATCAGGGTCGGCTCCCCCCAACCGAGCTCCGGGCAGTTGCGCCGCACGGCGATGAGCTCACGCATGAACGTCCACAGGCTCTCCGGGTCGTGTCTCTGGTCCTTGACGTTGATGTGGTCGGGGCCGTACCCGTCGGGCACGGGCCGCTGGATGAGGCGGCTCGGCGGGGCGCTGGAGAAGCCCCCGCTCGGTCCGTCCGACCACTGCATCGGCGTGCGGACGGCCATCCGGCCCTCGGCCTCGAGGTCCTCCCCCATGCCGATCTCCTCGCCGTAGTAGAGCGTCGGCGTCCCGGGAAGGGAGAACATCAGGCTGTAGGCCATCTGGATCCGGCGGGGGTCGCCGCCGAGCATCGGGGGGAGCCGGCGCTTGAGGCCACGGTCGAAGAGCTGCATCTCCGCCTCGGGCCCGAAGGCGTCGAAGACCTCTTGACGCTCCTCGTCGCTCAGCTTGTCGAGGGTGAGCTCGTCGTGGTTGCGCAGGAAGTTGGCCCACTGGCATGCCGGATGGATCGGCGGACGCCCCTTCAACGCCGTGACGATGGGCGCGGCGTCCATGCGCGCCAGGGCGAGGTAGCTCGCCTGCATGGTGATGAAGTCGAACATCATCGTCAGCTCGTCGCCGGTGTCCCCACCGAAGTACTCGAGCTGCTGCTCATGGGGGATGTTCACCTCTCCGAGCATCATCGCCGAGCCCTTGCGTCGGTTGAGGAAGGCCCGGATCTCCTTGAGGATGTCATGCGGGTCCGTAGGCACCGCGGGGTCGTCCGCCGCGTCGCCCGAGGTCTCGACGTCCTCGATGAAGAAGGGCACGGCGTCGACCCGGAACCCGTCGATGCCGAGCTCGAGCCAGAACCCGATCACCCGCATGAGCTCGTCGCGGACGGCCGGGTTGGCGACGTTGAGGTCGGGCTGGTGGTGGTAGAAGTGATGGAGGTACCACTCCCCCGTGCGCTCGTCCTTGGTCCAGATCGAGTCCTCCTCGTCGGGGAAGACCACCTCGTCGCTCGTGTCCGGTGGCTCGGTGTCCCGCCAGACATAGAAGTCGCGGTACCTGTTGTTCTTGCTGCTGCGAGCCGCGCGGAACCAGGGGTGCTGGTCGGAGGTGTGGTTGATGATGAGGTCGGCGATGACCCTGATGCCACGGTCGTGGGCGGTGCGGATCACCTCGACGAGCTGGCCGTGGTTGCCGAGCCTGTCGTCGACGCCGTAGAAGTCCTTGACGTCATAGCCGTCGTCGCGGTCCGGACTGGGATAGAAGGGCATGAGCCACAGGCAGTTGATGCCGAGCTCGGCCAGGTAGTCGATGCGCTCCGCGAGCCCTGCCAGGTCGCCCGTGCCGTCACCGTCGGTGTCGAGAAAGGTCTCGACGTCGAGGCAGTAGATCACCGCACTCTTCCACCACAGGTCGCTCGTCTGGGTGGCTCTCATCGGTCGCCTCTCCCATGGGTGTCCGTGGTCCGTGTCGCCCTCATCGCTGTCCTTCCTTCACGCGCACTTCCGGCAGGACCGACTCACCGAAGGCATCGAGGAACCCTTCCTGAGCCTGCCCGACATGATGCAGGTAGATGTCGTCGAACCCCAGCTCGAGGTACTCGGCGATCCAGTCCCGGTGCCGGGCCAGATCCGCGGAGATGCGCACCGGCTCGTGGACCGCCTCCGGTGAGACGTGCTCGGACATGGCGTCGAACGCCTCGACGGTGAGGGTGTCGGCGGCCACCGGGTCGAGGAAGACGTTGCTGCGCCACTGGTCGTGCGCGATCGCCTCGGCCTCCTCGTGGGTGGCGGCCCACGAGAGATGCAGTTGCAGGGCCGCTCTCCCCTGCCCGCCGTTCTCGCGGTATGCGGCGAGCACCTCGGCGAGGACGTCCGTCGGCTGGTTGACGGTCACCAGACCATCGGCCCAGGCGGCTACCCGCCCGGCGGACTCCGGCGAGATGGCCGGACCGATGAGCAACGGCTGCTCCTCGGGGATCTCCCACAGCTTCGCCCGCGCCACCCGGACGACACCGTCACGGCTGACCTGTTCCCCGGCCAGCAGCCGCCGGATGATGTCGACCGACTCCTCGAGGCGCTCCACGCGTTCCTGCTTCGGCGGCCACGGCGCACCGGTGATGGTCTCCTGCATGGCCTCTCCGCTGCCCAAGGCGGCCCAGTACCGCCCGGGGAACATCTGCGCCAGCGTCGCCACCTGATGGGCCAGGACGGCGGGATGGAACCGCTCCCCGGGGATGGCCAGACTCCCGATGGGGAACGACGTGGACGCGAGCGCCGCCCCCAGCCAGGGCCAGCTGCTGCCGCCGTGCCCCTGTCGCTCACTCCACGGCGTGATGTGGTCCGAACACATCGCCATGTCGAACCCGACACGCTCGGCGTGCTGGACGTCGGCGAGCAGGCGACGGGGCGAGATCTGTTCGTGGCTGGCGTGGAAACCGATCCTCGTCATGCGGTCCACCGTACGGCGTGAGCATCACGAGACGGCGGAGAGCGCCAGGGGAGATCAGCCTCGCGGCGGGTCGATCTGCTCGCCTCGTGGAGCGGGGTCGACCTGCGGGGCGTCGTCGCTGCCGGCGTAGGAGGACGGGGGCGGGATCTCGGCGTCCCGCTGACCGAAGTCGACGCGCACCGGGTCGCGCTCGGCACCCTCGACCTCGAAGTACTCCTCCTTGCCGATGTTCGCCATGCCTGCGATGACGTTGGTGGGGATCGTCTCGACCTTGGTGTTGAGCTCGCGAACCGTCGCGTTGTAGTAGCGACGTGAGGACGCGATGCGATCCTCGGTGCCGGTGAGCTCGTTCTGCAGGGCCAGGAAGTTCTGGTTCGCCTTGAGATCCGGGTAGGCCTCCGCGACCGCGAACAGCCGTCCCAGAGCCTGGGTGAGCATCCCCTCGTTCTGGGCCGCCTCGCCTGGGGACTGTCCCGGGGTCATCGCAGCGGCGCGGGCCCGCATCACGTCCTCGAGGGTTCCGCGCTCGTGTGCCGCGTACCCCTTGACCGTCTCGACGAGGTTGCCGATGAGGTCGTGGCGCCGCTTGAGCTCGGTGTCGATCTGCGCCCACGCCTCGTGGACGAGGTTGCGCAGCTTGATGAGGCCGTTGTACCCGGAGACGAACCACAGGACGAGTCCGAGCAGGATGACGGCGATGACGATGAACGCGATCCTCATGGCGCCAGCGTAGCCCCGGGCGGGCTCATGGACCGGGCCTGGTCCTCGCTGCTCGAGGTGTGGCCCAGGTCACAATCGGGTAACGAACCGCTCTCGCATCTCCCCCTACTTCCGAGTAACCCACCACGCTTGCTCGGGCCAGTCAACTCTGCCATGCCACGACCACGTCGGTGTCCGGCAGACCCACGAAAGGACGCCATGACAACAGTTCTCGTCGGAGTCGACCGGGGTGATGGCTCGACCCGCGCGGTCGAGTTCGCCACCGACCGGGCACTTCGCAACGACTGGGAGATCCTCCTCGTCCACGTCATCAACTGGTCGCCGTACGCGATGAACACCCCGACCGAGAACGAGGAGAGACACCGTCAGCGGCAGCGTGAGATCGACTTCGCGATGGAGAACGTCATCGCCCCGATGCGCGAGATCGTCGAGCGCGCCGGAGTCCCCGTCCACACCGAGGTGCGCCACGGGAAGCCGTCGGACACCCTCATCGACCTCGCCCAGGCCAACGAAGTGGTGCACATCATCGTCGGTCGGCTCGGCGACTCGGGACTACGCGAGGCGATCTTCGGCTCCGTCGCCAGCCGCCTCGTCCAGCATGCCAAGGTCCCCGTAACGGTGGTGCCGTGATGGGCGAGAACACCATGCGGGATCGCCAGGCTCCCTCCACCGGGTCCTCCACCAAGACGCTGGCCATCATCGGCGGGGTCATCCTCGCCTTCTTCGTCGCCCTCTTCGTCGGGGCACCGAAGCCGATCTCGTGGCCGAACCCGACGCCGGAGTTCGGAGCCGACGCCAACGCCTTCGACAAGGCCTCGGGGTGGATCACCAACCTCGTCTTCTACGGCCCCTCCGCGGGCGGCGAAGTTGCGATCCGGCTCATCGTCATCTGGCTCGTCACCGCCGCGATCTTCTTCACGATCTGGCTGGGCTTCCTCAACATCCGCGGCTTCAAGCACGCCCTCGACCTCGTCCGGGGCAAGTACTCCGACCCTGACGACGCGGGCGAGGTCTCACACTTCCAGGCGCTGGCCACGGCGGTGTCCGGCACCGTCGGTCTGGGCAACATCGCCGGCGTCGCCATCGCGATCTCGATCGGTGGACCCGGCGCGACGTTCTGGATGATCCTGGCGGGTTTCCTCGGCATGAGCCTGAAAGCCGCCGAGTGCATGCTCGGGGTGAAGTACCGCCAGGAGCATGCCGACGGCACGGTCTCCGGCGGCCCCATGTACTACCTCCGGGACGGCCTGCGTGACCTCGGCCGCCCGGGGCTCGGCAAGTTCCTCGCCGTCTTCTTCGCCATCTGCATGATCGGCGGCGCCGTCGGCGGCGGCAACATGTTCCAGTCGAACCAGGCCACCGCGCAGATCGTCAGCCAGCTCGGCGGCGCAGAGGGCTTCCTGGGCAGAAACCCGTGGATCATCGGCGTGCTCTTCGCCGCCGCGGTCGGCGCGGTCATCATCGGCGGCATCAAGAGCATCGCGAAGGTCACGGAGAAGGTCGTCCCCTTCATGGCGGCGCTCTACCTCACCGCCGCGGCCATCGTCCTGCTCGTCAACTTCAGCGAGATCCCCGCCGCCTTCGGGGCGATCCTCAACGGCGCCTTCACCGGCGAGGGTGCGACCGGAGGCATCATCGGCGCATTGATCGTCGGCTTCCAGCGAGCGGCCTTCTCCAACGAGGCCGGCCTCGGCTCGGCCTCGGTGGCCCACTCGGCGGTGCGGACCAAGGAGCCCGCGACCGAGGGCTTCGTCGCACTGCTCGAGCCGTTCATCGACACCATCGTCATCTGCACGATGACCGCCCTGACGATCATCATCACCCAGGCCTACCTCAACCCGGACGCGTCCGAGCTCGGTGGCGTCGGGCTGACCTCGAGCGCGTTCGAGACCGTGCTGCCGTGGTTCCCCGCGGTGCTCGCCGTCGCGGTCGTCCTCTTCGCGTTCTCGACCATGCTCAGCTGGTCGTACTACGGGATGAAGGCGACGGGGTACCTCTTCGGTGACAACGTCGTCGCCGAGAACGCGTTCAAGGTGATCTTCCTGGGATTCACCCTCCTCGGGTCGGTGACCAGCCTCGGATCGGTCATCGACTTCTCCGACTCGATGATCTTCATGATGAGCCTGGCCAATGTGGTCGGTCTCTACATGCTGGCCGGGGTCATCAAGCGGGAGTTCTCCCACTACTCCGCCCGCCTGAAGTCCGGTGAGATCAAGGAGTTCGCGGACCGCCACTGACCGGTACAGATCGCGCAGCGACTGAGGGCTCGGAGGGACGTCTCCCTTCGAGCCCTCAGCGCGCCGGTCGAGGCAGGGAGCCCGCCCCTCTGCTCAGGCCAGGCCGAGGTCCTCGAGGGAGAACGCGGATCGGTACTCGAACCCGGCCGCCGCGAACCTCTCGGCGGCCCCCGTGGCCCGGTCGGCGATGGTGGCCACCCCGACGACGGTAGCGCCGGCGTCCGCAGCAGCGGTGGCCGCCTCCAGGGGCGAGGCCCCCGTGGTGGAGGTGTCCTCCACGATGAGGACGCGGCGGCCCTCGATCGCCGGGCCCTCGATCCGTTGCTGCAGACCATGGGCCTTGCCGGCCTTGCGAACGACGAAGGCGTCGAGGCGGCCTCCCGTCGCGGCGGCAGCGTGCAGCATCGAGGTCGCGACGGGGTCGGCGCCAAGGGTGAGCCCGCCGACGGCGTCGAAGTCGAGGTCGGCGGTGAGGTCACGCATGACCCGGCCGACGAGCGGCGCCGCCTCGCCGTCGAGGGTGATGCGCCGCAGGTCGACGTAGTAGTCCGCCTCCTTGCCGCTCGAGAGAGTCACCCGCCCGTGCACGATCGCCGTGTCCTTGACGATCTGGAGGAGGCGAGCGCGGTCTGCGGCGATGTCGTCGGTCACGGTGGTCACCCTACCGACCCCATGCAGAGCGTCAGGTGGGCCGCACGTGCTCAGCGACGATGGCGCGGAGTAGCGAGCCGGTTGCGCAGCAGGGCGCGCGGCGTCACTCGGAGCAGCCCGACCAGGGCTTTGTACCGAGCGCTCGGCACCGAGATCGCCTTCCCGATGCGCGAGTCGGTGATGGCGGTCGCCACCACGTCCCGGGCATCGAGCCAGGCGACGTCGGGCAGAGAGGACACATCCATCTCGCCCCGCTCATGGAACTCGGTGTGCGTGAATCCGGGACAGAGTGCTGTCGCGGTCACCCCGGAGCCGGACAGCTCGGTCGAGAGCCCTTCGGTGAAGACCGTGACGAAGGCCTTGGCGGCGGAGTAGGACCCCGCCGAGATGAAGGAGGCGACCGACGAGACGTTGATGATCCGACCCCGACCGCGCGTCCGCATCGTCGTGGCGGCCGCATGGGAGAGGACGAGGACGGCACGGCACATGAGGTCGAAGGCCGCCTCCTCCGTGGCCAGGTCGTTCTCGGTGAACGAGGTCTTGAGGCCGAGGCCCGCGTTGTTGACGAGAACCTCGATCGGGTCGTCGCCGGAGCGGAGTCGCTCGGCGACCCACTCGAGGGCGGACCGGTCGACGAGGTCGGCGACCAGGACCTCGACCCGCACGCCGAACGTGCCCTCGGTCTCCGCGGCGATCTCGGCGAGGCGGGACTCGGTCCGCGCCACCGCGACGATGTCATAGCCCTGCTCGGCGTACTGGCGGACGAACTCGCGACCGATCCCGGCGGTCGCTCCCGTGATGAGGACGGTAGGCATACCGGCACCCTATGGCGCGGTCCACCCTGCCTCCGACGGAACGCGGGCCGGTCAGTGTTTCGCGTGCCCCTTGAGGACCATGCGCATGATGCGCACGTTGTAGGCGGCGAACCGAGTCAGCTGGAGGGGGATGTTCTGCCGCTTCCGCAACGTCGCGGCCGTCGGCAACGGCGCCTTGCCGAGGTCTGCGACGGCGGAGCCGGGCAGGGGTGCGAGCCGCTGCTCGTTGTGGCGTGGGGAGGCGGGCTGGGACGAAGATCTCATGGTTATCACTCCGGGATGAACTGCCAGCCGAGGCGGCCCTTGGCCTTGTGGATGAACAGATGGTGGAGCATGAGTTTGACCCAGTGGCCGGCGAGGCCGATCTCGCCCTTGGTGTCCTTGAGGTCCCGCCCGGTCGGGTAGCGGGAGTAGTCGGGAACCACCGGCATCATCGTCATGGCCGCGGCCGAGCCCCGGCGCATTCCGGCGCCGGCTGATGCGACACAGGCCGCACCCATGTCGGCCATCGAGGCCTCGTGGTTCGCGGCGCTCGGTCCGTTCTTGATGCGGTCGACGATCGAGAGGGCCACGGTCTTGCCCATGACGCCCGATGGCATACCGGTCCGAGGCGGGGAGGGAGCAATGAGCGTGCCGTTCTGGTTCGATCGCGGGCGGGAGATCGGGTGCGGTGGTGCGAAGGCGATGCCGACGGCCCAGATGTTGTCGTACCCGATCGCCTGGTAGGTCTTCGGCCAGTCCTCGGCCCGCCACTCCTCGTAGGGCTTCTTGGTGTAGTCGGCATCGACCTTCATGAACCCGCTCGGGGCGAAGAGCCCGTCGGTGAGGTCGCTGCCGTCGCGGTCGTAGGCCGCGAGTCCGACGCCGCCGAACGGCGGCAGGAGCATGGCGAAGTCGAAGTCCAGCTCGTGTGTCGAGCCATCCAGCGTTTCGTAGTGGACCCGGCCGGGCTCCACCCGGGTCACGTGGGCGCCCAGGATCGCCTCGACTCCCCGCTCCCGGAACAGGCTCCCGGTCCACAGCTCCGAGGTGGTCTGGAACCCGCGCTCCTCGAACGTCATCCCGTCGACGCCGAAGTCACCGAGGACGGCCTCGTTCGTGAGGTAGACGAGTCTGGCGAGGTCTCGCACCCCGGCCTCGCGGAGCTCATGATCGACGTTGAAGACGTACTCGAACGCGGCCCCCTCACAGGTGCAGGTCCCATGGCCCATGCCGACGACAAGGGTCTGCGGCTCACCGGACTTCAGCCGACGGATCGTCTCGCGCAGCCGGTCGGCGGCCTCGACCGCGTGCGACGCTGTGCAGACGGACACGGTGTGCCCGACCTCCGGTCCGAGGCCCTCGGTCATCTGGAAGCGCAACTGGGGGCCCGTGGCATTGACGAGATAGTCGTAGGTGATGCGCTCCTCCACGCCCTCGCGGCCCGCGCCGGTGTGGACCACGTCGACGGATGGTCGCTCGGACGTGTCGTCACCACGGGGTCGGATGGCGACCGCCTTGGCCTGGACGAAGCCGATGCCCTTCTTCGCGTAGACGGGCGCCAGCGGGAAGACGACTTCCTGCTCCGCCATCTTTCCCACGCCCACCCAGATGTTGCTCGGGATCCAGTTCCAGTCGGCATTGGGCGAGACGACCGTGACCGTGTGGCCCTTGGGCAGCAGCCTGCTGAGGTGGAGTGCTGCGGCGTGCCCGGAGATGCCTGCTCCGAGGATGAGAACGTCTGCCATGACGGGCCCCTTTGCTTCCGTTGCGTTCGCGCTCGACGAGCCGGCTCAGTCCAACATACCCCTCGGGGTATGAGAGTGCTACCCCTCTGCAGTGTGATGCGCGCGACAGGGGGTTCCAAGATATACCCCCCAGGGTATCGTGTACCATGGTCGTCAGTTGAGTTGAGGACCGTCGCTTCGATGCAGCGGTCCACTCGCACCTGATGGCCCTGCTCTCCCCAGACGCGGCGCCGGGGGGCCCTGTCGCACCTCCGGCGCCGCCCCCTCTCACCTCGCTCCGCGACCGCCCCGTCGAAAGACGCCCGCTCAAGAGAGGACCGCACCGTGACGACCGCACCGACCGTGACGACCCCGCCGGCCACGGAACCCCGACTCGCCCACTTCCCCGTCACCCTGTTCTCCTCCGTCATGGGTCTGGGCGGGCTGGCGCTGGCCTGGCGTCGCGCCGCCGTGGTCTGGGACCTTCCCGAATGGCCGGCCCGGATCGCTCTCGCCATGGCGATCCTCGCGTTCGTCGTCGTCGGCAGCCTCTACGCGACGAAGTGGCTCCGGCATCCCGACGACGCCCGGGCCGAGCTGCGGCATCCGGTGCGGATGGCGTTCGCGCCGACCCTGACCATCGCCATCCTCGTGCTCGCGACCGCCCTGGCGGAGCTCGCTCCGAGCGTCGCCTCGGTCCTGTGGTGGATCGGCGCCGTGGGTCACCTGGCGGCGACCCTCGCAGTGCTCTCGGCGTGGTTGGGGCGAGCCGACATCCTCGCCGGTCACGTCACCCCGGCCTGGTTCATCCCCATCGTCGGCAACGTCATCACACCGCTCGCTGCACCGAGCATCGGGTCGGTCGAGCTCGGCTGGTTCTCCTTCGGGGTGGGAGTGGTGTTCTGGCTCGGGCTGCTGCCACTGCTCTTCCAGCGGCTGCTCACTCACCCCGAGCCGCTGCCGGCCAAGCTCCTGCCGACGATCGCGATCTTCAGTGCCCCTCCCGCCGTGGCAATGCTCTCCTGGCAGTCCCTCACCGGCGCGTCGGCCGACCCTGTGAGCCGGGTGCTCTACGCGGCGACCATCATGTTCGTCGCCCTTCTCCTCACGCAGGTGGGCCGGCTGCGCGCCCTCCCCTTCGCGCTGCCGTTCTGGGCGTACACCTTCCCCCTCGCAGCCAGCGCGGCCGCCGCGCTCGCGATGGCCGGCCAGATCGACAGCATCGGTTACGATCTCGTCGCCGGCGCACTGCTCGCACTGGCCACCGGACTGGCGCTCGTGGTCTCGGTCCTCACCCTGAGGGCGGCCGCGCACGGACAGATCTGCGTCCCGGAGCACTGACATGACTTCCGCTCTCCCCCGCTGGAAGCGGGTCCTCGCAGTCGTCGCGCACCCGGACGACGAGTCGTTCGGACTGGGCGGCGTCATCGACGCGCTGGTCCGATCGGGGGCGCGGGTGAGCGTGCTCTGTCTCACCGCCGGCGACGCCTCGACCCTGGGTGCCGAAGAGGTCGACCTCACCGCGGTCCGGGCCGCCGAGCTCGACCTCGCGGCCGGGCTGCTCGGGGTGGACCACGTCACACTCCTGCACCATCCCGACGGACGGCTCGGCGACCGGATCCCCGACCTCGTCGACGCGGTCCGCGAGGCGGCCACCGCCGACCGCCCTGACGCCCTGCTCGTCTTCGGTGCCGGCGGCGGGGTCACCGGTCACCCCGACCACGAGGCCGCCACGATGGCCGCCCTCACGGTCGCCCGCGAGCGCGCCCTACCCGTGCTCGAGTGGTGCCTGCCCTCGCTCGTCGCCGACACTCTCAACGCCGAGCTGGGGGCCGCTTTCACCGGGTATGCGGAGGCCGACCTCCCCGTCACACTCGCCGTGGACCGAGACCGACAGCTCCAGGCCATCGCCGCGCACGCCAGTCAGGCGGTGCCGGGATCGGTGCTCTGGCGGCGGATCGAGCTGCTCGGCGACCGAGAGCACCTCCGCCTCACCCTGCCCCGGCCGTCCGCCCCCTGACCGCGGTCCTTTCGACCAGCGGGCCCCGCGCATACAGTCGACTCAACCCACCCACAGGAGAACCCATGCAGCGCAGACCACTCGCCCTCCTCGCCACCGGAGTCCTCGCCCTCACCCTGGGGGTGTCCGGGTGCAGCCCGGCCTCAGCGGACGGCGTGAGCGTCACCGCCGGGCCGACCTCGAGCGAGGCGCCCGCCGCCGGAGCCACCCTCGACGCGGCCGACTTCGCCGCCGCGCTCAAGGCCCCGGCCACGGTCATCCTCGACGTGCGCACCCCGGCCGAGTTCGCCGAGGGTCACCTGCCCGGGGCGGTGAACCTTCCGGTCGAGTCGCCGGACTTCACCGCACAGCTCGCAGGACTGGACCCGAGCACCGGCTACGCCGTGTACTGCAGGACGGGGAACCGCTCGCAGGCCGCGCTCGACCTCATGGCCCAGAGCGGCATCACCCAGACCTACCACCTGGACGGCGGGATCGGCGCCTGGCAGCAGGCCGGCGGCGAGGTCGTCACCGGGTGACCGGGGCCACGGCGCGTCTTCTAAGCGAGCGCTTAGGCTAGAGGGGTGCGCATCGCCACGTGGAACGTCAACTCGATCCGGTCCCGCATCGACCGCCTCGAGGACTGGCTCCGCCGCACCGACGTCGACGTCGTCGCGATCCAGGAGACCAAGTGTCGCGAGGACCAGCTGCCGAGGGAGCGGCTCGAGACTCTCGGCTACGAGGTGGCCCACCACGGCCTGAACCAGTGGAACGGCGTCGCGATCCTCTCCCGGGTCGGGCTCGAGGACGTCCATACCGGTCTGCCCGACGTCCCGACCTGGGGTGAGCCGGCCGTCGCCGAGACGCGCGCGATCGGGGCGACCTGCGGCGGAGTGCGCATCTGGTCGGTCTATGTGCCCAACGGGCGGCACGTCGACGACCCGCACATGGCATACAAGCTCGCCTGGCTGGACCATCTGCGCGGCGAGGTCTCCGGCTGGCTGGAGCAGGAACGCGCCGGCGGGCCACCGTTCGCGG
>JBHEPF010000002.1:0-10790 GCA_046260445.1 Dermatophilaceae bacterium | reverse complement strand
CGTCCTCCATAAGGTTGTGGACGCCGACGGCTCCGCGGCCGGTGAGCCAGACGGCCAGGTACTGGATCGCCACGTCGATGTTGGACCGCAGCCCGGCCTCGGTGACGGCGCCAGGGGTCTCGCTCACCGACAGCAGGTCGGCGGCGCTGACCGAGACGTCCTCACGTGTCTTGTCGACCTGGTTGGGACGGTCGCCGAGGACGGAGTCGAAGACCTCGCGGCAGGTCTCCACCATGCCGGGGTGGGCGACCCAGGAGCCGTCGAAGCCGTCGTCGGCCTCCCGGGTCTTGTCGGCGCGGACCTTCTCGAACGCCGTCTTGTTGACCTCCTCGTCCTTGGACGGGATGAACGCCGCCATGCCGCCGATCGCGTGGGCCCCTCGCTTGTGACACGTCCGCACAAGCAGCTCGGTGTAGGCCCGCATGAAGGGGGCCGTCATCGTCACGGCGTTGCGGTCGGGGAGCAGCATCTCGGCGCCGCGGGTGCGGTAGGTCTTGATGACGCTGAAGAGGTAGTCCCAGCGCCCGGCGTTGAGGCCGGCCGAGTGTTCCTTGAGCTCGTAGAGGATCTCCTCCATCTGGAAGGCGGCCGGGTAGGTCTCGATGAGGCAGGTCGCCCGGATCGTGCCGCGGGGAATGTCCAGGGCGTCCTGGGCCAGGTTGAAGGCGTCGTTCCAGATCCGCGCCTCGAGGTGGTGCTCCATCTTCGGCAGGTAGACGTAGGGGCCCTTCCCGGCGTCGAGCTGGGGACGGGCGGAGGAACACATGAAGAGGGCGAAGTCGACCAGCCCGCCGGCGGTGCGCTGCCCGTCGACGAGGATGTGCTTCTCGTCGAGGTGCCAGCCGCGGGGACGCATGACGATGGTCGGCAGCTGGGACTGGTCGGTGGTGGCCAGGGCGTACTCTTTGCCCTCCGGCGAGGTGAAGCTGATCGTGCCCAGAATCGCGTCGCGCAGGTTGATCGCGCCTTCGACGACGTTGGCCCACATCGGGGTGTTGGCGTCCTCCTGGTCGGCGAGCCAGACCTTGGCGCCGGAGTTCATCGCGTTGATCGCCATCTTGCGGTCGGTGGGGCCGGTCATCTCCACCCGGCGGTCGACGAGGCCGGGGGCGTGCTCGCCCACGCGCCATGAGTCGTCCTCCCGGATGTGGGCGGTCTCGGGGAGGAACTCGAGGTCCTGACCGTCGGCGACAGCCCGCACGACCTGTTGGCGGTCGGCCAGCTGCTCCTGGCGGCGACCCTCTAGCTCGCGGTGGAGCGTCGCGATGAGGTCGAGCGCTTCGAGGGTCAGTACCTCCTCGTAGCCGGGCTTGAGGGCTCCGGTCACCTCGACGCCGTCGGGCAGGTCGAGGACGGGCGCGGTGTTCTGGGACGTAGCCATGGTGGCTCCTCAATAGGTGGAGTAGTAATTTCACGATGCGGAATGAATGATCCATTCAGTGAAATCACCCTACCGCGTCGACGGCGACCATTCCACCGGCGCGCTTGCTGTCCGGCGCAGGCGATTGACCTCTCGGCTCGAAAGGCAGCACCATTCGGCGGCCCGAACCGTCAATCCCTCCTCCTCCACCACGGCGAACATGGCAAGGGGCGTCAAGCGCGCAGCCGGCCCGTGGCGTCGGCGGAAGGAGCCGAGGGAGAAGAACGTGCGGTGAGCGCCGTCGACAGCGCTCTTCGATGACCGGAATCTGGCCGAGGTTCGTGCCACAGGCTCGGCAGCATCAATGAAGGCCTGAATCGCTGGCGTTGGAGCGGATGCCTCCTCGAAGCCGTCGAGGGCTTGCTCCCTCGCGTCCATGCGACGCTCGTATTCGGCGGTGGCCTCCGCGTTGTTTGCCGGCTCGGGCGTCCCAGACAACCAAGTCGTACGACATGACTGCATTGTCACGGCCTGGCGTCAGGGTGTGGCATTTCCCCCGCGAGCCATCCGGGCCTGGTCGAGAACGACGCGATCCGCCTCGCCGCCGATGACTGCGCTGTCGCCGTCACCCGCTGAATACCGCCGCCTGTCGGGCGTGTCAGTGGGTCACGGGTGTGGTGGGACAGATGCTTTCGGTGCCGCGCCGTACACTCGAAAACAGGGCTCCTGAAGTGCGTGAGGTTTTCGAGACGGCCAAGGCGTTGGACCGCGAACAGATAGCGGATCTGGCGTACCAGTTGCTGCGCATTCTGGCGGACGACAGCAGTCCGGTTGATCAGGACAAGGTCGATGCGGCTGAACCCGTCCTACGCATCAGGAGCGTCAAGACCTTCCGCTACCGAATCGTGTATGACATCCGCGACGAGACCGTCCGCGTCATCGCCTACACCCAAACCAGCCGAGAGCCTGGCTACTGGCATGCCAGCACTCGTACCTGAGCCGTCCCTCCGAAGTGCGACTTCGCCGCGTTGTCTGTGCGTCACGAGCTGACGTGCCGATGAGCGGGTCCTTTGACGATGGTCGCGCACTGCGCCGCGGAGTTGGCGCCGGTCCCGGTGGGAAGATGGTCGCGTGGCTTCGTGGGTACCGGGCTGGGACGACTTCCCGCCATCGCTCCTGGAGTTCTGGAGCGAACGCCACCTGTGCACCCTGACGACGCTGCGCACCGACGGTAGACCCCACGTGACTCCGGTCGGAGTGGCCCTCGATCTCGAATGGCAGTGTGCCTGGGTGATCACGTCCAGAAGTTCGCTCAAGGCGGTCCACGCCTCGGCTGACCCCAGGGTCGCGGCCTGTCAGGTGGACGGCCGCAGATGGTCAACCATCGAGGGGACGGCAGAGGTTCGGTCGGATCCTGCGTCGATTCGTCGCGCGGAGGAGCGATACGCCGTGCGGTACCGAACACCGAGGCCGAATCCGTCACGGGTGGCGTTGCGGATCCAGGTCAGCCGATTCGTGCGGTCTTCTGGATTGTCGAAGTAGCTGAGCACACGCCGGTTCGCGTTACTGGCGTTCAGTCACGGCGCCCAAGCCCGTCATTGCGCCGCGTATGCGGCCGGTCGACAGTCCGATGCCGCACCCGCGTGGCGGGCATGGACCGAGCGGCCAGGTGGAGCGGTTCTTCAGAGCTTTGCTACATGACTTCGCGCATGATCCACCACGGCATCCAGGTCAAGGCCGTAGGTCCAGCGTCCCGTTGCAGCAAACGCCGCCAACCTCACTGCAGCCCGCTCGAAAAGCCGATCCGCCCCCACCCGATTCCCCCGGGCCGCGTGGGTGATCGCAACGCAGACCTGCGCAAGCCCCTGCCACAAATCCCGCTCTTCGACCGGCCCGGCCTTCCAACGCGCCTCAAGCACCTCGTGGGCGGCAAAAGGACGGCCCGCCTCCACAAGTTCTCGAGCCGCGCTAAGCGTCTCTTCCGGCGGCAACGGCTCCTCCGAGGCCGGCTCGACTCCTTCGGCACCATAGGGCAGCGGCCGCCCCAGCGCGTCTCGAGGACGCGCCTGCCGAGCACGACCTTCCGTGTCCCGGTCACGACCAGATCCCGTCATGGGAGCAGCCTCCCATGGGAACGCCGAGCCCTCTCTTTCGCCGCCTTAGGCGGCGGTGTGGACAGTGGCCAAGAGGTGGAGGTAAATGCGCATTGCCTACCCCCACCCGGGCGTAGGCTCTCTCCTCGCTGCTCAACCTGGACCTGGTCATCGTCTTCGTCGACACGACCTCGACGTACTGGGAGGCCGAGGGTGCGGACCTGCCCGAACTCCAGGATGACAGGCGCGAGCCTGACGCCCAGGGCGAGGGGCTGTACCGGCCGAGCGAGTCGGGGCGGCGGGCGTTCGGGCACTCCAAGGACTCCCGAACCGATGCCCCGCAGGTGGTGATCGCGATGGCGGTGACCCGCGACGGGATGCCGATTCGGTGTTGGACCTTCCCCGGCAACGAGAACGACCAGGCGATCATCCGCACCGTCGAGGACGACCTCGGCTCCTGGAACCTGCGCCGGCTGGTGTGGGTGTGCACGTCAACCCCGGCGACCCGGTCGCCGGGGCCGGCGGCGAGGATGGTGTCCGCACGCAGCGGTTCGTGGGGTGCCACAACCCCGAACAGGCGCAGCGCGACCAGGTGTTGCGGGGCCAACCTCATCGAGCACCTGCTCAACCTGATCGAGCACTCCGATACCTGGAGCGCACGGCGCCGCAGCGAGTTCGTCGGCTCCCTGAAGGCCAAGCCCGGGCTGCGCCGCTACCTACGAGCCACCGGCACCGGGCTGCTGCGCATCGATGCCGCAGCCGCTGCGCGTGAGGCCCACCTGGACGGCAAGTGGCTGCTGCGCACCTCCGACCTCACCCTCACCGCCGAGGACCTGGCCGCCGCCTACAAGCAGCTCTTCGCCGTGGAGAACGGGTGGCGCGTAACACGACCCCCGCACGCCCGAAACCCACGTTTGCGCCGATCAACCCACGCTTTCAGCCCAAACGTGTGCCCATCAACTTCGGCAGTCCGGACCGGCGGTAAAACGCAAAGGATCAGCGGGACGAGACCCTCAGCTGACCTCCGACCACGATCCCGCGGACAGTGCGTGAGCCCACTCGCCATCCGTGACGGACAACAGGTCGGGATAGTGGCCGCTCTCCACGGGGTCGAAGCCCACACCTGTGCTGACCGGCTCATCTTCTAGGCCAAGGAACCGCACGATGCAGTGGTGCTTTCCCGGGCCATAGAACCTGTCGATCACGCCGCGGGTGAGGGTGCTCTAGAACATGGCCGAGTCGAAGTCGCGCCGGGCTGAAGACGTTGCCTTTGTCCCGATCGCCGGCATACAGCACCCGCTGACCGACACGGGAATCGGAGGCGTGTAATGGCTTCACGTTCCAAGTTCGACAGCCCCTGTTGGGCCACCCTGGGCCGCCCGCCCAAAGGGGGGTCGAGCGTTTCGCAAAGGCGCTTCGACTCGCGGCGGCTCGCCCGGCAGCCGGCGAAGAGACGAACTCGACGTTGCAGCAGGGTGCGCTTCAGCTGTCGTCTACCGCGGCCGCGGGGTCGACACTCTATTCCAGGTCGGTCATGCCGCCGGGGAGTTCCGAGACAAATCTGGGCTCGGGCCATACCAAGCCTCCGCGGTTCACCCGCAGAGGCTCACTCGCATATCGTGTCGCGACGACCTCGTCCACGTGCATCAACAGCAGGTTGAGCCCAGCCTCCCCCACACTGATCTCGGGCCAAAGCTCATCGCGACCGGGATCCACGCCACAATGGGCTCGTCAGTAGTTCCCGTAGTTGAACGGGTCGAAGTCTGACGTTCGAGGAGAGACTCGCGTGATAGTTCCTCTCAGTGCCATCGACTTCCTGGATCGCGCGCTCGCTGTCTACCGCGACCGGGTCGGTGTCGTCGACGAGCCGCACCAGCAGGCAGCCTCGCTGGGGGATCTCACCTACGGTGAACTGGGCGCCAAAGCGGCCGCTATGGCCGCGCACCTGGACCGGCTTGGCATTGAGGTTGGCGAGCGGGTCGCGTTCGTCTCTCATAACAGCGCCCGGTTGTTGGCTGCCTTCTTCGGGGTGGCGGGGTACGGCCGGGTGCTTGTGCCGGTCAACTTCCGCCTCTCTGCGAAGGAGGTCGGCTACATCGTGGAGCACAGCGGGGCGCGGGTGCTCTATGTCGACCCCGAACTCGAGGACGACCTCGCGTCGGTTGACTGTGAACACAAGTTCCTCATCGGGCAGGACGAGAACCTGTTCATCGACGGCATCGACCCCAGGACGTGGGAGCCCGACGAGAACGCCACCGCGACGATCAACTACACCTCCGGGACGACGGCTCGCCCCAAGGGTGTGCAGATCACGCACCGCAACATCTGGACCAACGCGATCACGTTCGCCCTGCACGCCGGCGTCACCGACAGGGACGTGTATCTGCACACTCTGCCGATGTTCCACGCCAACGGCTGGGGACTGCCGTTCGCCATGACCGGCATGGGAGTCCCGCAGGTCGTAATGCGCAAGGTCGACGGCGCAGAGATCCTGCACCGCGTTCAGCGGCACGGTGTCACCGTCATGTGTGCGGCCCCGGCAGTGGTCAACGCCGTCCTGAGCGCCGCGTCCACATGGGAGGGCCAGATCCCTGGACGCGATCGGGTCAGGATCATCTGCGCCGGGGCCCCGCCGCCGACCAAGACGATCGTTCGGGTCGAAGAGGAGCTGGGCTGGGAGTTCATCCAGATCTACGGCCTCACCGAGACCTCGCCGCTGCTGACCATCAACCGCGGGCGTTCCGAGTGGGACACCCTGCCGGCGCAGGAGCGGGCGGCCAAGCTGGTGCGCGCCGGTGCACCGGCCATCGGCGTGACGTTGAAGGTCTCCCACGACGGGGAGGTGCTGGCCCGGTCGAACGTGGTGATGGAGGGCTACTGGAATCAGCCGGAAGAGACCGAGGCAGCACTCAGCGACGGCTGGTTCCACACCGGCGACGGCGGCGTGATCGGCGACGACGGCTACCTGAGCATCCAGGACCGCAAGAAGGACGTCATCATCACCGGCGGCGAGAACGTCTCCTCGATCGAGGTCGAGGACGTGATCTTCTCCCACCCCGATGTCGCCGAGGTCGCCGTCATCGGCGTCCCGGACGAGAAGTGGGGAGAGACGATCAAGGCGCTTGTCGTTAAGGCCGAGGGCTCCAATCTCACCGAGGGCGAGCTCATCGCCCACTGCAAGGCTAGGGCGGCCCACTACAAAGCACCGACCTCGGTCGAGTTCCGCGAGGTGCTGGCCCGAACAGCGACCGGCAAACTGCAGAAGTTCAAGTTACGCGCGCCGTACTGGCAGGGACGAGACCGCCAAATCAACTAGATAGGGCCGCGCTGGGCACGAGAGCCGGCGCAAGGAGTGCCCGACGTGTGGTGAGCGCTTCTTCACGCAGGTGGGCCTGGACGAGCACGTCCGGCTCGGGGAGCACAACAACACCACGAACCTGACCCGGCGCTGGCGGGACGGTGGCACTCCGGCTCAGGTCGCCGCTCGCCGCGAGGTATGCCGCCGGCTCTCGGCAGCCAACAACGCTCGCCGTCGCTCCTGCCCCGGACTAAACCTCGTCTCCACTCCGGCAGCCGTCGGGATGCACCAGCGCCAGCGGCCACACCGGCTGGACCGAGGTCACGCCACCTCGGAGTGCTCGTGCAGCCGAGTATCAGCGATCGTCGGTAATCGCTCTCAGGAGCCCCGCGGACGACCGAAGCCTGACTTCGCGCGGCTGGCTGTCGACGCCCAACCGCACATAGTCATACCGGCGGTAATGCGCTGACGCGTGGCCTGTCCGAGTGGGGCCGATGAGGGCCGAGCCATCAAGGCGGTTGTCTGTGTCGATCCGCAATAGCGGTCGCACACCGCAGTGGTGTTCGACGAGCACGAGGAGATCACGGTGCACACCCCGGACCGCCCAGTTCATCTCCCGCGACGGAACCGCAGATCCGCCGGGTCCCCGGGCCGGTGAGTTCTGCCCGCTTGGCCTTGGCGCAGATCTGCATCTTCCACAGAGAGGCATCGGAGTCGTCAGCCGCCTGCGGCGGGGGCTTCAGCCTTCGGTGTGGGATCGGTGGGTCTTGAGACTGGCGAGCAGTTGGTCAGCGGCGGCTGTGAGGAACTCCGGTTCGCTGCCCGATCGGATCAGCACGAGCATCCCTGTCACGCTCACGGTGAGGAACTGGGCGACCTCGTCGACCGGCGTGTCCGGGAGCAGCTCCCCGCTCGCCCGCGCGTTGCTGAGCGCGTTGCCGAAGGCGGCTGCCACTCGTGCCATGTACCGGTCGGTCGAGGCCCTACTCGCCTCGGGTGTCGGGGCGAGCTCGACCGCGGCGTTGCAGGCAAGGCAGCCGCGGGTCGACGCCAGTACGTCGTCCCCACCACCGAAGTACTGCACCACTGCCTCCACGTCCTCGAGCGATGCGTCGTCGGCCTCCAACCGACCGAAGTGCCGTGTCACCACGGTCTGCTGGTAGTGGTCCATGGCGTGGTCGTACAGCTGCTGCTTGCTGCCGAACTCGGCGTAGAGGCTGTGGGCGTTGATCCCCATGGCCTCGGTCAGGTTCCGAGTCGAGGTGTCGTGGTAGCCCCGCTCCCAGAACAGCTGCATCGCCCGGTCAGTGACCTCGACGCGGTCGTAGTTCTTGCGGCGCCCCATGAACGCTCCCTGCGTCGACGTCCTACGTTCAATAACCAAGCGATTGTTCTGTTATCGTACCGGTACACGACCCGAGGAGTCCAGCATGACGACCGTGACGCGAACCTCTACAACGCCGATCAAAGCGAGTCCAGAGGCGGTCTGGAAGGAGCTTGACGCGGGGTTCCTCGATATCTCGGCGTGGGCGGGCGGCGTGCGATCGTCGGTTGCCAACCCTGCGACGCCCGAAGGCTTGAACGGCAGCACGCACGGCGGACGGATCTGCGACGTCGAAGGCGTGGGCGAAACCGATGAGCGGCTCATCGCGTTCGACGCCGAGGCCCGCACGATGACCTACTCGGTGCGGGCCTCGGGGCTGCCGTTCTTCGTCGATCGCCTGGAGAACACTTGGACGGTGAGTGACGACGGACCCGGTGGCGCGAGTGTCGATGTCGAGATCCGGGGGATCACGAAGGGCATCATCGGCCGGATCGCGGCGTTCCCGCTCGGCCGTATCCTCGGGAAGGCGGCTGTGGGGTTGCCGGGCGACTTGAAGGCACACGTCGAGAAGGCCAGCTGACGGCGTCGCGACCTCCCCGCGAGGGGCCTTGCTGACGCGCAGGAGTTGCGGAACGCCGACGCGATGGTGCCGTCCGGGACCATTGAGCGCCCGGCTGCCTCGCTGAGCGAGTTGGCCAGCGCGGTTTGGGCGGATGCGGCCGTCGTGGGCTGCGCGAGGGAGGGCGACCTGTGGGCGATCCTGATGCCTGACCTCTCCGGTCGGTTCCTTCGGGACACCGCCGATGACTGGCCCTCCCCGGAGCTACGGAAGATGCTGCCGCGTTTCCTCGACGGTCTCGCCGGGATGCACGCCGAGTTCTGGGAGGACCCCACACTGGACGATCCGCGGCTCGGCCTGGACGACCCTCGCGGTTTGCTCCAGCTCGCGTCGCCGACATTCGGCCGTCAGCACCTGGGCAAATGGGACACCTGGCTCGCCGAGGGAGCGGTTGACGGCTGGAAGGCGCTACAGGAGGCGCTGGACGACGACGCGGCTGCACAGGCGCGTGCGCTGATCGAGGACCCGCAGCCGCTGTTGGATGCTCTCGGTAGGCACCCCTCGACGTTCCTGCACGGTGACGTCATACGAACCGAATCTCGCCCGAAACGGCAACCATCTCATCGCGGTCGACTGGCAACTGGCAATGCACTCGGTAGCGACGATCGACCTTGCACGGCTCGTCCTGGGGGCGTGTGAGGACGCCGCCAGCCTGGAGCGGGCGGTGCAGCACTACCGGGACGCTCTGGAGGCGAACCTCGGGTCACGCTTTGCGGACGACCAGTGGGAGGAAATGGTCGACCTGGGCATGCTGACCGATGTCCTGTGGATCGCTCCTTTCCTGACGTGGTCGGCGAGCGTGTCCGACGATCCAGCGTGGGTGGCGACAGTGACACGTCGGGTGGACGACGCCAACGACCGGATCCGCAACGGTGTCCGCTGGCTGTCCTGAGTCGAGCGACCACCGCCGATCACGCTTAGTCGCGACCCATGGGCAGGGGCGCCCACGCCCTCAGCGCACCGATCAGAAGGCCCTGCTTCGAACCAGAGCAGCAGGTCCAGAACGGGATGTCGACGCCGGGCCAACGCTGCAGCCGTGAAGGTCGCTACGCGGCGAAAGGACCCGTGAGCTCTTGAGCCACGTCCGGGCCGAGCGCAGCAACGTCAAGGGGGAACGACATCGGACGCGCGCGGTACGACGACTCTCGATCTGAGACTTGACGGCCTCCGCGAACCGTCAACCCCAGCGGTGCGGTAGGTGCGCCGGGCGAACCCGATCGCTGGTGGCCGCGCACTGTTCGCCGCCGGAATGCGTGTCGGCCGTGACCACTTCGCAGCCCTACCAGAGTGAATGCACCAGGTCGGCCGCGCCCCAGCCGATGGTCTCGCACTTGTCGGCGAACGCCAGCAGCGACTGCAGGCCCGAATCGTCTTCGTCCTCGTGGGCGAGCCGGCTGTGGTTCTCGACACCGGCCGTCGTCTCGTACACCTCCGCCAGCAAGTACTGCACGTTCCCGTGGTCGTCATGGTTCTTTGACACCGTGTACTGCAGCAGCGCCTCGTCACCATCCTTCGGGTGCGTCCGCTCCATCCAGGCCGCGTGCTGATCGAACACGCGATCACCTTCGGCCTCGTGCTCGGCCGGACACCTGAACGCCACGAAGAGCTGCGCCTTCCCCGTGTAGTCAGCCACCGATCATCTCCGCCTCTCCGACAGCAGGGTCCTCAAAGCCTAGTGAGTGACGACGTCGATGACTATCCGGTCGACCGCGCGTGCTTCTCCGCCCATGACCGGCATGAGATCGCACCCCCAGGGCTCCAACGGGGCCCCCGGACGATCCGGACATCGCTTCGTGGCCCACCGGCCGCAAGGACCGGTCGGGTGCCCGGACCGCCAGCAGCTGGATCGAGGGGGAGTCTCAACGCCGTCGCGGGTGCTATAGCAGCGCAGTCCCAAGCCAGCTTCGACCGAACAGCCGCGTCGACGGATTCCAAGTACATGTCAGTGGTCCTTCGGCTCCTCGCCGTGTCCGTGGAGCTCCACGCGCCGCGTCAAAGTGGGCGAAAGGACGCTGCCCCACAGTGGGCGGAGTGACCTCCTTGCAGGGCGGCCACGCGGCGAGCAAACGTGTTGTCAGCGGGGCCACTCAATGGTT
>JBHEPF010000179.1:0-6823 GCA_046260445.1 Dermatophilaceae bacterium | reverse complement strand
GAGCAGCAGGGTCTCCCATGGTCCACGCCCGAGCGCGGGCCTCGATGAGACCCTCGATGATCGCGCTGTAGTCGGAGGGGCGTCCGGGCTCGGTCGGCGCGGCGACCGGCGCCCGTGGGCTCGCGGCAGCCGGCGCGACCGGCGTCGGCTCGGCTCCCCTGCCCGCGGTAGCGGCGACGACCCCGACGACGCCGATGAGGACCGCCGCGACGAAGGTCGTGACCACCCTCAGGTGCGCCTGGCGCGACCGGGCCCGCAGGTCGGTGTGCCGGCCCCGGCGAGTCTGACGAGAGCCGAACCCCCGATCCGGCTCAGCGGCCCGGGCCAGCTCGCGCACGCGGTGAGTGAGCATCGTCGCCTCATCGGTTCCCTCGCCGGGTTCGATGGGGGCGGCCGGGGTGGAGCCGTAGATCGCCGTCGCGAGCTCTCGTCCGTCCCCGCGCAGTGAAGGGTCCGGATGGAGGGCACGCTCGAGGGCGGACCGCATCATGTTCGGCACCTCCGGCAGCAAGGTCCCGAGCGGCGGGCGCTCGGCCGGGATCGACGGCGGCTCTCCGGTCAGGGCGTACCACCCGACGGCACCGATCGCGTAGACGTCGGCACTGGGCGTCGGCGGCTCCCCTGCGACCACTTCTGGAGCGACGAAGCCAGGAGTCCCCCAGATCTCCTCGCGGGGTGTCCCGATGATGGAGCACACCCCGAGATCGAGGACGACGGGACGCCCGCGGGCGTCGAAACCGATGTTGGACGGCGAGAAGTCGCCGTGGACGACAGCGGTGTCGTGGAGGTGCGCTGCGGTGAGGGCGACGGGGGTGAGGACCGTGACGACCTCGGCAGGCGTGAGATGGCCGCGGGTCGTGACGAGGCGGGTGAGAGTGCCGTGTCGGAGCCGCTCCATGACGATCGCGACGGCAGACACGGGGTCGCTGACGGCGACCACGTCGAGCACCCTGACGAGATGGTTGTCGCTGCCCCGCGTGGCGGCCAGCGCAGACAGCTCGCGCGCGAGACCGTCTCCGTCGTCGCCACGATCCAGCGGCACGACCTTGATCGCGAGGTCCCGGTCGGAGTCGCTCGGGGCAGCGGCCCAGACGGTGGCGCTCGAACCGCGCGCGATGAGCTCGCCGATGCGGTACCCAGGGACGTGGGGGCAGGTGTCCATGACCCAAGTCTCGCCTCGGTGGCGCTGCCCCTCCGGAAGTTATCCACAGTGATGATGTGAGAGCCCTAGGATCGGTGAGCCCCGACGACCAGGAGAGACCATGCCCGCCGACCAGCCCACGATCCTCGCAACCTCGGGCGGCTACCGCCCGGATGAGCGGCTGTATGTGCGCTTCAGCCCGCTCGTCCATCACGCGGTCGAGCTGTCGGGAGCGAGCGGCCGCAGGCCGCGAGTGACCTATGTCGGCACAGCCGACGGTGACCAGCGAGCCTTCAACGCGCACATCCATGACGCGGGTCGCCAGGCCGGCTTCGACATCACCTGTCTGGACCTGTTCCCCATGCCCAACCTCGACGACGTCGCCGGGCACCTCCTCGAGCAGGACGTGGTGTGGGTCCAGGGCGGGTCGGTGGCCAATCTCCTCGCGGTCTGGGCGGTCCACGACCTCGGACCGGCCCTGCGAGCGGCGTGGGAGGCGGGTGTCGTTCTGTCGGGGGTCTCCGCCGGGTCGATCTGCTGGTACCAGGGGGGTTGTACCGACTCCTTCGGGCCGGAGCTGCGAGCCGTGACGAACGGGCTGGCCTTCCTGCCCTACGCCAACGGCGTCCACTACGACTCCGAGGGGCGTCGACGCCCGACGATCCACGGTCTCGTTGCCGACGGAACGCTCGGCGAGACGCACTGCACGGACGACGGGGTGGGTCTGGTCTACCACGGCCCCGAGCTCATCGAGGCGGTGACCGACGTCGCCGGCAAGGGTGCCTACATCGTGCGTCGTGACCCGCAAGGGTCGGTGAGCGAGGAGCGGATCGTGCCTCGCCGCCTCCCCGAGGTCGGCTAGCCTGGTTCGATGCGCATCGTCCACCTCGGGTTCGCCCCCGACTTCGTCGACTACGAGGCGGCATGGGAACGGCAGCGTGAGGTGCACGCCGAGGTCGCCGACGCTCGCGCGCCGGACACCGTGCTCCTCCTCGAGCACGCTGCCGTCTACACCGCCGGCAAGCGCACCCAGGCGCACGAGCGACCCCTCGACGGCACGCCGGTCATCGATGTCGACCGGGGCGGCAAGATCACCTGGCACGGTCCCGGCCAGCTCGTCGGCTACCCCATCGTCGCGCTCCCCGAGGTCCCCATCGACGTCGTGGCCCATGTTCGCCGCCTCGAGGAGGTCATGATCCGCACCTGCGCCGAGTTCGACATCGCGGTGGAGCGGGTCGAGGGCCGGACCGGGGTGTGGGTGCCGGCGGACGAGCGCGGCCCGGACCGCAAGCTCGGCGCGATCGGCGTGCGGGTGAGCCGCAGGGTCACGATGCACGGGTTCGCTCTCAACTGCGACAACGACCTCGGCTGGGCCGACGTCATCGTCCCGTGCGGCATCAGCGACGCCGGGGTGTCGTCACTCAGCAAGGAGGCCGGCCGCACAATCACCGTCCAGGACGTGCTGCCCTATGCCGAGAAGCACCTCGTCGAGGTCCTCGGTCGATAGAGGCGCAACGCACGCTCGACTAGGCTGCTGTGCTGTGACTATCGCTCCCGAAGGCCGCAAGCTGCTGCGTGTCGAGGCCCGCAACGCGGAGACACCGATCGAGCGCAAGCCGTCGTGGATCCGGACCACCGCCACGATGGGACCCGAGTACTCCGCCATGCGCGGTCGGGTGTCCTCCGGAGGTCTGCACACGGTCTGTCAGGAGGCCGCCTGCCCCAACATCTTCGAGTGCTGGGAGGACCGCGAGGCGACCTTCCTCATCGGTGGAGACGTCTGCACCCGTCGTTGCGACTTCTGCGACATCGCGACCGGCCGGCCGGGGCCGCTGGACCGGGACGAGCCGCGACGGGTCGCCGAGTCGGTCCGCGAGATGGGCCTGCGCTACTCCACCGTCACCGGCGTCGCTCGCGATGACCAGGCCGACGGTGCCGCCTGGCTCTACGCGGAGACGATCAGGCAGATCCACGAGCTCAACCCGCACACCGGGGTCGAGATCCTGCCGCCGGACTTCGGCGCGGAGCCCGACCTCGTCGGCCAGGTCTTCGACGCCAGACCCGAGGTCTTCGCCCACAACCTCGAGACGGTGCCGCGGATCTTCCGCCGGATCCGTCCGGCCTTCACCTACGAGAAGTCCCTGCGGGTCCTCACGATGGCCCGCGGGGCCGAGCTCGTGACGAAGTCCAACCTCATTCTCGGTATGGGCGAGACCGACACCGAGATCGAGCAGGCCGTCGAAGACCTGCACCACGCCGGCTGCGACATCCTCACGATCACCCAGTACCTCCGTCCCTCCAAGCTGCACCACCCGATCGACCGTTGGGTCAAGCCGGAGGAGTTCGTCCACTGGAGTGACTACGCCACCGGCCTCGGATTCAAGGGGGTCATGGCCGGTCCGCTCGTCCGCTCGTCCTATCGCGCCGGTCGGCTCTGGGCCCAGGCCATGCGCACCTGGGGCCGCCCCATTCCCGAGCATCTGGCGCATCTCGCCGCCGCGATCGACGAGCCGGCCCGCCAGGAGGCCGCCACATTGGTGGCCCGCGCGCAGCGCGACGTATCCTGAGCCCTATGGCGCTGCGCAAGAAGAAGACCGAGGGCACTGCGACACCGGGCAAGCCTGCCCGGCGACGGGGTGGCGGCCGCATCGCCCAGATCCGCCAGGGCTACAAGGCGATCCGCCAGCTCGACCCCAACGTCGGCTGGTTCATGCTGCTCGCCGCCCTGGCAGCCCTGCTCGTCGTCATGCTCGTCGGCTGGGCCGTCGGCTACCCTCTGTGGGCGCTCTTCTTCGCGTTCCCCCTCATGATGATCGCGGCGCTGCTCGTCCTCAACACCCGCGCCAACAAGGCGATGTACACCGCGCTCGACGGCAAGCCCGGTGCCGCCGGAGCCGCACTCACGAGCATCCAGCGTGGCTGGTACACCTCGCAGGAGCCGGTCGCCGCCGACGTGCAGAACCGCCAGATGGACTTCACGAACGCCGCCGTCGTCTTCCGCGCACTCGGCCGTCCCGGCATCGTCCTCGTCGGAGAGGGTCCGCGTCCGCGCATCACCAAGCTGCTCGAGGCCGAGCGCAAGAAGGTCGCCCGGGTCGCACCTGGAGTTCCCATCCACCTCCTCGTCGTCGGCGACGGACCGGATGATGTGCCGGTGCGCAAGCTCGTGAGCAAGGTCCAGCGGATGAAGCCGGTCATCACCAAGCAGGAGATGTCCGTCGTCCACAAGCGGCTGAAGTCCCTCCCCGGCATACGCGACGCCGTCCCGGCGGGCGTCGACCCCACCAAGCTGCGGATGAGTCGCAAAGCCCTGCGCGGACGCTGATCCCAGCCGCGCTCCCCTAGCCGACCTTGGGGTGCGGTCAGCGGGAGCGGATCGTCATCGCGCCCGCGGCCTTGTCGTGGAATCCGCGCCCGTCGCTCGTCGTGAAGACCGCCGGCAGGAACAGCACCACCATGAGCGTGCGAATGAGGGCCTGCGTGGGACGCACGGGGCCACCGTCCAGCGCCCGCACCTCGATGCCGACGATCTTGTGGCCGATCGTGGTGCCGATCGTCCCCACGAGCAGGATGTGCATGAGGGCGAAGATCCCCAGCGGGGCGAAGGCTCCTGCGCCGCCCCCGTCCATAGCGACGTCGAGGAGCCCGACGGCGATGAGCTGGCTCAGCAACCAGTCGATGACGGCGGCCAGAGCGCGGCGGAGCAGCGAGGCGAGTGAGCCCGGCCCGCGAGGTGGTAGCCCCAGCTCGGCCCCTGGGTGGTCAGCAGTGGCATCGTCGGGTGCGGGAGACGGCGGGGGCGACACGATGACAACTCTAGATAGGCCAATCCCCGGTGAGGACATCGGTATGCGGTGCGCACCGCATACCGTCTGCTCCCCTGACCACGGGCTGGACTGCCCATTCCGGATCGTGAGACGCCGGGGGGACGTAACACAGGGGAAACATCCGGGTCATGGCCCGGACACGGCCCATCGCTAAAGTTGCCGAGAACGCAACCGGCCCCCCGCCGTCACCGGCGGTGTGGTGCTCGCGCTCGACTCCCCGCCCCAGAGTTGGAAGGAACACTCGTGTTCAGCAGCCCCGAAGAGGTCCTCGCCTACCTCAAGGAAGAGGACGTCAAGTTCGTCGACATCCGCTTCTGCGACCTCCCCGGCATCATGCAGCACTTCAACGTCCCGGCCCAGAGCCTGGACGAGGACTTCTTCACGGTCGGCCAGGCCTTCGACGGATCCTCCATCCGCGGCTTCCAGGCCATCCATGAGTCGGACATGAAGCTGCTCCCCGACATCGCGACGGCGTTCATCGACCCGTTCCGCGTCGAGAAGACGCTCGTGATGAACTTCTCCATCGTCGACCCGTTCACCGACGAGCCCTACAGTCGCGACCCACGCAACATCGCGTCCAAGGCCGAGGCGTACCTCAAGTCGACCGGGATCGCCGACACAGCATACTTCGGCGCCGAAGCGGAGTTCTTCATCTTCGACGACGTCCGCTTCAAGACCGAGGCCAACTCGAGCTTCTACTTCGTCGACTCCGTCGAGGCCGTCTGGAACACGGGCCGGGTCGAGGAGGGTGGCAACCTGGGCTACAAGACCCGCATGAAGGGTGGCTACTTCCCCGTCTCCCCCACCGACCACTTCGCCGACCTGCGTGACGAGATCTGCCTGACGATGGACGATGTCGGCCTCATCGTCGAGCGCTCGCACCACGAGGTGGCCTCCGGCGGGCAGCAGGAGATCAACTACCGGTTCAACACCATGCTGCACTCGGGCGACGACATGATGAAGTTCAAGTACGTCGTGAAGAACACCGTGTGGGAAGCCGGCAAGACGGCCACCTTCATGCCCAAGCCCATCTTCGGCGACAACGGGTCGGGCATGCACACGCACCAGTCGCTCTGGAAGGACGGCGAGCCGCTCTTCTACGACGAGAAGGGGTATGGCGGCCTCTCCGACCTGGCGCGCTGGTACATCGGCGGCCTGCTCAAGCACGCTCCCGCGGTGCTGGCCTTCACGAACCCGACGGTGAACTCCTACCACCGTCTCGTCCCGGGTTATGAGGCTCCGGTCAACCTGGTCTACTCGGCCCGCAACCGCTCGGCCTGCATCCGCATCCCGATCGCCGGCACCTCCCCGAAGGCCAAGCGCATCGAGTTCCGGGTCCCCGACCCCTCGTGCAACCCGTACCTCGCGTTCGCGGCGCAGCTCATGGCCGGCCTGGATGGCATCCGCAACCGCATCGAGCCCCCGGAGCCCGTGGACAAAGACCTCTACGAGCTGCCCCCCGAGGAGCACGCCGAGATCGAGCAGGTCCCCGGATCGCTTCCCGAGGTGCTCAACGCGCTCGAGGAGGACCACGAGTTCCTGCTCGAGGGTGACGTGTTCACCAAGGACGTCATCGAGACGTGGATCGAGTACAAGCGCAAGAACGAGATCGACCCGATCCGCTTCCGCCCGCACCCCCACGAGTTCGAGATGTACTACGACATCTAGACGTTTCCGCAGTTCAGCGGGTTAGAACCCGCTCAATGTCTGCAGATTGTCCGCACGAGTAGCAAGCACCTGTGCCACTGCTGCTCGTGCGGACTCATCTGCGTCCGGCCACAGGTGCCCGTAGGTGTTCAGGGTGGTGGTGACGCTGGGTGCCGCAGCCGGGTCTGGACGACCTTGATGTCGAGAC
>JBHEPF010000164.1:0-37500 GCA_046260445.1 Dermatophilaceae bacterium | reverse complement strand
TAATTGGGACTAAGTCGTAACAAGGTAGCCGTACCGGAAGGTGCGGCTGGATCACCTCCTTTCTAAGGAGCACTGGTCGCGCAAGCGATCCAGAGCCTGGCCTGAGTGCGAATGTCGCTCAGCAGGTGCTCAAGGGTGGAACATCGATTATTTGGCGCTACAGCTCACATCATGCGTAGTACAAGCCGTCGAGGTCCTTCATTGGATCCAGGCAGTGGAACAGCATGGAGTGAGAGGTGGCGCCTGACACGTTGTTGGGTCCTGAGGGCTCGGGCGAAAGCCCAACCTCAGGCCGAGAAATCGGCCGCTGGACCCGCGTCACGGACGAACCGCCGGCATACCAGCCGAGCAGGCGCCGAGACTGACGCGGGGCCGCCCGTATTTTGAGAACTACACAGTGGACGCGAGCATCTTTGTGGCTCAAGTTTATAAGGGCACACGGTGGATGCCTTGGCACCAGGAACCGAAGAAGGACGTAGGAATCTGCGATAAGCCTCGGGGAGTCGATAACCAGACTGCGATCCGAGGATGTCCGAATGGGGAAACCCGGCTGGAGGAAAGTCCAGTCACTCCCACCTGAACACATAGGGTGGGTAGAGGGAACGTGGGGAAGTGAAACATCTCAGTACCCACAGGAAGAGAAAGCAACCGCGATTCCGTGAGTAGTGGCGAGCGAAAGCGGAACAGGCTAAACCGATCATGCGTGATAGTTGTCAGACGTTGTATGGTCGGGGTCGTGGGACTTTTCAGTTGTCTCTGACAGGACAGCATGGAGTCAAAAATTCGTGTCATAGTCGAAGGACATTGAATGGTCCGGCATAGAGGGTGCGACCCCCGTAGACGAAATGGCACGAACTCCAGAGAAGTATCCCAAGTAGCACGGGGCCCGAGAAATCCCGTGTGAATCTGGCGGGACCACCCGCTAAGCCTAAATATTCCCTGGTGACCGATAGCGGACAAGTACCGTGAGGGAAAGGTGAAAAGTACCCCGGGAGGGGAGTGAAATAGATCCTGAAACCGTGTGCCTACAATCCGTCGGAGCCTCCTTGTGGGGTGACGGCGTGCCTTTTGAAGAATGAGCCTGCGAGTTAGTGCTCAGTGGCGAGGTTAACCCGTGTGGGGAAGCCGTAGCGAAAGCGAGTCCGAATAGGGCGAATGAGTCGCTGGGTCTAGACCCGAAGCGGAGTGATCTACCCATGGCCAGGTTGAAGCGACGGTAAGACGTCGTGGAGGACCGAACCCACTTAGGTTGAAAACTGAGGGGATGAGCTGTGGGTAGGGGTGAAAGGCCAATCAAACTCCGTGATAGCTGGTTCTCCCCGAAATGCATTTAGGTGCAGCGTCACGTGTTTCTTACCGGAGGTAGAGCTACTGGATAGCTAATGGGCCTCACCAGGTTACTGACGTTAGCCAAACTCCGAATGCCGGTAAGTGAGAGCGTGGCAGTGAGACTGCGGGGGATAAGCTCCGTAGTCGAGAGGGAAACAGCCCAGACCACCATCTAAGGTCCCTAAGCGTGTGCTAAGTGGGAAAGGATGTGGAGTTGCATTGACAACCAGGAGGTTGGCTTAGAAGCAGCCACCCTTTAAAGAGTGCGTAATAGCTCACTGGTCAAGTGATTCCGCGCCGACAATGTAGCGGGGCTCAAGCACACCACCGAAGCTGTGGCATTGACACATTGCCCGGCCGTACTTGTACGGTCCAAGCGTGTTGATGGGTAGGGGAGCGTCGTGTGGCGAGCGAAGCGGCGGAGTGATCCAGCCGTGGACGCCACACGAGTGAGAATGCAGGCATGAGTAGCGAAAGACGGGTGAGAAACCCGTCCGCCGAATAACCAAGGGTTCCAGGGTCAAGCTAATCTGCCCTGGGTAAGTCGGGACCTAAGGCGAGGCCGACAGGCGTAGTCGATGGACATCCGGTTGATATTCCGGAACCGGCGAAGAACCGCCCATGACGAACCTTCTGACGCTAAGCGCCTGAAGCTCGTGGCGACTCCTTCGGGAGCTCGGTGCGAGTGGAGCGTGCGAACCAATGAGGTAGTAGTTAAGCGATGGAGAGACGCAGGAAGGTAGCCTCCGCGTGGCGATGGTTGTCCACGTCCAAGGGTGTAGGGAGTGAGATAGGCAAATCCGTCTCACACATATCCTGAGACCTGATAGTGACCGCGAATGCGGGAAGTAGGGTGATCCTATGCTGCCAAGAAAATCTTCTAGCGAGGTTCCAGCCGCCCGTACCCCAAACCGACTCAGGTGGTTAGGTAGAGAATACCAAGGCGATCGAGTGAATCATGGTTAAGGAATTCGGCAAAATACCCCCGTAACTTCGGGAGAAGGGGGGCCTGGATCGTGAAGTGGTTAACCCACTAGCGTGAATGGCCGCAGAGACCAGGGAGGAGCGACTGTTTACTAAAAACACAGGTCCGTGCGAAGTCGCAAGACGATGTATACGGACTGACGCCTGCCCGGTGCTGGAAGGTTAAGAGGACGGGTTAGGCCTTAGGGTCGAAGCTCAGAATTTAAGCCCCAGTAAACGGCGGTGGTAACTATAACCATCCTAAGGTAGCGAAATTCCTTGTCGGGTAAGTTCCGACCTGCACGAATGGCGTAACGACTCCTCCACTGTCTCAACCATGAGCTCGGCGAAATTGCACTACGAGTAAAGATGCTCGTTACGCGCAGAAGGACGGAAAGACCCCGGGACCTTTACTATAGCTTGGTATTGGTGTTCGGTGCGGCTTGTGTAGGATAGGTGGGAGACTGTGAAGCATTCACGCCAGTGAGTGTGGAGTCAACGTTGAAATACCACTCTGGTCGTTCTGGATACCTAACCTCGGTCCGTGATCCGGATCAGGGACATTGCCTGGTGGGTAGTTTAACTGGGGCGGTTGCCTCCTAAAAGGTAACGGAGGCGCTCAAAGGTTCCCTCAGCCTGGTTGGCAATCAGGTTTCGAGTGTAAGTGCACAAGGGAGCTTGACTGTGAGACAGACATGTCGAACAGGGACGAAAGTCGGAACTAGTGACCCGGCGGTGGCTTGTGGAAGCGCCGTCGCTCAACGGATAAAAGGTACCCCGGGGATAACAGGCTGATCTTGCCCAAGAGTCCATATCGACGGCATGGTTTGGCACCTCGATGTCGGCTCGTCGCATCCTGGGGGTGGAGTAGCTCCCAAGGGTTGGGCTGTTCGCCCATTAAAGCGGTACGCGAGCTGGGTTTAGAACGTCGTGAGACAGTTCGGTCCCTATCCTCTGTGCGCGCAGGAAACTTGAGAAGGGCTGTCCCTAGTACGAGAGGACCGGGATGGACGAACCTCTGGTGTGTCAGTTGTTCTGCCAAGAGCACCGCTGATTAGCTACGTTCGGAAGTGATAACCGCTGAAAGCATCTAAGCGGGAAGCACGCTTCAAGATGAGGTTTCCATGGGGTTTACCCCGAGAGGCTCCCGGCTAGACTACCGGGTTGATAGGCCAGACGTGGAAGTGCAGCAATGCATGTAGCTGACTGGTACTAATAAGCCGATAACTTGATACACACAATCTTCGATTGACCTGAAGTTCGCGTCCACTGTGCAGTTCCCGAGATATGGTCGGGAAACTGATGATATCTCCATAGAGTTACGGCTGTCATAGCGAAGGGGAAACGCCCGGCTCCATTCCGAACCCGGAAGCTAAGCCCTTCAGCGCCGATGGTACTGCACTGGTGACGGTGTGGGAGAGTAGGACACAGCCGGACATACTTTTACGCAAAAGGCCCATCCTCGGATGGGCCTTTTGTCGTTGTCGTCCGGTCCGACGCAAGCGCCGCTCGGTGCTCTCGACCGGGACCGCCTGCCGAAGGAATGATGGAGCCATGACTGATTCGGGTACTTCGCACGAGAGCTCTCGAGAGGGCGCCGGCCGTCGCTCGACCGGGCGGGGGGAGGAACACCCCGGCGGCCCCCGGCACAACGGTGGATCTCGTCCCAGCCCAGGCCGGGCCGACAGGCCTCGCGATGGGCGGCGGACGTCCGGCGGCTCGAGCCGGGTCGTAGGGGATAGCCAGCGACGCGAGCGCGACCCTGGGCAGTTCGACAACAGCGAGCGCCGTGGCGGGTCGATGCTCGCTCCGAAGAAGCCGCGTCTGCCGGACCCGGCCATCTCGGACGAGGTGACGGGCAAGGAGCTGGACCGCGGCGTCCACCAGCAGCTCCGCACGCTGAGCAAGGAGAACGCCGACGGTGTCGCCAAGCACCTGGTCATGGTCGCCGCCCTGCTCGCGGCGGACGACCTCGAGGGCGCCCTTGCTCACGCAGAGACAGCGGTGCGTCGAGCGGGCCGGGTCCCTGCTGCGCGGGAGGCGCTGGGCATGGTGGCGTACCGCATGGGTGACTACGGCCGGGCGCTGAGCGAGTTCCGGACGGTGAAGCGCGTCAGTGGTTCCAACCATCTGCTTCCGCTCATGGTCGACTGCGAGCGCGGACTGGGTCGCCCGGAGCGCGCTCTCGATCTCGCCGCCTCGAGCCAGGTGGGCTCCCTGGAGATCGAGGATCGGGTGGAGCTGGCCATTGTGCTGTCGGGGATCCGCCGTGACCTGGGTCAGCTGGAGGCGGCGGAGGTGGCCCTTCAGATCCCGGCCGCCAGGCTCGCACGGCAGCAGCCCTGGGCGGCCCGGCTGTTCTACGCTCGGGCGGAGGTCGCCCTTGCGCGCGGTCATGAGGTCAAGGCCCGTGAGCTGTTCTCCCAGGCGCTCGAGGCCGACCAGGATCTCATCACCGACTCTGCCGACCGGCTCGCAGACCTCGACGGCGTTGTTGTGGAGTGGGACGAGGAATGATGGCAGGACCGCGCTCGAATCCGCGCTCGAAGCTGTCCGACCCGGGGAGCGTCGAGGCGCTGGTCTGCGATCTCGACGGGGTCGTCTACCGTGGCCCGACGGCGGTGCCCCACGCGGTCGAGGTCCTCAGCCGGATCGACGTTCCGGTCATCTACGCCACGAACAACGCATCCCGTGCGCCCGATGAGGTGGTGGCGCACTTGCGCGAGCTGGGGCTGAGCGTCTCCGCCGATCAGGTGGTCACGAGCGCGCAGGCCGGGGCCGCGGTCCTCGCCGAGCGTCTGCCCGGCGCGCGGGTCCTCGCCGTCGGTGGCGACGGCGTGGGTCTTGCTCTTGAAGAGGCGGGCCTGGTCGCGGTCCCGACCGCAGACCGGGTCGAGGCGGTGCTCCAGGGCTACGGGCCGGGTGTTCGGGCATCCGATCTGGCCGAGGCCGCCTATGCGGTGGCAGCCGGCGCATGGTGGGTCGCGACGAACACCGACGCCACCATCCCGAACGAGCGGGGTATCGCACCCGGCAACGGGGCTCTTGTCGGTGCCGTCGAGAGAGCGGTGGGCCGGGCCCCCGACCGCGTCGTCGGCAAGCCGCATCCCGACCTGTACGTCGTCGCCGCGGCGCGACTCGGGGTGCCGCCGGAGCGGATTCTCGCCGTGGGCGACCGTCTCGACACCGACATCGAGGGAGCGGTCACGGCCGGTTTGCCGTCGGTGCTCGTCCTCACCGGGGTTGACTCCCGCGATCGGGGCGAGCAGGCACCGGCGAACCGACGCCCCGACAAGATCATCGAGGACCTGCGAGGACTCCGTGGCCTCGTCCCCATGTCTGAAGACGCTCCGCTGCTATAGCGTTGGGGGAATCGGTCGTGCGCTCGACGGCCGACCTCTAGGAGTAGGAAGTGAATCGATGAACATCGACTCGGTCAAGTCGTACGTCCAGCTCGCGTCCGGCCTCGGAGAGACCTCGCGGGCCAAGGCCAAGGAAGCCGCCGGCGACCTCGTCGCCCTCTCCGGCATCGAGGGCAAGACCAAGCAGAAGAAGGTCCAGAAGAAGGTCCAGAAGATCGCCGATGAGCTGCTCGAGGCAGCCGAGTCCAACCGCAAGCAGCTGGTGAAGCTGGTGCGTCGTGAGGTGGATAAGGCCGTCTCGAAGGCCGAGGCGCGCACGGCGGCCGAGCTTAGCCAGGCGGTCGAGAGGATCGAGCGTCTCCAGGAGCAGCTCGACGAGCTGCGTGGTCTCGTGGCCAGCGGCGTGGCCACCGCTGCGGGCAAGGCGACCGGTGCTGCCTCCAGCGTCGTCCGGAGCACGAGCGAGGCCGGCCAACCCGCAGCGGACGAGACCCTGCAGATCATGGCGGACGCCGGGCACGCCACCAGTGACAACGGTGCACCGACAGCCAAGCGTTCGACCGCGAAGAAGACTCCGGCCAAGCGCGTGGCGAAGAAGGCTCCGGCGAAGAAGGCCACGGCGTCTGCGAGCGCGGCGAAGAAGGCTCCGGCGAAGAAGGCTCCGGCGAAGAAGGCCACGACGTCTGCGAGCGCGGCGAAGAGGACTCCGGCGAAGAAGGCCACGACGTCTGCGAGCACGGACACGTCGGCGGCGTCGACTCCGACGTCGACTCCGAGCACTGAAGGCACGGCGCCGCAGAGTGCGGCGACGGACACCCCGACCGCGTGAGTCGGCCAGAGCTGACGGGCGAAGACCGGGGACTCGAAGACCAAGGACCCACCGAGCCGTCGACCGAGGAGGTTGTCGACACCGGTGACCTCGTCATCGACGCTGCGCTGCGCGATCTCGCGGCCGTCGACCCGGGCGATCTCGACGGCCACATCGAGGCGGCAGAGTCGCTCCAGCGCACCCTGCAGGCGCGCCTCGCCAACCTGGGCGAGTGACGCCGGGGCCCTCGATGCGGCTCGATGCGGCGCTCGTCGCCCGCGGCCTGGCCCGTAGCCGCGGGCACGCTCGCGACCTCATCGGCCATGGCGTGGTCCGCGTCGGCGGCGAGGTCGCGGGCAAGCCGTCCCGTCCGGTCCAACACGGTGACCTCGTCGTCGTCGACGCAGGTTCCGGGGCCGGTGTTCTCGACGCGTCCTGGGTCTCCCGAGCCGCCGGGAAACTCATCGGTGCCCTCGAAGACCTTCCCGGAGGCGGACCGGCGGTGGAGGGCGTGCGAGCTGTCGATGTCGGGGCCAGCACCGGAGGCTTCACCCAGGTCCTGCTCCGGCGAGGTGCCGACTCGGTCCAGGCCGTCGATGTCGGGCACGACCAGCTCGCGCCCTCGCTGTGCGTCGACCCCCGGCTCGTCGACCTGTCCGGACGCAACGTGCGTGACCTCACCCCGGATGACCTCGGGGGAGCGGTCGACCTCCTCGTCGCGGACCTGAGCTTCATCTCCCTCACGCTCGTCATGGCCCGGCTGGCGGCGCTCGTCCGTGAGGGGGGAGACCTCGTCCTCCTCGTCAAGCCGCAGTTCGAGGTCGGCCGCGGCGGCCTCGACGGACGCGGTGTCGTCCGAACCGGTACCGGGCGTCGTGCGGCGCTGCGCGCCGTGCTCAGGAGCGCGGTGGACGAGGGCCTTCTCCTGCGAGGTCTGGTCACAAGTCGCACGCCCGGCCAGGACGGCAACACAGAGTACGTCGCGTGGCTCTCTCGCCCTGGTGCTTCGGACGTCGGCATGTCGTGGCAGGCTGTCAGCGACACCATCGACGACCTCTTTCGGAGCGAGACACCAGGATGACAGCCCCCGTGAGCACCGATGCGGCCGACCGGCGCGTCCTCATCGTGGGTCATCCACGACGTGCGGACATCCCCGACCTCGCCCGTGTCGTCCTCGACCGGCTCCATCTCGACGGGATGCGTGGGGTGCTCCTCGAGCCCGACGCCGAGCGGCTGGGTCTCCTCGACCACCCCGCCGTCGAGGTCGCCGACCCGGCCGCCCCTGCTCGTGGATGCGAGGTCGTCTGCGTCCTGGGTGGCGACGGCACCATCCTCTGGGGCGCCGAGCTCGCCCGGGGCAGCGGCGTGCCGCTCCTCGGGGTCAACCTCGGCCATGTCGGCTTCCTCGCCGAGGCCGAGCGTGAGGAGCTCGGAGCCACCGTCGACCGGATCGCCGCCCTGGACTACACCGTCGAGGAACGCCTAGCCCTCGAGGTGACCGGGTATCTGGACGGGCAGCCGTTCTACGAGGGCTGGGCGCTCAACGAGATCAGCGTCGAGAAGGCGGCACGCGAGCGGATGCTCGAGCTGACGGTCGAGATCGACGGCCGCCCGCTGTCGACGTGGGCGTGCGACGGCGTCGTGGTCGCCACGCCGACCGGGTCCACCGCATACGCCTTCTCCGCCGGCGGGCCGATCGTCTGGCCGGACGTCGAGGCCCTCCTCCTCGTCCCCCTCAGTGCGCACGCGCTCTTCTCCCGGCCGCTCGTCGTGGGGCCGGGGTCGGTCCTGGCGGTCGAGATCATTCCGAAGACCGAGGGCTCAGGAGTCCTCTGGGCCGACGGCCGGCGCACCATCGACCTGCCACAGGGCGCTCGCCTCGAGGTGCGGCGATCCCCGGACCGGGTGTGTTTCGCCCGGCTCTCCGCGGCACCCTTCACCGACCGCCTCGTCGCGAAGTTCGACCTCTCGGTGCACGGCTGGCGGGGACAAGGACGCGCAGGTGCTGGCTGAGATCCGGCTCTCCGGACTCGGGGTGATCGAGGAGGCGACCCTGCCCTTCCATCCTGGGCTCAACGTCGTCACCGGCGAGACGGGAGCCGGCAAGACCATGGTCGTGAGCGGGCTGCTCCTCCTCTTCGGTGCTCGCGGGGACAGCTCCCTCGTGCGCGCCGGTGCCGCGAGCGCAGCCATCGAGGGGCACGTCGACGTGCCAGCGGACCATCCCGCCGCACTGCGCGCCGTCGAGGCCGGTGGCCGGGTCGACGACGGGCTCGTCCTCGCCCGCTCGATCTCCGCCGAGGGCCGATCGCGTGCCTACGTCGGCGGTCGAGCAGCACCCGTCGGGGTCCTCGCCGAGGTCGGGGAGAGCCTGCTGGCCGTCCACGGCCAGGCCGACCAGTGGCGGCTCCGGGACCCCGAGCAGCACCGGACTGTCCTTGACCGCTTCGGCGGCGAGGAGATCGCGGTGCGGCTCGACGCCTACCGCGTGGTGTGGTCCCGAATGCGTGAGGTGCGGTCCGCCCTGCAGCGGCTGCGCTCCGAGGCGCGCGATCGGGTGGTGGAGATCGAAGGACTGCAGGTGGGGCTGGAGCTCATCGAGCGGGTCGCTCCGCTCGTCGGCGAGGACGAGGACCTGCGCGTGGAGGACGAGCGCCTCAGCAACGCCGACGAGCTCCGCCAGCACATCGCCGACGCCCACAACGCTCTCGCGGGCGCCGACGAGGCCGGCCCGGGCGAGCCGTCGCTGCTCGCCCTCGTGGTTCAGGCGCGAGCAGCACTCGACCACGTCGCAGCCCTCGACTCCTCCGCGAGCGAGCTGCGCGACCGGCTCCTCGAGGTCTTCCACCTGAGCGTGGATCTCGCTGCCGATGTAAGTCGCTACGCGGCCGATATCGAGCTGGACCCGACACGCCTCGCCTTCGTCCAGGAGCGGCGGTCCGAGCTCACGAGCCTGACCCGCCGCTACGGGCCCACGCTCGGGGAGGTGCTGCTCTGGGCCGAGGAGGCCGCAACCCGACACGCCGAGCTCAGCAGCGCCGATGACCGGATCGTCGAGCTCGAGGACGAGGAGGACCGCCTTGATGAAAGCCTCCACCGTGCGGCGAGCGTGCTCACCGATGCACGCCGGACGGCAGCCATACGACTGGGGGAGCGGGTCACCACCGAGCTCTCCCGCCTCGCCATGGGCGCTGCTGTCGTCACCGTCGAGGTCACTCCGGCCGACCCCGGCCCACACGGGGCCGATGTCGTGGTCATCGTTCTCGCCGCGAACCCGGGTGAGCCGGGGCGCTCCATCACCAGGGCAGCCTCCGGAGGGGAGCTCTCCCGGGTGATGCTCGCCCTCGAGGTGGCTCTCGGGGAGGGCGAGAGCGGACCGGACGTCCCCATCTTCGTCTTCGACGAGGTCGATGCCGGTGTGGGTGGTGCCGCCGCCCGCGATGTCGGCGCCCGACTGGCCGCCCTGGCCCAGCACACCCAGGTCATCGTCGTGACGCACCTGGCCCAGGTGGCGGCCTACGCCGACCATCATCTCGTCGTCGCCAAGGCGACGGACGGCACGGTGACCGCGAGCGACGTGCGGGTCGTGGACGGGGCAGAGCGCGAGGACGAGATCGCGCGACTGCTCGCCGGCTCGGTGAGCGAGACAGCACGGGAACACGCCAGAGAGCTCCTGGCCGACGCGAGGTCCTGACCCGGCCGTGCGACGATAGGGCGACCACGAGACGGCGACCGGAAGGGGCCAGATGTCACTGCGCCTGCCACGCGCGGCCCGCCGCTGGCGGACCGCGGAGTCCGGCGTGTCCTCGGCGCGGGTCGATCGCCGCACGAAGAACCTCACCAAACGGCTCCAGTCCGGCGAGATCGCCATCATCGACCACGAGGACATCGACCGGGTCTCGGCCGACGCACTCGTCTCATGCCGGCCGGCCGTCGTCGTCAACGCGAGCCGCTCGATGTCGGGTCGGTACCCGAACCAGGGGCCCGAGCTCATCCTTGCCGCCGGCATCCCGATCATCGACAACGTCGGTGGCGAGATCATGACCGTCGTCCACGAGGGTGACCGGCTGCGGATCACAGAGGGCAGGATCTCCTCCGGAGAGGACGAGATCGCGCGCGGTGAGGTGCTTGATCTCGAGCAGATCCGCACCGACATGGTGCAGGCCCGGATCGCGATGTCCGAGCAGATCGAGTCCTTCGCGACGAACACCTTGGAGTACCTCCGAGCCGAGCGGGACCTGCTCATCGACGGAGTCGGTGTGCCCGACATCCGGACGACGATCGACGGCCGGCATGCGCTCATCGTGGTGCGGGGTCACCACTACCGCGAGGACCTGGCCATCCTGCGTTCCTACATCCGCGAGTACCGCCCCGTCCTCATCGGCGTCGACGGGGGGGCCGACGCCATCCTCGAGGCGGGCCTGGTGCCCGACCTCGTCGTGGGTGACATGGACTCGGTCTCCGACCAGGCGCTCACGAGCGGCGCGGAGATCGTCGTCCACGCCTACCGCGACGGTCGAGCGCCCGGCGCCGAGAGGGTCCAGGCGCTCGGCATCGAGCCGGTCATCTTCGCCGCGGTGGGGACGAGCGAGGACATCGCGATGCTGCTCGCCGACGACAAGGGGGCCGACCTCATCGTCGCCGTGGGCACCCACGCGACCCTCGAGGAGTTCCTCGACAAGGGCCGCTCCGGCATGTCGAGCACCTTCCTCACCCGGCTGCGGGTCGGCAGCAAGCTCGTCGATGCCAAAGGCGTGAGCCGGCTGTACCGGTCGCGGATCACGACACGGTCGCTCTCGATCATCTTCCTCTTCGGCTTCCTCGCCCTGCTCGCCGCGTTGTACGCCACCCCGGGCGGCCAAGCGACCCTGCAGGTGGTCGGTGCCCGGATGGATGCCTGGTGGGACGCCGTCAGGTCGTTCGTGCTAGGAGTGTTCTCGTGATCGACTTCCGCTTCCACCTCGTCTCCATCGCCTCGGTGTTCCTCGCGCTCGCAGTCGGGATCGTTCTCGGCGCGGGGCCGCTCAAGGGCACGCTCGGCGACACCCTCGCCAACGAGGTGTCCCAGCTGCGGTCCGACGCCGACTCGCTGCGCAGTGACCTCGCGACCGCGCAGGCCGGTGAGGCCGCCCGCGACGACGTCATCACCGCTCTGCGCCCCCGGAGCATCGACGGCCTGCTCACCGGGTCGAGTGTGAGTCTCCTCGCCCTGCCGGGCAGCCCCGACACAGCCGTGGAGATCGCCCGGGAGTCGCTCACGGAGTCCGGCGCCACGATCGGCGCCGAGGTCCGCTTGGGCGCCTCGTGGACGAGCGACGACCCACCCGAGGTCACGGACCGCACCGCCGCAGCCGCTGAGCTGCGTGAGCTCCTCGCCGGCGACCTCCCGGTGGGCATCGCCCCCGAGCGCGTCATCGCCCTCGCCCTCGGTTGGGCGCTCGCCATCGACCCGACTGCCGGGGAGGAGGGCTCGGATGGGAGTGCCTCTGCCGCGGACCAGTCGACCGAGACGCCCACCACGCCGACGGACTCGGCCGACGACCTCACCGACGATCCGGGCCAAGCCGGTGAAGAGGCGATCGGGGGCGAGGAAGGGACGCAGGACGGAGCGGGTGCCCGGATCCTCGAGATCCTCGCCGACAACGGCCTCCTCACCGTCGAGGGTGAGGAGGCGCCGGCCCGGACGGACGGGGTCGTCGTCGTCACCCCGGTGACGGCCGACGACTCCGAGGTGACCATGACGGAGTGGACCGACCTCATCGCGGGGATCGAGGAGGCGGGCGCGGTCGTCCTGGCCGGGGAGTCGAGCGGCGACGCCGATCCGGAGACACACCTCATCGAGGCCGTTCGCAACAGCGCCGAGCTCAGCGTCCGGGTCTCGACGGTAGACCACCTCACCAGCCCGGTCGGACGGGTCGCGCTGCCCTTCGTCGTCGTCGAGCAGCTCGCCGGTCGGTCGGGGCACTACGGCGTCCTCGACAGCGCGGCGCAGCTGTTCCCGCCCCTGCCGGAGAACGCAGCCCCGTGACCACCCGACTGCTCGCGGGGGCCGTCGCCGCCGGTGTGGCCGCCGGGCTCCTGGCGTGGGGGCGAGGGCGGCGCACGATCAGCGGGCTGGCATGGGAGCGCACCAACCACGCCGGTGATCCCGTCACGCTCTGGGAGGGCGCGGCCTACGCGCAGGGCGCAGCCCTCGGGGCCCTGGTCGGCGGGTCCCCGGCCGGTCTGCTCGCAGGGTTGGGCGGCGCGGTCTTCGGAGCGCTGGACGACCACTACGGGGACAGCACGAGCAAGGGCCTTCGTGGGCATCTGGGTGCGCTGACGCGGGGAGAGGTCACCACCGGTGCCGTGAAGATCCTCGGCATCGGGGTCACCGGGCTGGTCTGCGCCGTCCTCACCGACCGCCGGTGCGCCGATCCTCCCGGCCTGACGGGCGTCTCCGCGAGCACCCTCACCGGGGCCGCCGTCGTGGCAGGGTCGGCCAATCTCGCCAACCTGCTCGACCTGCGGCCCGGCCGCGCGCTCAAGGCGGTGGTCATCACCGGGGTGCCCCTGCTCGCCGGGCGGGGCGGCCCGACCAGTGCCGCCGCGGTCGGCGCTGCCCTCGGGGTCATCGTCCCCGACCTGCGCGGGGAGTCGATGCTCGGCGACACCGGCGCCAACGCGGCGGGTGCCCTGGTCGGGGTCGCGGCGATCGAGCGTTACGGCTGGCGCGGCCGGCTGCTCGTCCTGACCGGACTCACCGCACTCACCCTGGCCTCGGAGCGGGTCAGCTTCACCCGGGTCATCGAGTCCACTCCTCTGCTTCGCGAGATCGACCGGTGGGGCCGCCGGCGATGACCCGACGGGCCGTCGGGGGCATCGCCGGAGCGGCCGGCCTCATCGCCGTTCTCACCCTCCTCTCCCGCGCGGCCGGCTTCGGCCGCACCCTCGTCTTCGCCGACAGTGTGCGGGCCTCGGGCATCGGGGACGTCTACAACATCGTCAACGCCGTCCCCAACGTCGTCCACGAGGTCGCCGCCGGCGGGGCGCTCGCTGCCGTGACGGTCCCGCTCATCGCCGGTCACCTCGGTCGCGGCCACCAGCGCCAGGCCCACGCGGTGGCCTCGACCCTGCTCACCTGGGCGCTCGTCATCCTCATCCCGCTGGCGGTTCTCGTCTGGGCGCTGGCAGAGCCGATCAGCGACCTGCTCGTCTCGGACGGTGACGGAGCCCGGACCGGGGCGGTCATGCTGCGCATCTTCGCTCTGCAGATCCCGCTCTACGGCATCGCCATCGTCGTCTCCGGACTCCTCCATGCCCACTCGCGCTTCGCCGCCGTTGCGCTCGCCCCTCTCGTCTCGAGCGTGGTCGTCATGGCGACCTATGCCGCATACGGGTCGATCGCTCAGGGTGCCACGACCGCCGTCCCGACCCGTGCGATCGGTGTTCTGGCCTGGGGGACCACCGCCGGCGTCGCCGCGCTGGCTCTCCCGCTGCTCGTCCCGGCCTGGCGCAGCGGCTGGCGGTACCGACCCTCGCTGCGTTTCACCGGCACTGATGCCTCGCGCGCGCGCAGGCTCGCCGGCGCCGGGCTCCTTGCTCTCGCCGCCCAGCAGATCGCCACGCTGCTCTCGCTCCGTCTCGCCGGCCTCTATGGCGGCGGCGAGGGTGCTGTGTCGGTCTACACGTGGATCCTCGCCGTCGTCATGCTGCCGTATGCCGTCCTCGTCATCCCGCTCGCGACGGCGGCCTTCCCGGCGCTGGCCGCTCGGGCCGGCGAGGTGGGCGACACGATCCCAGGACGGGGCGACGACGCGAGCCATCTGCTCGGCCGGGCCCTCCACATCGCCGTCCTGCTCGGCGCCGTCGGCGCCCTGGCGCTCTTCCTCACGTCCCCGCTCGTCGGTGGCGTGTTCTCCTTCCTCGACGCCCGACGCGGGGGCGGGACCGTGAGCGGCGCCGCCGTCCCGGCCATGTCCGAGGGGCTGCGCGCCTTTGCGCCGGGACTGGTGGGCTTCGGGGTGCAGGCTCTGCTCACCCGGGCGCTCTACGTCCGGGGCCGCCCGCTGACGGCCGGCGCAGCCGTCGCGATCGGGTGGGCCGTCGCCGTCGGGATCCCTGCCGTCCTGTTGGCCGCCGACGCCGGAGCCGCCCGCACGGTCGTCCTCCTCGGCGTCGGCTGGTCGGTCGGCATGACCCTGGCCGCCGGTCTCCTCCTGGCCCTTGCCGTGCGGCACTGGGGGACCGGCATCCTGCACGGATGGGGCGAGACGCTCACCTACCTCGCGAGGAGGTGGCAGCGCCGATGAGGGTCGTCATGCTGCTCGCGAAGAGCACCGGAGGGATCGGCACCCACGTCGACGACCTCACGAGCGAGCTGCGCGGGCTCGGACACGAGGTGCTCATCGCCACCGATGCACTCACCGCCTCGACCTTCGGGTGGGAGCAGGCTCGACTCCTGTGGCCGGAGGGTGCGTCGAGAGTGCGGCACTCCGTGGCGGCGCTGCGGGGGCTCGCCAGAGGAGCCGATGTCGTCCACGCCCACGGTCACCAGGCAGGGGTGTTGGCCTCGCTCGCGCTGCGCGCGCTGGGCCGGCGTGACCGGCCCGCCCTCGTCGTCAGTCTTCACAACGCCGTCCTCGGCGGGCCACGGCGCCAGACACTCGGGGCGATCTCGGCCGCGCCCTTCACGCGGACGGCCCAGCTCGTGACCGGGGCGAGCAGTGACCTCGCCGAGCGGGCAGGCACGTGGGGGGCACCCTGGACCGAGCTCGCCCCCGTGCCGTCGCCGCGGGTGCCCGGGCTGCTCGGACGGCCCGTGTTGCCGCGTGCCGAGCGGCAGGCGCTCGCACACAGCCTGCTCGAGGAGGCAGGGGTCCCGAACGGACGGGCTGCCGACATCGTCCTCACCATCGCGCGGATCGCACCGCAGAAGGATCTGGGCACCTTCGTCGCGGCGTCGGCACAGGACCGGGCGGAGGCCGCGGATCACCGGGTCTGGATCGTCGTCGGTGGGGGAGACCCCGACCTCGCCGAGCGTCTTCGTGCCGAGGCACAACACCGCGCGGCACCGGTGCATCTCGTCGGTGCACAGGGCGACCCGGCTCCGTGGCTGCAGGCGGCGAGCGTCTTCGTCCTCACCAGCCACTGGGAGGCCAGAGCCCTGGTCGTGCAGGAGGCCATGGCCGCCGGCACGCCGGTGGTGGCTCGCGACACGGGTGGCCTGCGTGACCTCGTCGCCGGTGTCGGCACCCTCGTCGCGGGCTCCGACCCGCGTGACTGGGCCACCGCCGTGGCCGCAGCGGTCGACGACGAGGCCGCCTGGCATACGGCATCGGCCGCCGGTCGGCGGCGAGCGGCATCGTGGGACGACAGCAGCCAGACCGCGACTCGCTGGGTGGCGTGGTACGCGCAAGCCCGGGCAATGACGTAGAGTCAAAGCCCGTGGTTGCCTCGACGAAACACATCTTCGTGACCGGAGGCGTCGCCTCCTCACTCGGCAAGGGTCTGACTGCCTCTTCCCTCGGCAACCTGCTTCGGGCACGCGGGGTGAGTGTGACGATGCAGAAGCTCGACCCCTATCTCAACGTCGACCCCGGCACGATGAACCCGTTCCAGCACGGGGAGGTCTTCGTCACCGAGGACGGCGCCGAGACCGACCTCGACATCGGGCACTACGAGCGGTTCCTCGACGTCAACCTCTCGGGCAACTCCAACGTCACGACCGGTCAGATCTACAGCAGCGTCATCGCCAAGGAGCGCCGTGGTGACTACCTCGGCGACACCGTTCAGGTCATCCCGCACATCACCAACGAGATCAAGGAGCGGATGCGGGCGACCGCAGCCGGCAGCCCGGGTGTGTCCGATGCGGAGGCACCCGACGTCATCATCACCGAGGTCGGTGGCACGGTCGGCGACATCGAGTCCCTGCCCTTCCTCGAGGCGGCGCGCCAGGTGCGTCACGACCTCGGCCGCGACGACTGCGTCTTCATCCACGTCTCCCTCGTGCCCTACCTCGCGCCGAGCGGTGAGCTGAAGACCAAGCCGACGCAGCACTCCGTCGCCGCGCTGCGGCAGGTCGGCATCCAGCCCGACGCCCTCGTCCTGCGCGCGGACCGAGAGATCCCGCAGGGCATCAAGAACAAGATCTCGCTCATGTGCGACGTCGACGCCGAGGCTGTGGCCGCGGCGGTCGATGCCCCGAGCATCTATGACATCCCCAAGGTCCTGCACAACGAGGGGCTCGACGTCTATGTCATCCGGCGGCTCAACCTGCGCTTCCGCGATGTCGCCTGGACCGCCTGGGACGATCTGCTCGAGCGGGTGCACCACCCGGAGCACGAGGTCGAGGTGGCGTTGGTGGGCAAGTACGTCGACCTGCCCGACGCCTACCTCTCGGTGACGGAGGCGCTGCGAGCGGGCGGCTTCCACCACGACGCCAAGGTGCACATCCGGTGGGTCGCGAGCGACCAGTGCGCCACCGAGGCGGGGGCGCGGGACGCGCTCGGCGGCGTTGACGCGGTGCTCGTGCCGGGAGGCTTCGGCGTGCGGGGCATCGAGGGCAAGCTCGGCGCCCTGAAGTGGGCGCGCGAGCGCCAGGTGCCGACCCTGGGGATCTGCCTGGGCCTGCAGTGCATGGTCATCGAGTACGCGCGCAACGTCTGCGGCATCGCGGCAGCGAGCTCGAGCGAGTTCGAGCCGGACACCGTCGCACCCGTCATCGCGACGATGAAGGAGCAGGAGGCCTACGTCACGGGGGCCGGCGACCTCGGCGGCACGATGCGCCTCGGCTCCCAGCCGGCCATCCTCGTCGAGGGCTCGGTGACGGCCCAGGCCTATGGGACCACGGCGGTCACCGAGCGGCATCGGCACCGCTACGAGGTCAACAACCGCTATCGCGAAGAGCTCGAGAGCGCCGGCCTCGTCGTCAGCGGGACCCACCCCGAGCTCGGCCTCGTCGAGTTCGTCGAGCTGCCCGCCGACACGCACCCGTTCTACGTCGGAACCCAGGCCCACCCGGAGTTCAAGTCCCGGCCGCACCGCGCCCACCCACTCTTCGCGGGTCTCATCGGGGCCGCGATCGAGCAGCAGCGCGCTGCGCGCCTCGTCGAGGTCGAGCGACCGCGCCACACCGAGGCCTGAGCGCGGTGGTCGTGCGCCTCCGGGACCGTCCTGACGCCCGCCCGGTCCGCTCGCGCACCACCGCGTTCGCCGGGGCTGTCTGGGACGTCGTCCGGGAGGTCGTCGACCTGGGTCCGGCCGGCGAGGTCACCCGGGACTTCATCAGCCACCCAGGGGCGGTCGCCGTCGTCGCGCTCGACGAGGACGAGCGGATCGTCCTCGTCCACCAGTACCGGCATCCCATCGGCACCGTCGAGTGGGAGATCCCCGCCGGGCTGCGCGACGTCGACGGCGAGCCACCCGTGCGCACGGCCGCGCGCGAGCTCGCCGAGGAGTCCGACCTGACGGCGCAGCGCTGGCATCACCTCCTCGAGGTCACGACCACTCCCGGCAGCTCGACGGAGACCATCACGGTCTTCCTGGCCCGGGACCTGCGCCCCGTCCCTGAGGCGGAGCGGCACGCGCGGAAGGGTGAGGAGCTCGGCATGGCCATCGCGAGGTTCCCGCTGGACGAGGTCCGCGAGGCCGTCCTCACGAGCCGGGTCCGCAACGCGACGCTCGCCGTCGCAGTGCTGGCCACCTGCGCAGCGCGCGACGCCGACTGGGAGAACCTCACTCCGGCCTGACGAGGGGCATGACCGTCGGGGCGTTGGCAGGTCACCGGCTCACTGGTAGGAGATGAACCACGGGACCGGGTCGACCTGGGCGACTGTCTGCTCGGGGGTGAGCATCGGTGTGTCCTCGTCGTAGAAGTTCTTCCAGCCGAGCCACATGTCCTCCGGGAGGTCCTCCTTGAGGACGCGCCAGGTGTCCTGCTTCGCGCCCTGTCCACCCTGGCCGTCGGCGTGCAGCACGACGGCGATCTCCGGGTGGTCGGTGCGCACCGTCTCACGGTCCTTGATCATCGAGAGCCGGAACTGGTGCAGGGTGAGGACCTTCTGCGGCAGGTCGTGGGTGCGGACCAGCTCGGCGAGCCACTCGCTCACGGCGTTGATCTCGGCCGCCTCGACCGAGCCGATCCGCACGAGATGCCGCTCGTTGGGACCCAGGCGCCACTCCGGGTCGAGGGCAAGACCGACGTGTGGCTCGATGAGCAGCTCCTCATAGGCCTTGGCCTGGGTGAGGAAGTCGGTCCGACCCGGCTGCAGGTCGAGGACGACGTAGACGCCGGCATCCTTCGCGGCGTCCACCCAGGCCCGGAAGATCTCCGGCGGCCAGATCTTGGAGTACTGCTGGTCCGGACCGGCTCCGGCCGTCGCAACGCTCGCGATGATCTCGAAGGCGGGGATGACCGGCTCCTCCACGAGAGGCGAGTACCGCTCGACGTACTCTCCGACCCGCTCGATGCTCGCCTCGAGCCCCTGCTCGCCGAGGAGCCCGAGAACGGGAACGCCGGGATGGCCGTACAAGGCGATCATCCGACGGTGCGGGAAGACGGTGACACCCCCGCCCGGCAGCTCGGGAGCCCGCTGTGCCATCGTGCTCTGCACGAGCAGGGTCTCGGCGCCGGCCGCCTGGGCAGCCATGGCCACGAGAGGTGAGTCGGACTGCTCTCGCAGGGAGGACATGACGTCGGCCATCTCCCGTGGGTCGCCGATGTCGGTATGCGTGACCGCACCGAAGGCGCGGGCGGTCGCCGCCGCGGCCGCCCCCGCTGCCTCGGCATCCACGACGAGGAACACCGGCATACCGTCGGTCGCGTCCCCGACCGGGACCCCGTCGGGGAGCGTGGGCGACGGAGCGGCCGGCACGACAGTGACCGCGAAGTCCTCCAGACCCGGCTGCGTCGTCATGGTCGTCTCGTCCTGTTCTGGGTCCTCCGAGTCGACAACGACCAGGTGCTCGACGCCGAGCCGGTCCAGCTCGGCACGGGTCTCGGCGGGCAGTGAAGCGCGGGTACCCACGAGGACCGGCCAGCGGCCGGCCTGCGCCAGTGCTGCCGCCGTCTCCAGCATCGCCGGGTCGTCGGAGGAGAGAACGGCGACCTGGGACCGCTCGAGGAGCAGACCGCTCATGGCGGCCGCGAGGACGGCAGAACCGCCGGCAACGGAGGTCGACTCGGTCGGCGCCCGGGTGATGACGACCGGAGGTGGTTCCGGGGTGGGGGTGGGCTCGTCGGTGGGCTCGTCGGTCGGCGCGGCGGAGCAGCCCGCCGCGCTGATCACGGCCGAGCCGGCGACTCCGGCCAGCAGGGCTCGTCGGGAGAGTCCGGTCATGGGCCCAACCCTACGGTGGGCGCAGCGATGACCACGGATTTCGGTTCGGTGCAGGCACCGCTCGTCCGTAGGATGAGGCGATCACATCTCGCCCCGTCTGACACAACCCATCTGACATAAAGGATCACCGTGCTCCGCACCCACGAGTCCGGCAGGCTTCGCGCCTCCGACACCGGCCAGACCGTCACCCTCACCGGCTGGGTGGCCCGGCGTCGTGACCACGGCGGGGTGGCCTTCATCGACATCCGGGACGCCTCGGGCATCGTCCAGGTCGTCGCTCGTGACGAGGTGCTCACCGGCGCCGCCCACGACCTGCGCAGCGAGTACTGCGTGCAGGTGACCGGCGCGGTGGCCGCCCGCGAGTCCCACAACGTCAACCCCGACCTGCCCACCGGCGAGGTCGAGGTCGTCGCGAGCGAGATCAGCGTCCTCAGCCCGTCGGCACCGCTGCCCTTCCAGATCGACGAGCGGGTCACCGTCGGCGAGGAAGCGCGGCTCAAGCACCGCTACCTCGACCTGCGCCGACCCGGCTCGCACAGCGCCGGCCACGCACTGCGGCTCCGGTCCAAGGTCAACGCCGCGGCACGCGGCGTGCTCGCCGATCGCGACTTCGTCGAGATCGAGACCCCGACGCTCACGCGCTCCACTCCCGAGGGTGCCCGCGACTTCCTCGTGCCGGCCCGGCTCGCGCCCGGCAGCTGGTATGCGCTGCCCCAGTCTCCCCAGCTCTTCAAGCAGCTGCTCATGGTTGCCGGCATGGAGCGCTACTACCAGATCGCCCGCTGCTACCGCGATGAGGACTTCCGGGCCGACCGGCAGCCGGAGTTCACCCAGCTCGACATCGAGATGAGCTTCGTCGAGGAGGACGACGTCCTCGAGCTCGGCGAGGCAGTCGTCTCGGCGCTCTGGTCGCTCATCGGTGTCGACCTTGCAGCGCCGTTCCCGCGGATGACCTACGGGGAGGCGATGCGCCGCTTCGGCACCGACAAGCCCGACCTGCGCTTCGGGCAGGAGCTCGTCGAGTGCACCGAGTACTTCGCGGACACCCCGTTCAGGGTGTTCCAGGCAGACTACGTCGGAGCGGTCGTCATGCCGGGCGGCGCGAGCCAGCCGCGCAAGCAGCTCGATGCGTGGCAGGAGTGGGCCAAGCAGCGCGGGGCTCGCGGCCTCGCCTACGTCCTCGTCGGTGAGGACGGGACGCTGGGGGGACCGGTGGCGAAGAACCTCTCCGAGTCCGAGGTCGCCGGTCTCGCCGAGCACGTCGGCGCCCAGCCGGGTGACTGCGTCTTCTTCGCGGCGGGGGCGACGAAGTCCTCGCGTGCGCTGCTCGGTGCGGCCCGGCTCGAGATCGCCAAGCGGGGTGGCCTCATCGACGAGGACCGGTGGAGCTTCGTCTGGGTCAACGACGCACCCCTGTTCGAGTCCGCCTCCGAGGCCGTGGCCGCCGGCGACGTCGCGGTCGGTGCGGGCGCATGGACGGCCGTGCACCATGCCTTCACGTCCCCGAAGAAGGAGTTCGAGGACACCTTCGACGAGCGACCGGGCGAGGCCCTCGCCTACGCCTACGACCTCGTGTGCAACGGCAACGAGATCGGTGGTGGGTCGATTCGTATCCACCGCCGGGACGTCCAGGAGCGCGTCTTCCAGATCATGGGTCTGACCCCCGAGCAGTCGCAGGAGAAGTTCGGCTTCCTCCTCGACGCCTTCCAGTACGGCGCACCCCCGCACGGCGGCATCGCGTTCGGGTGGGACCGCATCGTCATGCTCCTGGGCGGCTACGACAGCATCCGCGACGTCATCGCCTTCCCGAAGTCCGGGGGCGGCTACGACCCGCTCACCGACGCCCCGGCCCCCATCACGGCCGAGCAACGCGCGGAGGCTGGCGTCGACGCCACCCCTGAGCCCGAGCCCGAGCAGTCGACGAACCCCGAGGGCTGATGTCAGAGCAGCGTCCCTGCATCTCCTACGTCTTCCCGATCTACGACGAGGAGGGCAACATCGACCTGCTGCACGAGCAGGTGAGTGCAGCGATCGCGACACTCGACGTCGATGCCGAGTTCATCTACGTCAACGACGGCAGCACCGACGACTCCCTGGCCCGGCTCGTCGCCCTCTCGGAGCGCGACGACCGGGTCATGGTCGTCGACCTCGCGCGCAACTTCGGTCATCAGATGGCCGTCACGGCGGGGATCGACCATGCCCGCGGCGACGCGGTCATCATCATGGACGCGGACCTGCAGGATCCCCCCACGGTGAGCCTCGAGCTCATCCGCGAGTGGCAGGACGGCTGGGACGTCGTCTACGCGCAGCGGCGCAGCCGTCGGGATGGTCCCTTCAAGCGGGCGAGCGCCGATGTGTTCTACCGGATCCTCGGCGCGATGTCGTCGGTCGAGATCCCCCGCAACACCGGCGACTTCCGGCTCATCGACCGGGCCGTCGCCGACCAGCTGCGGCGCTACGGCGAGCACTCCCGCTTCCTGCGCGGCATGATCTCTGAGATCGGCTTCAAGCAGAAGGCCGTGCACTTCGACCGCGAGGCACGCCACTCAGGGAAGACCGGATACCCCCTTCGCGCGATGGTCAAGTTCGCCGTCGACGGCATCACGAGCTTCTCGGCCAAGCCCCTCCAGCTCATCTCGAGGGCCGGCCTCGTCGTCTCCGGTCTGGCCCTCGTCGGTCTGCTGTATGCGGTGGGCGCCAGGATCTTCTTCCCCGAGCGGGTCGTCGAGGGCTGGACCTTCACGGTCGCGACGGTCCTCCTCGTCGGCGGCCTGCAGCTGCTCCTCATGGGGATCATCGGCACCTACGTCGGACGGATCTACGACGAGGTCAAGGGCCGGCCGCTCTACGGCGTTCAGGACATCTACCGCGTAGGCGACGGCCGCGGGGGACGAGGATCCCGACGTCGGCGCAGAGACGACGGCTGACACGACGACGCCCGGCCCCTCGAAGCCGAGGGGCCGGGCGTCATGCCGCCCTGGTACTACTCGGACTGACCTGGGCAAGGGGCCCAGGGGTACACGAACAGGCTGTTCTCACCGGCGCGGTGGTCGGCGAGGACCACGCTGAGGGGGATCGGGTCCGGGACGCCGCTGATGTCCGCGCCCTCGCGCACCGTCACTCCAACGCTGACGGCGGTCGCGATGGGCAAGCCGTCCTTGGCGACGGTGGAGAGGAGCCCCGCATCCTTGAGGACAGCGATACCCGCCTGCATGCAGGCGGTGTCGGGCTTGGCGGGCTTGTGGCCGGCGGCGGAGGCTGCGCCGGGCAGGGCCACGACGGCGGTCGCGGCGAGGGCAGTGGCGGCGAGGGCGGAGCGGAGCTTCATGGTGTGGCCTTTCGTTTCGGTGGGGATCACGTTGGTGATCAAGTCAAAGGTTCAAGTACGTACAAGGCGGGCGTCCAGGGTTTGTCCGATCCGTATCGGCGCAGGTCCCGGCCGTGACGGCCTAGCCTTTTCCTGTGAGTGACCTCGCCTCGCCCAAGGTGCTCGTCATCGAGCACGAGTGGAACGTCGACATCGCCCTCGTCGGTGACCGCCTTGCTGCGGCCGGGCTGGCGGTCGAGACCGTCGGCCCGGACCGTGCCGTCGCCATCCCGGACCACCTCGAGGGCGTCGACGGACTCCTCGTCCTCGGCGGCAAGATGGACCCCGACGACGACACCGGTGCCCCGTGGCTGCCGGCCGTCCGGCGCCTGCTGCGCGAGGCGATCGGACTTCAGCTCCCGACGATGGGGATCTGCCTCGGGGCGCAGCTGCTCGGCATGGCCGTAGGTGGGCGGGTCCGCCTCATCCCGGCCGGTCCTGAGATCGGGCTCCACCGGGTGCGCCCGACCGAGGCCGCCGGAGCCGACCCACTGCTGCACCATCTCCTCCCGGACGGACGGCGCGTTCTGGAGTGGCACTGGTGGGAGGTGACCGACCTGCCGGAGCAGTGCGACGGGCAGCCGGTCACCGTCCTGGCGGAGGGTGAGCAGTGTCCGGTCCAGGCCTTCGTCGTCGGGGAGGTGGTGTGGGGGATGCAGTTCCACCTCGAGGCGCTCGCCCGCACCGCCGAGGCGTGGGCTCGGTCGGATCCGGCGCGCCTCACCGACCTCGGGATCGACCCGGACCGGCTCGTCGCCGACGTCACAGCCGCGGAGAGCGAGCTCATCGACTCGTGGGCGCCCGTGGTCGACTCGTGGGCCGAGGTCGTGCACGCCCGGGCCGCCGGCTGAGTCCCGTCGGCGGAGCCGTCTACGCTGGGGCACCGTGACCGACCTCTTCGGAGCAGCCGAGCCGACGCAGCACAGCGTCACCCGAGCTCCCCTCGCCGTGCGGATGCGGCCCCGCTCGGTCGAGGAGGTCCGCGGTCAGGCCGAGCCGTTGCGCCCTGGCAGCCCGCTGCGGCGACTCATCGAGGGCAGCCGGGGGGCCGCGGGACCGCTCTCGGCGATCCTCTGGGGCCCGCCCGGCACCGGGAAGACGACCCTGGCCCACCTCGTCGCGACCGCCGCGGACCGCGACTTCGTCGAGCTGTCCGCCGTCACCGCCGGGGTCAAGGACGTGCGCGCCGTCATGGAGCAGGCGCTGCGCACGCTCGACCTGTACGGCCGCCACACGGTGCTCTTCCTCGACGAGATCCACCGCTTCACCAAGGCCCAGCAGGACGCGCTCCTGCCGGGCGTCGAGAACCGGCACGTCATCCTTGTCGCCGCGACCACCGAGAACCCCAGCTTCTCGATCATCGCGCCGCTGCTCTCGCGCTCGGTGCTCGTGACGCTGACCTCGCTCGAGGACGCGGACATCGCCGACCTGCTGACGTCGGCGGTGAGCGACGAGCGCGGCCTGGCCGGCGCCTACACCCTCGACGACGACGCAAGCGAGCACCTCGTCCGGGTGAGCGGGGGAGACGCGCGGCGGGCTCTCACGGCGCTCGAGGCGGCCGCGGGGGTGGCATCCGACGACCAGCCGGCCGGGGCCGACTCGGACGAGCCGGTGCGCATCACCCTCGCCCATACCGAACAGGCGGTCGCGACAGCGGCCGTCCGCTACGACCGCACCGGCGACCAGCACTACGACGTCGCGTCCGCGCTCATCAAGTCGATGCGCGGCTCCGACGTCGACGCCGCCCTGCACTACCTCGCCCGGATGCTCGAGGCGGGCGAGGACCCGCGCTTCATCGCCCGGCGCATCGTCATCGCCGCGAGCGAGGACATCGGCATGGCCGACCCGACAGCGTTGCAGACCGCGGTCGCCGCGATGCACGCCGTCGCCCAGATCGGCATGCCCGAGGCCCGGATCATCCTGGCCCAGGCGGTGGTCCACAACGCCATCGCACCGAAGTCCAACGCCGCCTACAGGGGCATCAACGAGGCCATCGCCGACGTCCGGGCCGGCAAGGGCGGGGCAGTCCCGCCCCACCTGCGCGGGTCGGGCTACGCGGGAGCGGCGCGCCTGGGACACGGGGTCGACTACCGGTATGCGCACGACGAGCCGGACGGAGTCGCGCGCCAGACCTACCTCCCGGACGACCTCGCCGGCCGGACCGACTACTACCGACCGACCGACCGCGGCTTCGAGGCGCGCCTCCAGGAGCGCTGGCGGTGGCTCAGGGAGCGGCTCGGGCGCTGAGCAGGCGGTGCAGAACGGCTTAGGGCCGGCGGCCTGCGCCGCGATACCCTGCATGTTTGTCACCCGCACCGGGTCGCGACACTGTCGACGACCGAGACACCCGAGTCCCAAGGAACGTGATCCATCCATGGAAACCGCAGAGATCCGCCGCCGCTGGCTGAGCTTCTTCGAGAAGAACGGTCACGCCGTGGTGCCCTCTGCCTCGCTCATCCTCGACGATCCCAACCTGCTCTTCGTCAACGCCGGCATGGTCCCGTTCAAGCCGTACTTCCTCGGCCAGGAGACCCCCGAGTGGGACCGCGCCACGAGCGTGCAGAAGTGCGTGCGGACCCAGGACATCGACGAGGTCGGCAAGACCTCGCGGCACGGCACGTTCTTCCAGATGAACGGCAACTTCTCCTTCGGCGACTACTTCAAGGAGGGGGCGATCCGGCTTGCTTGGGACCTCGTCACCACGAGCCAGGAGTCCGGCGGGTTCGGCCTGGACGGTGACCGCATCTGGGCCACCGTCTACGAGGACGACGACGAGGCCATCGAGATCTGGCGCGACGTCACCGGCATCCCGTCCGAGCGGATCGTGCGGCGCGGCAAGGAGGACAACTACTGGCACATGGGCGTCCCCGGTCCGGGTGGCCCGTGCAGCGAGATCTACTACGACCGCGGTCCGGAGTACGGCCCCGAGGGTGGCCCGGCCGTCGACGAGGACCGCTTCCTCGAGTTCTGGAACCTCGTGTTCATGCAGCACGAGCTCTCGGAGGTGCGCTCCAAGGCCGACTTCGACATCGCCGGTGACCTGCCGAAGAAGAACATCGACACCGGCATGGGGCTCGAGCGCATGGCGAGCCTCCTCCAGGGCGTCGACAACATGTACGAGATCGACGAGGTCTACCCCGTGCTGGCCCGCGCGGCGGAGATGAGCGGGCGCTCCTACGGCGCCGGCTCGGGCCAGGCCGCCTCGGCCTCCCACCCGGACGACGTCCGGCTGCGCGTGGTCGCCGACCATGTCCGCTCCTCGCTCATGCTCATCGGCGACGGCGTGTCCCCCGGCAACGAGGGGCGGGGCTACGTCCTGCGCCGGATGCTGCGACGCTCGGTCCGGGCGATGCGCCTGCTCGGCTACCAGGGCCTCTGCCTGCCCGAGCTGCTGCCCATCTCCGTCGAGCGGATGAAGGAGAGCTATCCGGAGCTCGAGAGCGACTTCGAGCGGATCAGCACGATCGCCTACGCGGAGGAGGAGGCGTTCCGCCGCACCCTCGCCTCAGGCACGACGATCCTCGACACTGCGGTCGCCGAGACCAAGCGGGCCGGCGAGGCCGTGCTCTCGGGGGACCGCGCCTTCACGCTCCACGACACGTACGGCTTCCCGATCGACCTCACTCTCGAGATGGCGGCCGAGCAGGGTCTGGCCGTCGACCGGGACGGGTTCACCCGCCTCATGCAGGAGCAGCGGAACCGGGCCAAGGCGGACGCCAAGGCCAAGAAGGTCGGCCACGGTGGCACGAGCGTGTACCGCGAGGTCGCCGAGAGCCTCGGTCGCGCGGTCGACTTCACCGGGTACGACGAGGTGAGCAGCGAGGGCCGGGTCACCGGCCTCATCCGCGACGGCGAGACGGTGACGGCCGCGCGGGCGGGCGACGAGATCGAGGTCGTCCTGGACCGGACCCCGTTCTATGCCGAGGGCGGTGGGCAGCTGGCCGACGGCGGGCTGCTCCAGCTCGCGAGCGGCTCGGTCGTCGAGGTCCGCGACGTCCAGAAGCCGATCGCCGGACTCATCGTGCACAAGGCGACCGTCGTCTCCGGCGAGGTCCACACCGGCGAGAGCGCGCACGCCCTGGTCGACATCGAGCGGCGCCGCTCGATCTCGCGCGCCCACACCGCGACGCACATGGTGCACAAGGCGATCCGTGAGGCGCTCGGGGAGACCGCGACCCAGGCCGGCTCGGAGAACGCCCCCGGCCGCTTCCGCTTCGACTTCACCGCCACCGCCGCGGTCCCCGCCTCGGTGCTGCGCGATGTCGAGCAGCGTGTCAACGCGCTCCTCCTCGAGGACCTCACCGTCTCCGCGAACGTCATGACCCAGGCCGAGGCGCGCGACATCGGCGCCATGGCCCTCTTCGGCGAGAAGTACGGCGACGCCGTGCGCGTCATCTCCGTCGGCGACTGGGCCAAGGAGCTGTGCGGCGGCACCCATGCCGAGCGGACCACCCAGCTCGGTCTCATCACCCTGCTCGGGGAGTCCTCGATCGGTTCCGGCGTGCGGCGGGTCGAAGCGCTCGTCGCCACCGACGCATACTCCTTCCTCGCCCGCGAGCACGCGATCGTCGGTCAGGTGACCGAGATGCTCAAGGCCCGCCCGGAGGAGCTCCCCGAGCGGATCAGCGCCATGATGGGCCGGCTCCGGGACGCCGAGCGCGACCTCGAACGGCTCCGACGCGAGCAGGTGCTCGCCGCCGCCGGCCGCCTCACCGACGGAGTGCGCGACGTCGGGTCGGTGCGCTTCCTCGGGCACGACGCCGGGTCGGAGGCCGGCGGTGACGACATCCGAGCCATGGTTCTCGACGCTCGCGGCCGCCTCGGCACCGAGCGACCCGTGGTCGTGGCCGTCACGGGCACCAAGGGCGGACGTCCCGTCGTCGTCGTGGCCACGAACGAGGTGGCCCGGGACCGTGGGATCAAGGCGGGCGAGCTGGTGCGCATGGCCGCCAAGGAGCTCGGCGGTGGCGGGGGCGGGAAGGACGACCTCGCCCAGGGTGGCGGAAGTGACCCCGCTGCGGTCCAACAGGCCCTGTCCGCGATCGAGTGGCGCGTCGGTGAGCTCGCCGGCTGACCTCGCACCCGCGCCCCCCACCGGGGTGCGGATGGGAGTCGATGTCGGGTCGGTGCGGGTCGGCATCGCGCTCAGCGACCCTCGCGGCGTCCTCGCGCATCCGGTCGCGACCGTCGCACCCGACGACACCGATGCCGTCGACCGCCTGGTCCTCGACCACGAGGTGACATGCATCTATGTCGGTCTGCCGCGGACACTTCGTGGCGACGAAGGGGCCGCCGCGGGGACAGCACGCGGTTATGCTCGGGATCTCGCCTCACGTGTGGCACCGGTCCCCGTCCGGCTCGTCGATGAGCGGCTCACGACCGTCGCCGCGCACCGCCAGCTCGGAGCCAGTGGTCTGCGTGAGCGTGGGCGGCGCTCCGTCGTCGATCAGGCCGCAGCGGTCCTGATCCTCCAGGGAGCGCTGGACGTCGAGAGCTCCTCCGGTCGCCCGGCCGGAGAGCTCCTCTCACACGGGCGCAAGACCCGACATGGCCGCCGGCGGAAGGAGCACGGGTGAGCTCGCACTTGGAGGACCACATCTTCGGCGGGGACGGAGATCACGACGCCCCTCCGGACCACGTCGACGACCACGGCGAGGCGGCTACCGGAACCCGGTCCGAGTCTCGACCCGGTCGGCACACTCGTCCTCCACGTCGCGACCACCACGGGAGCAAGGCCTCCCGCTTCGCCGTGCCCCTCATCGCGCTCGCTCTCCTCGTCGGGCTCGCCTACGGCGCCTACCGGGTCGTCGAACCGATGGTGACCCGCGCGCTGTCCAGCCCCGTGGAGGACTACCCCGGCCCCGGCTCAGGCGAGGCGACCGTGACGGTCAGCCCGGGGGAGAGCGGCGCGGACATCGCCCGCAGTCTCGTCGACGCCGGAGTCATCGCCTCGACCACGGCCTTCGTCCAGGCGAGCAACGCCGATCCCAGCGCCGCCGCCTCGATCCAGCCGGGCGACTACACCCTCCTGCAGGAGATGAAGGCCTCCGACGCCCTCGCAGCCCTCAACGACCCCGCCAACCGCTATCTCGGCGAGCGGGTGACGATCCGGGAGGGACTGTGGAAGGCCGAGGTGTTCGCCGCGCTCTCCGAGGCCACCGGCGTCCCGGTCGAGGACTACGAGGCCGCCGCCGAGGACGCCGAGGCGATCGGGCTGCCGGAGCAGGCCGGGGGCAACGTCGAGGGCTGGCTCTTCCCCGCGACCTACACCCTGCGGACCGAGTCATCGGCCACCGAGCACCTCGCGGTGCTCGTCGAGGAGATGAAGGCCCAGCTGACCGATGCAGGCGTGCCCGAGGAGGACTGGCAGCGCACCCTCAGCGTGGCCTCGATCGTCGAGGGCGAGGCCCGCGCCGACGTCGATCTGGGCAAGGTCGCCCAGGTCGTCGAGAACCGCCTCGCGGACCCGACCGGCCCGACGGTCGGCCGGCTCGAGATGGACTCGACGGTCAACTACGCCCTGCAGAAGCGGGGCAACCTCACCCGGACCGAGTTCGAGGAGGCCAAGAGCCACCCCTACGACACCTACGTCATCCAGGGACTGCCGCCCGGCCCCATCGGCAACCCCGGCCGGGCCTCCATCGACGCGGCGGCCAACCCCACCGATGGGCCGTGGTTCTTCTTCGTCACCGTCAACCTGGACACCGGCGAGACCCTGTTCGCTGAGACCTTCGCCGAGCACCAGGCCAACGACCGGCTGCGGGTCCAGTGGTGTGAGGACAACCCGGGCAAGTGCACCGGTGGGGGCTGACCCGACGATCCGCCGGGCGGCGGTCCTCGGCTCGCCCATCGCGCACTCGCTCTCTCCCCTGCTCCACACGGCGGGGTATGCCGCGGCCGGGTTGAGCGACTGGTCCTACGACGCCGTCGAGGTCGTCGAGTCCGGCCTGGCGGGCTTCGTCGAGGCGCTGGACGCCTCCTGGCGCGGACTCAGCCTCACGATGCCGCTCAAGGAGGTCGCCTTCGCTGTGGCCACCGACGTCAGCGAGGTGGCTCGGCGCGCGCAGGCCATCAACACCCTCGTCCGCCGCGCCGATGGCGGCTGGGACGCCGACAACACCGATGTCCACGGCATGGTCGCCTCCCTGCGCGACGTCGAGCACAGCGGCCGGGCCCGGGTCATCGGGGCAGGCGCCACCGCGCGGTCGGCCGTGCTCGCCCTGCGCGAGCTCGGGGTGCGGCACGTCGAGGTCGCCGCCCGGCGGGTCGAGGCGGCCGAGAGCCTCACCGCGTTCGCCCGCGAGCAGGGGATGCCCGGGCGTACCGTCCCGCTCGCGGAGTGGGCGCTCGTCCCACCCCCACTCGTCGTCTCGACGGTGCCGGCCGCGGCCGGCCAAGGCCTCGTCGCCACGCTCCCGGCGTCCCCGGAGCAGCTCGACGTCACCCTCTTCGACGTCGTCTATGCCCCGTGGCCCAGCCCGCTCGCGACCGGTGTCGAGGCGAGGGGTGGCGTGGCGATCTCCGGTCTCGAGATGCTCATCCACCAGGCTGCCCGGCAGTTCGAGCTCTTCACCGGACTGCCTGGGGACGTCGCCGCCATGCGCGCCGCGGTCCGGGACCGGCCGTGATCCTCGCTCTCGCCGTCCTCGCGGTCACCGGAGCCGGCCTGGGCCTGCTGACCCGCCGGGAGATCGCGACCTTCGGCTACCGCATCGAGGAGGACGAGCCGCGAGGGGTCGGCTGGCCCTCCTGGGTGTCGTGGTGGCCGGTCGTGGCACTGGCGCTGCTCTGGCCGGCGGTGGGTGCGGCGCTGGCACCGCGCGCGGGCTGGGCGGCCGTTCCCGCCTACCTCCTCCTCGCCTGGCTGTCCGTCGTGCTCGTCTGGATCGACACCGACGTGCACCGCCTGCCGAACGGCCTGACCTATCCGGCCTACCCGGCGATGCTGGCCCTGCTGTTCCTGGCATCGCTCGTCCAGGGCGACCGCCGGTGGGTCGGGGCCCTCATCGGGATGGTCGTCCTCGTCGTGCTGTTCGGGCTGCTGTGGCTCGTCAGCCGCGGGCAGGTCGGTCTGGGAGACGTCAAGTGGTCCGGCGTCATCGGACTCTCGCTCGGCTGGCTCGGCGCGGACGAGCTCGTCATCGGCACGATGGCGACCTTCCTCATCGGCGGCGTGTGGGCGCTGGTCCTCCTGCTGTTCCGCGGCGCGTCCCGCACGACCCCCCTCGCCTACGGGCCGGCCATGTGCGCCGGAGCGTTCGTCGCAGTCCTCTCCGGCGCGCGGGTCGTCGACCTCATCGGGTAGCCCCGTCGCGGTCTGGGCGGCCCGGTGCGGTGGGTCGCTCGTGAACGCCGTCTCGGCCCCGCCCCTCCATCGTGACAAGATGCCTGCATGCTGCGTTGGTTGACCGCCGGTGAGTCGCACGGACCCGCCCTCGTTGCGACGATGGAGGGCCTGCCCGCCGGGGTCGAGGTGACTCGCGACGACCTGCAGAGCGCGCTCGCCCGGCGCCGGCTCGGCTACGGCCGCGGCGCGCGGATGTCCTTCGAGAAGGACGAGGTGAGCTTCCTCGCGGGCGTGCGGCACGGTCTCACCCTCGGCTCCCCGATCGCCGTCCACATCGCCAACACCGAGTGGCCGAAGTGGGAGGTCGTCATGAGCCCGGACCCGGTGAGCGCCCAGACCTATGCGGCGAGCGACGACGTGGGAGCCGAGAAGGAGCTCGCGCGCAACCGGCCCCTCACCCGACCCCGGCCCGGACACGCCGACCTCGTCGGGATGCAGAAGTACGCCTTCGCCGATGCCCGCCCGGTCCTCGAGCGGGCATCGGCGCGGGAGACCGCGGCGCGCGTGGCGCTGGGTGAGGTGGCGGCCCAGTTCCTGCGGCAGGCCTACGGGATCCGGCTCGTCTCGCATACCGTCGCGATCGGGTGCGCAGGGGTGGGGGCGGACTACCCGGTGCCGGGCCCGGACGACGTGGCGGAACTCGACGCCGACCCGGTGCGCACCCTGGACGCGACGGCGAGCGCCGCGATGGTCGCCGAGGTCGACGCCGCCCGCAAAGAGGGGGACACGCTGGGCGGAGTCGTCGAGGTGGTGGCCGTCGGGGTTCCCCCGGGCCTCGGCTCCCACGTGCACTGGGACCGGCGCCTCGACGCGCGGCTCGCGGCGGCACTCATGGGCATCCAGGCGATCAAGGGTGTCGAGGTCGGCGACGGCTTCGAGACCGCCCGCAGGCGCGGGTCGAAGGCGCACGACGAGATGGCGCGTGACGACGACGGGGTGGTCCGGCGGCAGAGCGGGCGCGCGGGCGGCACAGAGGGCGGGATGTCGACGGGCGAGGTGCTGCGTGTGCGGGCGGCGATGAAGCCGATCAGCACCGTCCCGCGAGCCCTGCAGACCGTGGACGTCGCCTCGGGAGAACCCGCCACAGCGATCCACCAACGCTCCGACGTCTGCGCCGTTCCCGCGGCCGGGGTGGTCGCCGAGGCGATGGTGGCGCTCGTCCTCGCCGAGGCATGCCTCGAGAAGTTCGGTGGCGACAGCGTGAGCGAGACGGCGCGCAACCACGCCGGCTATCTCGCGTCCATCCCCGCGCAGCTGCGCACCTGGAGCTGACCGTGGACAGCCCAGCTGAGGCGCGCGCGCCCGGTCCGGTGCTCGTCCTCATCGGTCCGATGGGGGTCGGCAAGAGCACCGTCGGACGGCTTCTCGCACAGCGGCTCGGGGTCGGCTTCGTCGACGGTGACGAGGTCGTCGTGGAGCGCGACGGGCGGGCGATCAGCGACATCTTCGTCGACGAGGGCGAGCCGTACTTCCGCTCGCTCGAGCGCGAGGTGACGCTCGAGCTGCTTCAGACCCACGACGGGGTCCTCGCGCTCGGTGGCGGAGCGCCGATGCAGGAGGAGATCGGCGCGGCCCTCGCCGTTCGCATGGTGGTTTTCCTCGACGTCGGTATCGCCGATGCGGCCAAGCGCATCGGCTTCGACACCTCGCGGCCACTGCTCGCCGTCAACCCCCGGGCCACGTGGATCGCGATGATGGGTGCCCGGCGTGGCACCTACGAGGGACTGGCCCGGTGGCGGGTCGACACGGCGGGCCGGGCGGCGGAAGACATCGTCGACGAGATCGCCGCGTTGCTCGCGGGGGAGCGGGACCCGTCGTGAGGGATGCGACCGTCATCCCGGTGGGCACCGCCTACGACGTGACCGTCGGCCGAGGCGTGCTCGACGACCTCGTCGGGCTGCTGCCCCAGGGGGCCGTCCGCGCCCTGCTCGTGCATCCGCCCCCCCTTCGCGGGCTCGCCGCCCGCTGCGCCGAGGCGATCGAGAGTGCCGGTGTCGCGGTCCATCTCGCTGAGGTGCCCGACGCCGAGAGCGCGAAGACGGCGGCGACGGCCGTGCAGCTGTGGGACCGGCTGGGTGCCGCCGCCTTCACCCGCAGCGACGTGGTGGTCGCCGTCGGGGGCGGCACGGTGACCGACCTGGCCGGCTTCGTCGCAGCGACGTGGCTACGAGGAGTCGCCGTCGTCCAGGTGCCGACCACGGTCCTCGCGATGGTCGATGCAGCCGTGGGCGGTAAGACCGGGATCAACACGGCGGCCGGCAAGAACCTCGTCGGGTCGTTCCACCCGCCGCACGCAGTCCTCTGCGACCTCGCCACGCTCGAGTCGCTGCCGGAGGTCGATCTGCGGGCCGGGCTGGCCGAGGTCGTCAAGGGCGGCTTCATCGCCGACCCGGTCATCCTCGACCTCATCGAGGCCGACCCGCAGGCCTGCCTCGACGTCCGCGGGCCGGTGCTCCGTGAGCTCATCGAGCGCAAGATCGCCGTCAAGGCCAGGGTCGTCGCCGAGGATCTCACCGAGTCCTGGTTGCGCGAGGTCCTCAACTACGGGCACACCCTGGGACACGCCATCGAGCAGGTCGAGGACTACCGGCTGCGCCACGGGGAGGCGATCAGCGTCGGCATGGTGTTCGCCGCCGAGCTCGCTCGCGACGCCGGGCTCATCGACGACGCCCTCGTCGACCGGCATCGGAGCGTGCTCCAGGCACTCGGGCTCCCGACGAGCGACGTGTGGTCCGCCGTCGACCCGCAGGCGCGCTTCGAGTCGCTGCTCGAGGTGATGCGCCGGGACAAGAAGTCGCGCGGTGCGCTGCTCCGCTTCGTCGTGCTCGACGGGCTCGCATCCGTCACCAGGCTCGAGGGGCCGTCCGAGGACCGGCTGCGGACCGCATACGAGGCCGTCGCGGGCTGAGCCGTCCGGGTCACCGGGCGGTCAGGGCCCCGGCGCGCTGAGCTCCGGGAGCTCCTCCTCGCGCAGCACCGTCCCGTCGGGGTCGATGACGCCGACGAGCCGCTCGGCCCACAGCCGCTTCGCGCGAGACAGCTCCGGGGGGTCGAGGGCGCGGAGCTGTCCCGGCGGCCGCTCGGCGTGGGAGAGCGACCGTTCCCGGGAGGTCGAGGCCCTGCTCGCCACCCGCCGGCGGGCCCGTCCGGGGCTGACCCGCCGGGGGATCCGGGCCGAGCCGCGCAGGCGTCGCAGCAGGTGCTGCGGTGCCTCTGCGCCGGCCGCGTACCACTCGTCGAGTCGCGTGGCCGCTGCGACGAGGGCGTCGAAGAGCTCGTCCGGGTCGTGCGGGACCGCACTCTCCGGGACGCCGAGGTGCTCGGCACACAGCGTCCGCCGTAGCCGCAGGGGGAAGGCGTCCGGTGGCGAGGGCTCGTCCTCGCCCAGGTCGTCCAGCCGGTCGTCCATCACCGCGCAGGCGATCTCGGAGTCGCTCGTCCAGGACCGACGGTTGAAGTTGTCGGACCCGACGCTGGCCCACCGGTCGTCGATGATGCAGATCTTCGAGTGGACGTACACCGGCAGCCCGAGGCTGTTCGTCAGGCCGAAGACGGCCACCCGGTCCCCGCCGGCCTCGAGGATGGGCTCCAGCGCGAGCAGTCGGGCCGCGAGCTGGGGGGTACGGGCGATGGCTCCGTCCACGTCCGGGACGATCGGCAGGACGATGACGAGGCGGAGCTCGGAGCGGTTGCGGAGCATCGTGGCGAAGTGCTCCCCGACGCCGGTGCCCCAGAGGTACTGGTCCTCGACATAGATGAGCCTGCGAGCGTGCGACATCGCCTTGGCGTTGCCGAGCACGATGCTCCGCTCACCCTCTGGTGCGAAGTCGTAGCCCACCGGGAGGATCGCGGGATAGGTGCGGACGATCTGCACGGCGTCGTGCGCTCCGTCGACCCGGGGTGGTGGCGGCCACTGCTCGCCGAGCGGCCGCGGCTCCTGGTCCTCCGCCTGCAGCAAGGACGTCAGCCTACGACCGGGGTTGAGGGTGAGCGGGGTGCTGTCCTCCCACCGCTCGCGGAAGGTCGTCTCGACATCGTGGACGGCCGGTCCGCTCAGAGCGGCCTGCACGTCGTGCCAGGCCGGCCGTGGGCCGTACTCCGCGGCCACGTCGAGGGCCTGCTCGTCGCCGAGGTGGTCGATGTCGTCGCGGCGGCTGTGGCACAGGTCGATGCCACCGACGTAGGCGACGTCACGGGCCGGGTCGCCCTGGTGGCGCAGGATGACGAACTTCTGGTGGTGCGAGCCGAGGGATCGCACCCGCATGTCTCGCAGGCACTGGCCGCCCGCGGCCTCGATGGCCTTGCCCAGGGCGAAGGCGCGCTCGGAGTGCAGCCCGATCTTGTGCCAGTGTGAGCGCCAGAGCAGTCCGCGCACGTCGACCCCGCGACCGAGTGCGGTCGTCAGCACATCGACGAGGGTCTCCCCTGCGTCGTTGAGACGCTGGTCGGGATCGCCGCGCCAGTCGACGAAGTAGACGCGGTCGCCCGGCCCCATGCCGGTGATGCGCTCGGCGAGCTCGGCGAAGTAGGGAGCGCCGTGGACGATGGGGCGGACGTCGTTGCCGACGGTCCAGGCCGTCTGGTTGCCGCGAACGGCATCGATGATGGCGTGAGGGTTCTGGCGCTCCGCGGGGGAGAGGAACCAGTCGGCGAGGGCCATGGGTCCATCATGGCCGATGGTCCGGTCCCGGGAGTGGAGTTCGCCGCAGGGCGACCCGGCCCCGGTCCCCCGCCCGGCCCGTGGCCCTGGACATGGCCACCGGGTCGGTAGAATCGTGCGGTTCCCACTCCACGCCCGGGGGCTGTCGTGCCCGCGAAGACGCGCGCGACCCGCCGGCGCGGAGCCCGACAGCGAAGAAAGCGACCACCCCACGTGGCAACGACGAACGACCTCAAGAACGGCTTGGTCCTCAACATCGACGGTCAGCTCTGGACCGTGGTGGAGTTCCAGCACGTCAAGCCCGGCAAGGGGCCGGCCTTCGTGCGCACCAAGCTGAAGAACGTGATGTCAGGAAAGACCATCGACAAGACCTTCAACGCCGGGGTCAAGGTCGAGACCTCCAACGTCGACAAGCGCACGATGCAGTACCTCTACAACGACGGCTCTCACTTCGTCTTCATGGACCCCGACACCTACGACCAGGTCGAGGTGAGCCCCGAGGTCGTCGGCGGGGCGGCGGACTACCTGCTCGAGAACCAGGACGTCCTCGTGGCCCGGCACGAGGGCACCCCGCTCTTCGTCGAGCTCCCGGCCTCCGTCGTCCTCGAGATCACCTACACAGAGCCTGGCCTCCAGGGCGACCGCTCGACCGGCGGCACCAAGCCGGCGACGCTCGAGACCGGAGCCGCGATCCAGGTCCCGCTCTTCCTCGAGGCCGGCACGAAGGTCAAGGTCGACACGCGGGACGGCTCCTATCTCGGTCGCGTCAGCTAGTGGCCGCACGCACCAAGGGCCGCAAGCGCGCCATCGACCTGCTCTTCGAAGCCGAGCAGCGCCGGGTCAACGCCCTCGACCTGCTGCGGGAGCGGCTCGCGACCCCGGCCACCGAGGCACCGCTCAGCGAGTACACCGTGGGCCTGGTCGAAGGGGTCGTTGCGCACTGGGGCGACATCAACGACGCCATCTCGACCTATGCCCAGGGCTGGGCCCTGGACCGGATGCCGGCCGTGGACCGCGCCATCCTGCGCCTCGGTGCCTACGAAGTGCTCTTCTCCACCGACGTGCCGGAGCCGGTCGCGATCAGCGAGGCCGTCGCCCTCGCCAAGGACCTGTCCACCGACGACTCGCCCAAGTTCGTCAACGGCGTCCTGGCCCGCCTGTACGAGGTCAAGCCGACCCTGCTGTGAGCGGATCCCCGTGACCAGCTCCGAGTGGCCCGCGCGGCCCCGCCTGTCCCTCACGAGCGTCCGGTATGCCACCGCTGACGACATCCCTCGTCTCGCCGAGATCGAGCGGGCGGCCGATGGGTTGTTCGCGGCGGTCCTGGACCTCTCGGCGTGGCCGC